>JAKQJQ010000345.1 GCA_029561105.1 Bacteroidota bacterium
ATCCTGACTGGTACATTCAAGCCAGGTATAGCCCGCGCCGTCGGGAATGGCCAACATCATATGATTCCCCTGAACAGATACTACGTCGGGATTGATGTCTTTCTTGACACGCTGCGTTCCGTAAAGGATCGTATTATAAGAAGGCACGCCCACCACTTCAAGCAACGCCTTGGTGTAATTGGTGAGTGCCTTGCAATCGCCGTAACCCAGTCGATCTACATCGCTGGCCAGCATCGGTTTCCAACCTCCAATACCCAATTGGATGCTCACATAACGTGACTTTTGCTGTACATAGTCGTAAACGATGCGCGCCTTTTCTATCGGATCCTGCTCATTGCCAACAAGCGCAATAATCTTAGATTTGGTCGCTTCGGGCAAGTCTGTAGTTCCCGAAAGTATTTTGGTGGCGTACCATTGGCCAAACTCTTTCCAGTCTTTGGCGTGTCCGTCAATCCCTTCGAGGCTAAATGATTCGAGTGCCATGACCACTTTAGGAGTCATTTCACCAATCTCAGGACTGTAACTTTCGCGCTTTTGCGCTGCGATGTTCGTTGCGGTATAAGAAAGTTTCCCAGCCTCGTCTGCAGTTTTTTCAATTTTAAATCCAGAAAAATGATACTCCTTTTGGTGGAATCCCAAATCTGGTGGGTAAGTGACATGGAGCGTGCTTCTCTCAACACCCACAAAATAATGCTCGAGCGGCTGCCAATCTGGGATAAAAGCGGTATTGGAAGTCGACGTTTCACACTCGTAAACAATCGTAAACGGATATTGTGTCGGGGTATAATCGAGGAACAGTAATCGCCCGTCGAGCGCAATGGAAATGCCGTCAAACACGCTCTGGTCCCTGAAATCCTTGCGCTTGATTTTTTTGAGTTCGTTGCCAAAAGCGTCGTAGACCACCGCGCCAATTGAATTGACCGAAAACCGCTTGTTGTAGTAAGCCACTGCGCCAATAGCGTTTTGGCCTTGCTCGTTTAAAACAGTCACTACGCGTTTCTCTGCAATATCAACGCTGCGTTGCGAATTGATGGTGATATCAGTCTGGCAAAGCCGTACCACCGCATTGGCATGCTGCTTGAGGCTGTCGGGAATCGATTGTACAGTATAAGTGGCTTTTTGCGAAGATGCCTGAAGAAAAAACAAGCACAGCAGAACCGAGAAAAATTGCGGCTTCATTTATTTGTATTTCATCCAAAAATATATTTTTTTTAGAAATACTTAACATTTTCAAGCTTTATTTTTAGTATCGATTACAATCGTGACCGGACCGTCATTTAAAAGCAACACTTTCATGTCGGCGCCAAATGCTCCGGTTTGGATTTCTTTACCCAAATCGGCCTCCAACCTCGATACAAACCGCTCGTACACAGGAATTGCAATCTCGGGTCTGGCGGCATTGATATACGATGGCCGGTTGCCTTTTTTGGTAGACGCGTGCAACGTAAACTGGCTCACCACTATGACATCGCCCTCGCAATCTGCGACAGACACATTCATCACGCCATCGTCATCCCCAAAAATCCTCAGATTGGTGATTTTCTGCGACAGCCAATCGATGTCTTCCTGCGTGTCTTCTGCGGCTATGCCTAGCAAAACCAAAAGTCCTTTTTGGATGTCGGCGATTACTTTTCCGTCAACGGTTACAGAGGCTTGGGAAACGCGTTGGATGACTGCTTTCATAATGGCTGATGGATAATGGATAATGAAAAATTGATAATTGATAATTGACGCCAGAATATCATTCCCTCGTCTTATCACTCGCAATACGGTCGTCATTGTACAAATCGGTCCGATAGTGCTCGTCATCGCCTTCTAAGATCTGAAGGTAACTTTTGTAACGCGACCACGCGATCTGGTCTTCGTCGAGCGCTTTCTTTACCGCGCAATGGGGTTCGTCCTTGTGCAAACAGTTGTTGAATTTGCATTGGTCCTGCAATTTAAAGAACTCTGGGAAATACCCGCCAATTTCGTACTTCTCCATATCCACAATCCCAAAACCCTTGATTCCGGGCGTGTCTATAATCTTGGCTTCAAACGATAAATCATACATTTCGGCAAAAGTCGTGGTGTGTTGGCCTTGCTTGCTTTGCTCCGAGATTACGGTGGTCTTTAAATCCAGGCTCGGCTCCAACGCATTGACAAGTGTCGATTTCCCCACACCCGAATGCCCAGAGAACATACTCACCTTACCCAGCATCATCTCCTTCAACTGCGCCACGCCATCGCCTTTTGCCGCCGAAACACGCAAGCATTTATAACCAATCTCCTGATAAATGTGCTGCAAGTACAACTGCTCGTCCAAAGTCGGCTCGTCATAGGTGTCGATTTTATTGAACACCAAGATCGCTTCTATACCATAGGCTTCGGCAGTCACCAAAAAACGGTCAATAAAAGTCGTCGTCGTTGGCGGATTGTTAATCGTAACCAATAAAAAAACCTGGTCAATATTAGACGCGATGATGTGCATCTGGTGTGACAGATTCACCGATTTGCGCACAATATAATTCTTGCGATCGTGGATGTGGTGTATCGTTCCGGTCACGGCATCCGAGGTTTCGTCGAGCTCAAAATCCACCACATCGCCCACCGCAATCGGGTTGGTGCTCTTAATGCCCTTCATCCTGAATTTCCCCTTGATGCGACATTCCACAAACGCGCCTTCCCCCGATTTTACGGTGTACCAGCTTCCGGTAGATTTATAAACGATTCCTGTCATTAATGAATTGTGAATGGTGACCCGAGGCGCAGCCGAACGATATGGAGCGCAGCGGAACAAACTGTGATCGGCAAAATTAGGGTTTTAAATTAGAAAAAAGAAGAAAGACCAAAGCGTTGAAAGCACAAAGAAAAAAGACATCGGGTTGGGCGTAAAACTACGCTCTTTTTTGTCGGCGGTACTTAGCGAAGCAAAACACTCTTGTCTCTTGCAGGGCAGCGGCCTTTCCTCTTTCCTCTTTCCTCTTTCCTCTTTCCTCTTTCCTCTTTCCTCTTTCCTCTTTCTGGCGTGCCGGCAATCCAAATCCTACTGATTCCCCATGCTGTCGTTGCCGTCGGGCTGTACGCGGTGCGCGGCACCTTGCTGCCATCCCTCACGCAGCCACCCGAACACTCGTTTGACCAACGCATTTCGCGTCACCGGCCATTACACCCACAAAACCACCTCGACCGGATTTTCGGATGCTATCTTTTCCTTTTTTCTTATATCAGCTTTTACGGGCAGCAGGTAAGTTTGTGATTTGCTGTCAAACCAAATCGCCGTGGACCAGGTGGTTTCGCCAATCCTCGCGGTGGCGGGCAATCTTCCCCAGCCTTCCTCTTCGGCCTTGAGCAGGTTCCTGATTTCTACCGACAACGGCTCTGGAAGCGAAATGAAATGCCAACCGCCGGCTCCGGCATAACGCCAAACCTTTCCAGAAAATTGGTATTGCAGTTTTGCTTGCATGATGGCCGCAATCTAGGAATTGATTACCTTCACCTGATGCCCAATGCTCTCCTGGTGGATGGCCTTGAACAACTTTAAAATAAATTCCTCGCTGAGTCCTTTTTCCTCGCCGTCTAAAATCATACGGCCCAGTATTTCATTCCAGCGCTTGTTCTGCAACACGGCCACATTTTTGGCTTTTTTGAGCGCGCCAATCTGTTCGGCAATTTTCATGCGGTGGCCCAATATCTCGAGCAGTTTGCTGTCGTCTACATCAATGCTCGCACGCAGTTTGATCATTTCGGTATTGTAATCATCGGCGTCGGTAGAGGTTTGGCGAATGCGCAGCTCTTCCAGGATTTGCTTGAGCACCGTGGGCGTCACCTGTTGTGCCGCGTCGCTCCAGGCGTGGTCTGGGTCGTTGTGGGTTTCTATAATCAATCCGTCGTAATTCAAGTCGAGTGCTTGCTGCGCAATTTCCTGAATCATATCGCGCCTGCCCGTAATGTGCGACGGATCACAAATCAGTGGCAAGTTGGGGAAACGGCTTTGTAATTCAATCGGGATCTGCCATTCGGGAATGTTCCTATATTTGGTCTTTTCATAGGTAGAAAACCCGCGGTGGATCACGCCCAGCTTTTTTATCCCGGCATTGTACAATCGTTCTACACCGCCAATCCAAAGCGCCAAATCGGGATTCACCGGATTCTTGACCAGTACAATTTTGTCTGTATTTTGCAAAGCATCCGCGATTTCCTGTACCGCAAACGGGTTGACCGTGGTTCGCGCACCAATCCACAGTACATCAATGTCGTGCTCGAGCGCCAGCTTAACGTGCGCGGCGTTGGCCACCTCAACGGCCATCAGCAATCCGGTTTCGGCCTTGGCTTTCTGCAGCCATTTGAGCCCGATTTCTCCCACGCCTTCAAACCCGCCGGGACGCGTCCTGGGTTTCCAGATGCCCGCACGGTAAATGCTCACATCCGAGTCTTTAAGTTGCCTTGCGATATCGAGCACCTGCGTTTCGGTCTCGGCGCTACAAGGCCCGGCAATGACCATCGGATGTGACAAGTTCATCTCGTCGAGCCAGGTCCTGAATGTTTTGTCGTTTTTCATAGGTCTGTCGAATGTCGGATGTCGAATGTCGAACGAAATATAACATTGAAAATTTTGAGCCTGTTGTTTCGTTCAACATTCGTCATGTGACAATTATTTTTTAGTAATCCCATTTAATATTTCAGTAATACGATTCGTGTCCTGCATATCGCCAAAAAGCGAATCGTAATCATCTTTTTCAAGCAAATCCCTAAACTGCGAGAGATTTGCAATGTATTCCTCGAGACTCTTGAGGACGTGTTTCTTATTCTGTTTAAAAATCGGCGTCCACATCTGCGGCGAACTTTTGGCCAACCGAACCGTGCTTTCAAATCCGCTGCCCGCCATGTCAAAAATGTCGCGCTCGTCTTTTTCCTTCTCCATCACGGTTTTGCCCAGCATGAACGACGAAATGTGCGACAAATGCGAGACATACGCAATGTGCTTGTCATGCGATTTGGGTTCCATATATCGGATGCGCATGCCCAATGCTCCAAACAACGCGAGCGCCTTTTCCTGCAACTTGAAAGTCGTTTTTTCAATCTCGCACAAGATGTTGGTCTTGCCTTCAAACAAACCCACTGTCGCCGCCGATGGACCAGAAAACTCGGTTCCCGCGATTGGGTGGGTGGCCAGGAACTGGTGTCTTTTTGGGTGCTGCGCAACCACTTCACAAATCGGGAATTTGGTCGAGCCTACATCAATTACCAGCGCATCGTCGCCAATCTCGTTGAGCACGTTCGGCAAAAGTACCAAACTCGCGTCAACCGGCACGGCGAGAATGACAAAATCGGCCGATTTTATTTGAGATAATGTGGATTTATGATCGATGACACCCAACTGTAAGGCCGTATGGAGGTGGTCCTCGTCTGTGTCTATGCCAAAAACCACAACGTCTTTACGTTTGGATTTGAGCTCGAGCGCGATGGAGCCGCCAATGAGTCCGGTTCCGATGATCAATAGGTTCATTTAGTTTGGTTTGAATCGTTGGATGGCTTCTTGTATTTTTTGCGCCGAAACGCACAATGAAAACCTGATGTACCCTTCACCATTACTGCCAAAAACGGTTCCGGGCGCAATGAAAATATTTTCGTGATATAAGATTTTGTCTATGAAGGCTTGGGCAGACGAAACGCTTTGGGGCAACTTCGCCCACACAAACAAGCCTACGGCGCTTGCATCAAAAGTACAATCGAGCAAACGCGCGAGTTCAAAAACCAAGGCACGCCTCTGGTCATAAACCCGGTTTTGGGCTAAAAACCATTCCGATCCGAGTTGCAATGCCGCGATCGCGCCTTTTTGGATGCCGTAAAACATGCCGCTGTCTGTGTTGCTTTTCGCTTTGAGAACGGCTTGGATGAATTCGGCTTTGCCCAACACCATGCCCACGCGCCAACCCGACATGTTAAAGGTTTTTGACAATGAATTGAGCTCGATGGCGACTTCCTTCACGCCTTTTGCCTGCAAAATTGAAAGTGGATTCTCATTCAAGATAAAGCCATACGGATTGTCGTTGACCAGCAATATTTGGTGTTTGCGCGCAAAGGCAACGAGTTTTTCAAAAAGCACCAAACTGCCCGGCGCACCAGTGGGCATGTGCGGATAACCCGTCCACATCATTTTTACCTTCGCCAAATCGGTACGCTCGAGCGCGGCAAAATCGGGTTCCCAATGGTTGGCGGCGGTCAAATCATACCAAATCGGCTCGGCGCCCACCAGATGCGCCACCGATGCGTATGTCGGGTAACCGGGATTGGGAATCAATACCTGGTCGCCTGGATTTAAGAATGCCATCGAAATATGCAATATCCCTTCTTTGGACCCCATAAGCGGCAACACTTCCGACTGACAATCGATTGAAACCTTATAGTGTTTTGCATAAAATGCCGCCATCGCCTCGCGCAACTGGGGCAAACCTTGATAGCTTTGGTATTGGTGCGCCGATGCATCGCTGATCGCCTCGGTCAAAGCGGCAACTACTGAAGTGTGTGGTGCCAAATCGGGGCTACCGATGCCCATATTGATCACGGGTTTGCCTTGTTCAATAAGTGTGCGCACTTCTCGCAACTTGGTCGAAAAGTAATATTCGCCAACGCGTTCCAGTCGCTTTGCAGTTTCTATTTTGTTCATTTTAGCGCAAAAAAAAATCCCGATTTGCATCGGGATTGTATATTATTTTGAATTAATAACTTCAAATAACAGCATAACAAGCCCGTTTCCCCGTGAGGAAATAATAAGAATTGTTATAATAGTTACTGTTATTCGACATGCCTTTTGTTTTGTAGATTGCTAAAATAGAAAAAAATGTGTGCGCTTGAACAAAAACTTTTGTTTTAACAAAAAAAAAGCATCCGCGGTTATCGGATGCTTTTTAAAAGATTGAATCGGAGGTTTAGAAATTCTTAGAAATTCCGATGTTGATGGTTTGACCGAAAGTCAATTGGAATGCATTATATTTTCTGTCTCTTGTACCTGTAAAAGTTGTTGGATCGATTTGGTCGTCATAGTTCACTGAATCATAACGAAGTCCTCCAACCGAGATGTTAACTCCGAAACCTTTTTTCATATTGATAAACAATGCTGGCGTGATGCCTGCATAGATACCTTTTCCCTTTTCATCAACACTGGTTGTAGTCAATCCATTAAATGTCTCGTTAGTAGTCTTTCCAGCCTGAAAGCCAATACCTAAATCGGCATACATTGCAAAGATATCGCTCAAGGATTTTGAGTAACGTAGAAACGGGCCAACAGCAAATCCATTGATTTTCCTGCTTGTACTCGTAGTAAAGCCAGCAATTGGAATGGTTGTAGATTCACCTTTACCACTGACAACTGATCCTTCAATTCCTACTGTCAAATGATCTGAAAACTGATAACCCACTCTTGGAGAAAATTCAAAAGAATTAACTTTGTCCTCAGATCTCGTTCCCGAAGGAACAGCAGTTTCGGAATCTTTAGAGCTACTAAACCCTATATTCCCACCTAAAAGGATTGTCCCTTTCTGTGCGCTTGCAACACTAGCAAAAGCAATTGCAGCAATTAGTAAAACTTTTTTCATGTGTTTTGATTTAAGAGTTGTTTAAATTGAACTCAGCAAAGTTTTAAAAAAATAAAAGCCCTTATTTCAGGGCTTTCAAAAGCTTCTCAACATAGTTATCAACAAAAAACGCGTTAATTGTTTATAACTGTTATTCTACTCGCGAAGGCGTATCTTTTCCCGAGATAATGCTTTTGGCGCTGACGGCGATTGCGTGAATAATCTGCGTCATATTGTCCAGGTCGAGCGTGGCCAACTCATCACTCAATTGATGGTAATTGGCTTCGGCATCCATTTTAGAAGTCGAGATTGTATGCGCAGGAACACCCAATCGGGCCAGCGTTGCATTATCCGAACGAAAAAAAAGCATCTCAGATGGGTACGGATCCGGGTGAAACGCAAAGCTGCTGCCTTGCAGGTTCTGCTGCAAAATCTTCCCGAAACTGCTTTTCTCAAACCCGGTAATATAAGCCGAGTTGCGGCCCCATTTGCTTTCGGTACCAATCATTTCAATGTTGAACATCGCCACGACTTGATCGGCATTGATGTGCTGCGAAAAATAACCCGAACCAAAACCGCCCGCCTCTTCTCCGGTAAACGCCACAAAAACAATCGTGCGTTCATTCTGTCCGAGTTGCTTGAAATACTGTGCCAGCAAGATGACCGCCGTGGTGCCTGAGGCGTCATCATTGGCGCCATTGTACACCTTGTCGTCTCCTTTGTCATTTAGTCCGAGGTGATCGTAATGTGCCGAAAACACCACATATTCGTCGGGTTTCGATTTCCCTGGTAAGACGCCAATGACATTGTTTGCCTTCTTGCCCTTTTTTACGAACTCCTGCCGATAGTTCTTCAGGTCTTCAAACTGGGCAAGCCCAATCGCTGCAAACTCTTTTTCAATAAATGCAGAGGCCCGATCGATTCCGGGCGTGAAGATTTTGCGACCTTCCATGGCATCCGAAGCCAATTGGGTTTCTATGCGTACTACCTCAGATTTTGTGATGATGGGTTGCTGCGCCAAACACAACGCAGAAAACAATAATAACAGCAAATGCTTTCTCATAGGATGTTGGTTAGATTTTAGGTAAATATAAATTGAAATGTCTTAGCAATGCAATCGGGATTCAGAAATTGCGTGAAACATTGCCCAGATTTTGCCAACGGGCAGCATGGCGTTACTTTAACAAATAATCCAGTTTTTATGCATTTCGGGATTTCCTGAATTTCGTAAGGACGCTATTGCCCCTTCCCTGAAGGTAATCTACAAAATTCCAATATACCCGCATTCCAGAAATTCAATACTAAATGTTAAAACAAAACCGACTTGAAATAACGTTAATCCCTAAAGCGCCAACCGATTTTTGGTTTACATTTGCGTTAAATTCTGAGCCATGTCTATAACAGTCGACAATATTTCTAAAAACTACGGCGCACAAAAAGCGCTCGACCAGGTTTCTTTTACCATCAATAAAGGAGAAATCGTGGGTTTCCTCGGCCCAAACGGCGCCGGAAAATCTACGTTGATGAAAATCCTCACGACCTATTTGTCTGCCGATGAAGGCACGGCAATGGTCAACGGCAATGACGTGATTTCCCAGCAAAAAGCGGTACAGCAATCCATAGGTTACCTACCCGAGCACAATCCGCTGTACCTTGATTTGTACGTGCGCGAATATTTGTCATTCAATGCCGATGTATACGGCGTTGCCAAATCACGCATAGAAGAGGTTATTCAATTGACTGGTCTTGCTACAGAAAGCCACAAGAAAATCGGTCAGCTCTCTAAAGGATACCGCCAACGCGTCGGGCTTGCCAATGCACTTTTACATGATCCGCAAGTCTTGATTCTCGATGAGCCCACAACCGGTCTCGACCCCAACCAACTCGTAGAAATCCGCAACGTCATCAAAAATGTCGGGAAAGACAAAACCGTTTTCCTATCTACCCACATCATGCAGGAAGTCGAGGCCATTTGCGACCGCGTGATCATCATCAACCACGGCAAAATCGTCACCGACAAAAAGCTCGAGAAACTCATCACGCCCGGAACCGAGCAAATCATCGAAGTAGAATTCGACCATAAAATAGAGCCCGAGGCCATCGCCAAAATCCCCAACCTCACGGCTTATGTGAACACGCATGACATGATTTGGGAACTCACCTTTATCTCAGACACAGACATGCGCCCCGCCGTTTTTGACTTTGCCAATAACAATGGATTGAAAACCTTACAGCTCAACCAGAAGAATAAAAATTTGGAGACGGTGTTTAGGGAGATGACTAAGAAATAGTTGGGAGAGAAAAGTGGAAAGGCAAAAGGCAAAAGGCAAAAGGCGAAAGTTAGAAGTTAAAAGTTTGACGAATTCCTTTGGTTATTTTGGGCGTGTCCCTGCGGGCCAGGCTGTTCGCTATATCTTTTTATCCCGAATGCTTTTGCGAATATTTCAATCGCACGATCAATTGTTTTTTTAATCCTTCTCGAAAATCCCGGTAAGATAAAAAGGATACCGCTGCCATCCTTCACGCGGCTGCGCCAATTCAACATTCATCATTCAAAATTCAACATTCAACGTTTTTTATTGGATGAAAATCAACCGCCCACGGTAATACTCCACCACTTCCTCCGGCAACTCGGGCCGGTTGTAACAAATCACGTCTCCGGTATTGAAAATCCCGCCTTTTATCGAATGTATCGGATGCAGGATGACATTGTTCGTACCCCTGTGAAACACCTCCACGTCTTGCGCAATGAGGTGCTCGCCGTGTAAAATCCC
>JAKQJQ010000353.1 GCA_029561105.1 Bacteroidota bacterium
ACCGAGAACAACCTGATTTTCGCATCGAATTTCTCATTTACCAAAACGACCAAAACCGACACCAAGGACGAGGACTATTATGGGTTCAAGACCAAAATCGAATCGGCAGGGAATTTTCTTTCGCTGATGTCTAAGCTGGCCAAAAATGACAAAAACGACAAGGGCAATACCGAGATTTTCGGGCTCGAATATTCGCAGTACATCAAAGGTGAATTCGATTACATCAAGCATTGGGACCTGGGTCGCAAACGCGTACTGGCTTTTCGGAGTTTTGGGGGGATTGCCATTCCGTACGGAAACTCCAACAGCATTCCTTTCTCTCGAAGCTATTTTGCGGGCGGAACCAATGACAACCGCGCCTGGCAGGCCTACTCGCTTGGCCCGGGAAGCACGGCGGCACTAAACGACTTTAACGAAGCCAACCTCAAAATTGCCATCAGCGCCGAATACCGTTTCAATTTTTTTGGCCAATTCAACGGCGCTTTGTTTGTGGATACGGGCAACATCTGGAACTTGCTTGACAATATTGAGGATGAAAAAGCCACCTTCAACGGATTGCGTTCGCTCGAGGATATCGCTGTAGGTTCGGGGCTCGGATTTCGCTATGACTTTAGTTTTTTCGTGGTTCGGCTGGATTTTGGGTTCAAGACTTACAATCCGTCTGACACCTCAGGCAAGAAATGGTTTAGAGATTACAACTTCGGGAATTCGGTGGCAAATATTGGTATCAATTATCCGTTCTAAATCGATAAAATTATTATTTTTGTTGTCCCGAATAGTCGGGCTAATTTAAACCAACACACGATGGCTCACAATATAAAACCAGGGGTTGCCACAGGAGACCAGGTTCAGGAAATTTTTACCTATGCCAAAGAAAAAGGCTTTGCGCTTCCGGCGGTAAACGTGACCGGATCCAGCACAATCAATGGGGTTCTGGAGACAGCGGCCAAACTCAAAGCACCGGTAATTATCCAGTTTTCTAACGGCGGCGCGGCATTCAATGCCGGAAAAGGCTTGTCTAATGCGGGTGAAAAAGCGTCGATTGCAGGAGCGATTGCAGGAGCCAAACACATCCACGCACTCGCCGAAGCCTATGGAGCAACGGTCATTCTTCACACCGACCACTGCGCCAAAAAATTATTACCTTGGATCGACGGTTTGCTCGAAGCTTCAGAGAAACACTTCGCCGAGACTGGAAAACCACTGTACAGCTCACACATGCTCGACTTATCCGAAGAACCAATGGAGGAAAACATCGACATCTGTAAAAAATACCTCGAGCGCATGAGCAAAATGGGGATGACACTCGAAATTGAACTCGGAATCACCGGTGGAGAGGAAGATGGCGTAGACAATTCTGGCGTTGATCACTCAGAGTTGTATTCTACCCCAGAAGATGTAGATTACGCTTATACCGAACTCATGAAAGTAAGCCCGCGTTTCACCATTGCAGCAGCTTTTGGAAATGTGCACGGCGTTTACAAACCCGGAAACGTAAAACTTACTCCAACCATTTTGCGTGATTCACAGGACTACATCCAAAAGAAACACAACACCGGTAAAAACCCGGTTGATTTTGTTTTCCACGGTGGTTCTGGCTCAACGCCCGAAGAAATCAAAGAAGCCATCAGCTATGGTGTAATCAAGATGAACATCGACACCGATTTGCAGTTTGCTTTCACCGAAGGCATCCGCGATTATATGGTAAACAATATCGAATACCTCAAAACCCAAATAGGAAACCCAGACGGGCCGGATGCTCCGAATAAAAAACACTACGACCCACGCAAATGGGTTCGTGAAGGCGAGATGACTTTCAACAAAAGGTTGGAGCAGGCATTTGCCGATTTGAATAACGTCAACACATTGTAATATTTTAGATTTTAGATTCTAGATTTCAGATTTTGAATAAACGATCTGAAATCTAAAATCCGAAATTTAAAATCTAAATTCAAAAACTATGGCTTGGTTTAAAAGAACAGAAAAAGGAATCACCACTGCAACCGAAGATAAAAAAGACGTCCCAAAAGGGTTATGGTACAAATCGCCGACAGGAAAGATTGTCGATGCCGATGAACTTGAACGCAACCTTTGGGTAAGTCCTGAAGATGATTTTCACGTTCGCATTGGTAGTGCCGAATATTTCGAAATTTTATTCGACAACAACCAGTTCAAGGAATTGGATGCAAACATGACCTCAAAGGATCCGCTTCATTTTGTGGACACCAAAAAATACTCTGACCGTCTAAAGGATGTGATGACGAAAACCGGTTTGAAGGATGCCGTACGTACCGCAGTGGGGAAATCAAAAGGCAAAGACCTTGTAGTTTGCTGTATGGATTTTGCCTTTATCGGCGGCTCGATGGGCGCCGTAGTAGGTGAAAAAATAGCCCGTGGGATTGACCATTCTATCAAAAACAGAATTCCGTTTGTCATGATTTCTAAATCGGGTGGTGCACGTATGATGGAAGCGGCTTATTCGCTGATGCAATTGGCCAAAACCTCAGCAAAACTCGCGCAACTCGCCGAAGCCAAAATCCCATACATTTCGTTGTGTACCGACCCAACCACCGGAGGAACAACCGCTTCTTACGCGATGCTTGGCGACGTGAACATCTCCGAACCTGGCGCGCTGATTGGTTTTGCCGGGCCACGCGTAGTAAAAGACACCACCGGAAAGGAATTGCCAGAAGGTTTCCAAACCGCCGAATTTGTATTGGAACACGGTTTTTTGGATTTCATCGCACCGCGAAAAGAACTCAAGGACAAAATCAATTTGTTTATTGATTTGATTGAGAACAATGAAATAAGATAGTTTCTGAAACCGCCCGTTTACTTGCACGAGCGGCGATAAAACGACAAACCCGACACGTATATGGTCGGGTTTTTTTTATGTCTTTCGCCTGCTCTTTGTGCAAATCCTTTGCGTCTTACCCAAGCTTTACATTCCGGTTCTGATGGCTTCGACGGGATCGAGATTCGATGCCGATATCGCCGGCAAAATCCCCGAAACGAGCCCGATAAACGCAGATACCAAAGTGCCAAGCATTACATTTCCGAGACCCAGCACAAAATCAAATTCAAGCACATTGGTAAGCACGAGCGTAATGGCCCAAACCATGAGCAGCCCAATAATACCGCCAATTACAGACAAGATAATCGCCTCAAACAGAAATTGGAACAAGATGAATTTGTTCTTGGCGCCCAACGATTTCTGAATTCCAATCAGGTTGGTGCGTTCCTTGACCGAAACAAACATGATGTTGGCAATCCCGAAACCGCCCACCAATAGTGAAAATCCGCTGATGATCCAACCCACAATATTGAGCTGACCCACGATGTTGTCAATAAGATCGGTAAGACCAGAAAGGATATTGACAAAAAAGTTGTCGATCTCGTCGGATTTAACGCCACGGAATGACCGAAGTTTTTGCGCAATTTCACCTTTTAATGCCGGAATATCGGTACCGGCTTCGGGCTTGATGATGATTACAGGCAACATCGTTTCATTGTTGTCGCCATAAAGTCGGCGGATAAAATTTGACGGCAGGAAAACAGAGGTGTCGTCGCTGTCTCCCATTCCCATACTCTGCCCTTGCTTCTTGGTCACGCCAATGACGGTAAACCTTTGCCCAAAAAGCCGAACGGTTTTCCCGATGGGATCAAATCCGTCAAAAAGTCCCTGCGCAATTTCGTTGCCCAACACCACCACCGCTTTGCCAGAGTTAGACTCGGACTCGTTGAAGAAGCGACCCGCGAGGAATTCTACGCGTTGGATATCGGCAAATTCCCAGGTGACAGGAACGGTATTGACGTCGGCCACCGTTTTAGATTCATACTTGACACTCTGCCGGTTCATGAAAAATTGGAAACAGAAAAAATCGGAGTGGTTCAGGTTGTTTTTGAGGTAGGTGTATTCGTCGTAGGTGACTTTAGGGAATTGCTCCATTTTCCAGCGCGGCACCTCGGTTGGACCAAAGGGAACACTGGTCAGGTAAATGGTATTCTTGTCTAAAGTGGATAGATCTTTTTTGATTTTGCGGTCTAGCGAATCTACGGCGGCAAGCACGGCAATAATCGAAAAAATCCCGATGGTCACGCCCAGCAACGAGAGTATCGTGCGGAGTTTATTGTTCCGCAGCGCGTTCATCGCGAAACTAAAACTCTCTTTGAGCAAGCGGAAATAGACAATCATAAGCGCTGTTTTGCCCAACAAATTTAAGACATTGCAATTGCAAAACATGGTTTCAACGACTAAAATATCACAGAAATTTATGCCCGGATTATAAAAGGTTTGCCTTCTTACTCGAGCACCAAAAGCTCCTCTGCCTTAGCATTCCAGAGTGCAATTCTTTGCTCCAGGCTTGAGGTGACCATACGTGTTCCGTTCTTATTCCACGCGACTCCCCATAAATAATCGGGTGATTTCCCATATGAAATTAAGTTACCCTTCAAATCCCAAATCCTCAAAGCGTCACTGGCTGTGGCCAAACGGGATCCTTTTGGGTTCCAGCTTAAATTCCTGAATTCGGCTTGACCCACAGCAATCGACTGTAAAAGTTTACCGTCCTGGCTCCAATACTGGAGCAAGGATTTGTTCTCACTGTCGCCATAATCACCGGTAACAAAAAAAGCGCCCGATGGATGCCAAGCGACACTCAACAGCAAGACCGACTCAGGCCTGTGCCGGATTGACTTGAGCAAGTTACCGCTGGTGTCGAAAAGTCTTATTTTATCAGAAACCACCACCAGGCGCTTTCCGTCCGGATGCCAATCAATGGCGGTAATGCTCAACCCGTTTTCATTCTTGATTGTCTTGACCAGCGTGCCTTGGGTATCGTAAATTAAGATTTGCCCGTCGTTGTCTGCCACAGCCAGAAGTGTGCCGGTGGCGTTCCAGTCCAATCCCCTTGCGCCATCGGCCGAAATCCCGTTGAGTTCAATCTTCTTCTTGGTATCTAAATCGATCAGGCACGGTTTATCGGCCGACAACTGGGTGGCCACTGCAATGGTGTTTTTTGATGGATGCCATTGTAGGCGTGTTATCGTTCCGTTGAAAGGAATGGATTTGTAGGATTTTAACCGCGCACCATTGTAAATGCGCAAGCTATCGGTATTTCCTCCTATGGCAATGTATTTCCCATTGGGACTCCAATCGGTTGTCCAGAGAATTTCTTTGGCTTTTTTGACCTGAGCCCAGTTTGAATTCCAGCACGCAACCGCCAGAAAATAAAGGATAATAGTGTGTTGAAAGTAATTTTTCACCTTTTCGAAATTGGATTATTTAACTTTCGGGCAATCAACAACCCTCCTTACTTACATCTCTGGTAATGTTGAGGAATGATTCCCCGTTAAACTGAAACGCGCCGCCCGAAGTACCAATCCAGAGTGTCCCGTTTTTATCTTCAAGAATACTTTGTACATAGCTGTTGAGCAAGCCTTCGGTTTTTGAAAAATTCTTGAACGTTTTACCGTCGTAGCGCGTCAGTCCGCCACCGGCATTACCAATCCAGAGGTTTCCTGACTTGTCTTCAAAAATAGTCCAGGCAAAATTATTGCCCAGTCCGTCTTTTTGGCCGAACGTGGTAAACGAATTCGCAATCACAAACGATTTCCCGTCGTAACGGCTGATACCGCCAAATCGGGAAGCAAACCAAAGGTTGCCGTGCCGATCCTGTATGGTGCTTTGTATAAAATTGTCGCATAAGCCGTCGGCCTGAGAAAAATTTACTACAGATTTTCGGTCGTAGCGATACACACCATTGCCGTTAGAGGCAAACCAGATATTTCCGGCCTTGTCCTGAAAAATATTGTTGATGAGTTTTGCGGCGGGATAAGCGTCTGGCTGCTGGCGCAAATCGGCCTCAGGCAAATAAAAATCGGTAAAGGTTTTTCCGTCATACCGCGACACTCCGCCTTCTGTTCCAAACCACAACATGCCCGACCGATCTTGCAATACGCTCCAGACTTGCCGGTGCCTGAGCCCGTCTGAAACATTGAAATTGGAGAACCGTTTGCCGTCATAGCAACTCACACCATTGTCTGTAGCAAACCATAGGTTGCCTTTGGTATCCTGAATAATATCACGGACAGCTTCGCCGGGAAAACCGCTGCGCAAATCGGTCGATGAAAAATAGACGTAATTCTTGCCATCGAATTTGCACACGCCCTCGCCATTGGTACCGAACCAGATATTTCCCTCTTTATCCTGAAACATCCTGCGAATGTATTGGCTGATTTGACGCACCGGATTGGGCATAGGCCCGATAAATGTCGAAGCTGGGTTCGTGTTGTTGGCGGTAATTGTTTTTTGGGAACTTACCGGACGACTTGCTTTTTGCCCATTGCACGAAGTAATGGAAATGGATGTGATTAGCATCGCGCCAATCAATAAGCGGGAATGTTTCTGAACTATTCGTTTCATTATTGCTGATTTTCAAAAGGTTGATTGGGACAAACCTACAATTCATCCCTCGATTTGAGGTCTCCGCCGCTGTAAAAAGAAATGTAAATTTTGTAAATTTCGCTTCCCATATGCAGGCGCCGACCAAAAATTTGGGACTTTTGGAACATGAAAACCAAACACCTCCTTTTATCCTTAATGCTTTTGTCTCTCGTTATTTTTGCTATACTCGCAGCCCAGATTACGCAAGACAATTATTTTAGTTTGGCCAAAAGTGAGATTTTGATGCGCAAAATTGGCCATGAGCTGCTATTGAATGCCGGTGACAGTACCTCGCGTGTGCTGCCGGTCACCAAACTACACGCAGCAAAATACCGGATTCAATTTGAAAATCCATTTAAGTTTGAACCCGATACCCTGGTAAGAATCATAAGTAAAACATTAGCGCGTCACGAAACGTCCGACTATATCGTCAACGTGCTGGATTGCTCCAACAATGCTGTGGTTTATGGCTACGCGATGGCCGCCGACAAAAAAAACGATGTGCTGTCTTGTTTGGGACGTGAACAAGTATCAGCTTGTTATCTGGTAACTGTAGAATTTGGCAATGTTCCATTTGGGATAAAGAAATATGCCGCAGCCGTTTCACTATTGGCTTTTGTGGGTCTGTGCCCTTTCGTCGTGGTGGGTTATCGAAGGAGAAAATCGGTGGCATCACAAATTCCAAAAGCATCCGATCGGCTGACTGCTATGGGTAAACTACTTTTCGACAAAGACAACAAACAACTAATCACTCCAACCGAAACGCTCAAACTTACTGCAAAAGAAACCCGACTGCTGGATATTTTCGCGCAAAATCCTAACCAGATCATTGATCGCGCGCGGCTTCAGAAAGAAATTTGGGAAGACGACGGCATTATCGTTGGGCGAAGCCTTGACGTTTTTATCTCTAAACTACGCAAAAAACTCGAATCGGATACCCAGGTGCAGCTCGTGAATATCCACGGGAAAGGTTATCGATTGCAGATTGAGGCTGTAAAAATTTAGCCATTGATTGCAACAAACGCTATAAGGGCAACCGATTCCGATTGGAAAGCCCTTTAAATCCATGTCTTGCAACCAATTCGCTGGTTGATAACTCGTGCAATTAAAGATTTATGAAATATTACAGAATTTCTGCACTTTGGAAATTTCAGTATTCTTTAGGGACAGAATCGCCCCTTCCCTGAAGGCAATCTAAGAATTCCAAAAATAGCCACCAAGCAGAAATTCTGCATCAAAAGTTAATCAATCCGCATCGGATTGAACCATAACGGCTATTGCGCTTTGCCATAAAAAATCGCTTCAAAAATTAAAAATCCATTGCTGCTTTTTGCACAGAAATAAACTACTTTTGCAGCTTCAACACAACTACAACATGAACAACGCAAAAACCATTAAATCGGCCCTTATTTCGGTCTTTTCTAAAGACGGCCTCGAACCCATCGTTCGCAAATTACACGAACAAAAAGTCACGCTCTATTCTACCGGTGGAACCGAAGATTTCATCAAAAATCTAGGTATTCCTGTAATCGCCGTAGAAGATGTCACTTCGTACCCGTCTATCCTTGGCGGACGCGTCAAAACCTTACACCCAAAAATTTTTGGTGGCATCCTAAACCGCCAGGACCATGAAGGCGACGTCAAACAAATGCTGGAGTACGATATTCCGCAGATTGATTTGGTGGTTGTCGATTTGTATCCGTTTGAAAAAACCGTGGCTTCGGGCGCGTCGGAAGCTGATATTATCGAAAAAATCGACATCGGCGGCATTTCTCTCATACGCGCTGCGGCGAAGAATTTTAGGGATACGGTCATTGTGGCTTCGGTTGACCAATATTCAAAATTGCTAGAGCTTATCACCAACCAAAATGGCGTAACGACTTTAGACGACCGCAGATTTTTCGCAACAAAGGCATTCCACGTTTCTTCGCATTACGACACCGCGATTTTTAATTACTTCAATACCGACGACACGTTTTACAAACAAAGCATCTCCAACGGACAGATTTTGCGTTATGGCGAAAACCCCCACCAGAAAGGGTTTTTCTTTGGCGATTTCGATGCGATGTTTACCAAATTACACGGAAAAGAACTATCGTACAACAACCTTTTGGATGTGGACGCAGCCGTCAATCTGATTCTCGAGTTCAAGGAAAACGATCCGACTTTTGCCATACTGAAACACAATAACGCCTGCGGACTAGCGACAAAACCGACGATGAAGGAAGCGTATTTAACTGCTTTGGCTGGCGATCCGACTTCTGCTTTTGGCGGGGTTTTGATTGCAAATGGCAAAATCGATGAAGCCACCGCGACAGAAATCAACCAGTTGTTTTGTGAAGTGGTCATCGCTCCTGAATTTGATGCGAAAGCGATCGAAATCCTTTCCGAAAAGAAAAACCGCATCATTTTGGTGCAGCACGACATCGAATTGCCGCAGACGCAAGTGCGTACCGCGCTCAACGGATTGCTCGTGCAAGATAAAAACAACCTGACCGACAATAAATCGCAGTTAAAAACCGTTACCGTAACTGCTCCGACTGCCCAAGAAATAGACGACCTGCTTTTTGCATCTAAAATCTGCAAGAACACCAAATCGAACACCATCGTTTTGGCTAAAAACCAGACCCTTATTGCTTCGGGAACCGGGCAAACCTCGCGTGTGGATGCTTTAAATCAAGCCATTGAAAAAGCAAAAACCTTTGGATTTGATTTGCACGGTGCCGTGATGGCCAGCGATGCATTCTTCCCGTTTCCGGACTGTGTGGAGATTGCAAAAAACGCCGGAATCACAGCCGTAATTCAACCCGGAGGCTCGATAAAAGATCAGCTCAGTATTGATTATTGCAATGAAAATAAAGTTGCGATGGTATTTACGGGCACCCGTCATTTTAAACATTAATTTGTTTAACTTTGGTGCGTTAAAAATTAGATAACTATTTAAAACCCTGATAGAGACTTATGGGATTTTTTGATTTCATGACCGAGGATATCGCCATCGACCTTGGTACCGCTAACACCCTGATTATCCACAACGACAAAGTGGTCATTGACAGCCCATCGATTGTAGCCCGCGACCGTGTTTCGGGAAAAATCATCGCCGTTGGAAAAGAAGCCAACATGATGCAGGGAAAAACCCATGAAAATATCAAGACCATTCGTCCGCTAAAAGATGGGGTTATCGCCGATTTTGATGCGTCTGAGAAAATGATTTCGATGTTCATCAAATCGATTCCCGCACTAAAAAAGAGAATGTTCACACCGGCGCTACGGATGGTCGTTTGTATTCCATCGGGCATTACCGAAGTGGAGATGCGTGCGGTTAAGGAAAGTTGCGAACGCGTAAATGGAAAAGAAGTTTATTTGATTCACGAGCCGATGGCTGCGGCAATCGGTATTGGTATTGACATCATGCAGCCCAAAGGAAACATGATTGTGGATATCGGTGGTGGAACGACAGAAATCGCGGTGATTGCACTTGGCGGAATCGTCTGCGACAAATCGGTAAAGATTGCGGGGGACGTTTTCACGAATGACATCGTCTATTACATGAGAACCCAGCACAACCTTTTTGTTGGGGAAAGCACAGCAGAAAAAATCAAGATTACGATTGGTGCGGCTTTAGAAGAGCTCGAAACCCCACCAGATGAAATGTCGGTTCAGGGTCGTGACCTCTTGACCGGAAAACCAAAACAGGTGGATGTTTCTTACCGTGAAATCGCCAAAGCACTAGACAAATCGATTCAGCGCATCGAGGATGCGGTCATGGAAACCCTATCGCAAACCCCGCCAGAACTCGCTGCCGATATTTACAACACTGGTATTTATTTGGCTGGTGGTGGCTCCATGTTGCGCGGTTTGGACAAGCGTATTTCACAGAAGACAGACCTTCCGGTTTACATAGCCGAAGATCCGCTCAGGGCCGTTGTTCGCGGTACGGGAATGGCGCTCAAAAACATTCCTAAGTTCAGAAGCATCTTAATAAAGTAGGGGATAACTATTTTAAAACTGCGAATTGGCGACCGACCGGATTTCATACATTACGACTGAAATGGGTTCCTGAATACTGAACATCGAATACCGAAGAGAAAAATGCAGCAAATATTTAATTTCATCTTTAAAAACAGCTACCGATTGCTGTTTTTGCTGCTTTTGATTGTATCGTTAACCCTCACCATCCAATCCCATTCTTACCACAGAAGCAAAGTCATCAGTTCGGCGAATTTTTTGAGCGGCGGCGTGTATGAACGCATCAACAATATCAACGAATACCTGAGCCTCAAAGGCCAAAACGATGAATTGGCTGCCGAAAATGCACGCCTCAAATCATTGCTGTACAACCAAAAAGACACCACCAAAATTCCAGTCGACAGCATCAAGGGCGTGGATAAAATCAACCTCATCCCTTCAAAAGTCATCCACAACTCTTACAACGTTTACGAAAATTACCTGACCATCAACAGTGGTTCGGCGGCGGGCGTGAAAGCCGACATGGGTGTGGTGAACAGCGCCGGAATTGTTGGAATCATAGACAAAACCTCTAAAAATTACGCGACGGTTTTGAGTATCCTCAACGTCAAGTCGCAAATCAATGCCAAGATCAAGAAGTCAAACCATTTTGGTTCACTGATTTGGGACGGCAAAAGTACCGGTTTTGTACAGCTTATTGACGTACCGCGATTGGCATCGGTTCGCAAAGGCGACACCATTGTAACCGGTGGGCAGTCGGTGATTTTCCCACCCAATATCGGGATCGGAACCATCAACAATGTGTACGTTGACAACAAGACCAATTATTACACACTCAATATCAAGTTGTTCAACGACATGACCAACCTGGGACACGTATATGTGATTAAGAGCAAGGATCGCGAAGAGTTGATAAAACTGGAAAAGAAAGACCATGAATAGCGCTTTGCTCGTTAATATTGCCCGTTTCATTTTGCTGCTTGCGGCACAGATTCTTATTTTTAACAATATGCGGTTTTTGGGGTACATCAACCCATATCCGTACATGCTGTTCATTATTTTGTATCCGGTGAATGGCAACAAATACGGTTTGCTCGGCGCAAGTTTCTTATTGGGGATCATCCTTGACATGTTCTGCAATTCGGGCGGCGTGCATGCTGCGGCGTGCATCTTGCTGGCGTTCTACAGGCCTTATATCTTTAAGTTTTCGTTTGGGCTCAGTTATGAATACCAGACCGTGAGGCTCAATGACGTGCTCACGCCCGAGCGTTTCTCGTTCATTTTGATTGCCGTAGTCCTTCATCATTTTGTGTTGTTCCTGCTGGAGATTTTCAAGTTTACTTTCATCCTTGAGATCCTGCTCAAGACGGTGGCGAGCAGTATCTTTACCATACTGTTGTGCATCCTGATCATCTACATCATTAAGCCTGGCAGACGATGAGAAAAGTATTGTTACCCACCATCATCATTATCGCGACGATTTTGCTCATACTGAGGCTTTTCTATCTGCAAATCATAGACGACACCTTCAAACTCAAGTCTGATAACAACGCGATCAAAATCCAATACGACTATCCTGAACGCGGTTACATTTATGACCGTCATGGCAAATTGCTTGTGGCCAACCAACCGTCGTACGATATCATGGTGATTCCCAGGGAAATGAAAAATATCGATACGCTCGAATTCTGCCAATTGCTCAACATCCGCAAAGACGACTTCATCAAGATCATCGCCAAAGCCAAGGTATACAGCCCGCGTTTGCCCTCTGTTTTCTTGCCGCAGCTCAACAAAATGGAGTATGCCGCATTTCAGGAAAAGATCAGGAAATTTCCCGGTTTCTATATCCAGAAACGTTCGCTTCGGGATTACCAGGTAAAATTCGGCGCGAATATCTTTGGCTTCATCACTCAGGCAAGTGAAAAAACCATAGAGAAAAACCCGTATTACAACAGCGGCGATTTGCTGGGAAAACAAGGCGTTGAAGAAAGTTATGAAAATATCCTACGCGGGATAAAAGGCGTCAAATACATCCAGAAAGATAAATTCAACCGTGAAATCGGTTCGTACAAAGATGGCGAGTTTGATACGATCGCCAAACAGGGCGAAGACATCCACCTCACCATCGATGCCGAATTACAGCAATATGGCGAAGAGCTCATGATCCACAAACGCGGCGGAATCGTGGCCATCGAGCCCAAAACCGGAGAAATACTCGCATTGGTCACCGCGCCCTCTTACGACCCGGCCATTTTGGTAGGAAGGCAGCGTTCTAAAAATTACACGATGCTTTACAACGACTCGATTGCAAAGCCTTTGTACGATCGTGGCTTATTGGCCGAATATCCGCCAGGCTCGCCATTTAAAATCCTCACCGGACTGATTGGTCTGCAGGAAGGCGTGATCGACGAGAACACCACAGTTTTTTGCCGCCACGGATTTAGTTACGCCCGCGGCCGATTCATGCGTTGCCACTGTCACGGTGGGGCGCTGCAGTTACACCGCGGAATCTATGAGTCCTGCAACGCTTACTTTGGCACGACTTACATGCGTACCATCGATAAATTCGCAAGACCTGCCGATGGTGTCGATGTGTGGAGCAGGCACCTTAAAAGTTTCGGGCTCGGTGAATTCATGGGTTATGACTTGCCCACAGGACGACGCGGAAAGGCACCGACTTCTAAAACCTACAAACGCATTTACCCAAATGGCGGCTGGCGCAGCACGGCTATCGTATCCAATGCTATTGGCCAAGGCGAGGTGCTGATGACGCCAATACAATTGGCCAATATGATGGCGGCGGTGGCCAATCACGGCTTTTATTATACGCCTCATATCATCAAGCGCATTGAGGGCGAACAAATCGATAAAAAATTCAAAACCAAACATGTAACAACGGTCAACCGCAAATATTTCCAACCGGTTATCGATGGCCTTTTTGACGTGTACAACATGGGAACCGCACATGCACTTCAGGTAGAAGGTATTGAAATCTGCGGAAAGACAGGAACTGCCGAGAATTACGCCAAAATCAATGGCAAACGCGTAAAACTTCAGGACCACTCGATTTTCGTTGCTTTTGCTCCGAGACACAACCCAAAGATTGCCATTGCGGTGCTCGTAGAAAACGGCTATTGGGGTGCGCGCTGGGCCGGTCCTATTACGTCGCTCATGATCGAGAAATACCTGCGCAAGAAAATTACCCGTACCGATTTGGAGAAACGCATGCTTGAGGGCAGCCTCGAGGCCGAATACGCCAAATACACAGGCAAGAAAGAAACCGACAGCCTTTTGTTGGTGAAGCCCATTGCGCCCAAGACCGAAGACGGCGAAACAGAAAACTAACGCGCCATGAAAAACCAAAGTGTAACGAACAACCTGGACTGGATCAGCGTCTTTATCTACATCACACTCGTGGTGATGGGTTGGCTCAACATTTATTCGTCTTCGCTTTCATTGTCGGCCGATAACAGCAACATCTTAGACCTGTCGCAGTTCTACGGCAAGCAATTGCTCAGCATCGGGCTTACGGTTCCATTGATATTCATTGTCTTGGCAGCCGACGGGAAGTTTTACGAAAAATTTGCGAGTATCATTTTCGTCATCGCACTGCTGTCGCTCGCCGGGCTTTTCGTATTTGGGAAAACCGTAAAGGGACAGGCCAACTGGTATTCGTTTGGGTCATTTGGTTTGCAGCCGTCCGAATTCGCCAAAGCAGCCACTGCCCTTGCCCTGGCCAAATACCTCAGCGATGTACAGGTCAACCTCAAAGACCTCAACCGCCAGATTCAGGCGCTAGGCATCATATTTTTACCCATCTTGTTGATTGCGCCCCACGACCCCGGAAGCGCCTTGATTTACACCATGTTCTTTTTGGTGCTTTACCGCGAGGGATTACCGGCCTGGTACCTCTGGACAGGTTTCATCGCCATTGTCCTGTTTGTATTGTCTCTGGTTTTTGAACCCTGGGCTGTGGCATTGATGGCATTGGTGGGCATTGTCCTGGTACATCTAAAGAGCCGTATCGCCGACAGGAATTTAGTGGCCAGCGCCATTGTATTCGTACTGATTTCGGGATTTGTTTTTTCTGTCGATTATGTGTTCGACAACGTATTCAAGCAACACCACCGCGACCGTTTCAACATCTTGCTGGGAAAACAGGTCGATATGAAAGGCATTGGATACAACACCAACCAGTCCGAAATAGCAATCGGTTCGGGCGGATGGTTTGGCAAAGGGTTCCTCGAAGGCACGCAGACCAAAGGCGGATTTGTTCCCGAGCAACACACCGACTACATCTTTACCACCGTGGGCGAAGAATGGGGTTTCTTTGGATGCCTCGTCGTGATTGCCTTATTCATTGGGCTGATCTTTAGGGTGATTTACCTCGCCGAGCGACAGAAGACCAAATTCAGCCGCGTGTATGGTTATTGTGTGGCCGCGGTGCTGTTCATCCACTTCTTTGTAAACATTGCCATGGTGGCCGGAATTTTCCCTACCATTGGCGTTCCGTTGCCTTTCTTTTCGTATGGCGGTTCGGGGCTTTGGGGCTTCACGATTCTGTTGTTTATCTTCCTAAAGATGGATGCCAATAAAGTCAATGAGTGGTAGTTAGAAACTCCAGTCTTTGTAATCGGCCCTTTTTTCCAACGCGTTTTCTGTAGCATCATCTAACTTGGGGAAGAAATCGATGCCGGTTCTTTTTTCTAACGCATCCACAGACACCACAAACGCATACAAAGGCTGCTTGCTGTCGCGGTGCGGCACCAGAAACGCAATCACCTTATAGTTGCCCGGTTTGCCCCGCAATAGGATTTTGTAGAAATAGTCGGGTACGGCAACTTTTTCTTTGCCAATCGTTTTGAGATTGCCCGACAGTATGCCTCCGGTGACCACGTACAACCCATTGTGTTTACTGGCCCAATACCGTGACTTCTCCTCGAGCCTATTCCAGATGCCGTCGTTAAAATCATGTTTTTGCGGGCTGATGTTGGAAGTATAAAAGGTTTCGTCAAAAGCGCCTTTTGAGAATTTCATATCGGCTGCGGCACACAGATGTCCTTTGTCGTAACCCGAATTTTTATAGTTCTTATAGTCGGCAGAATGCGTACTTACCTTGGGATCGGCAATAAAGTACGGTCGTTTGAAATTGGCATTGCCCTGGTTGGGTTTGAGCCAATAGGCCACCCATTCTGCTTGTTCGTAGCGCTCGGCGTAAGATAACGTATAATAATTGTGTTTGATGATTTGCCGTGTGGTTGACGACGGAAGCAAGTCTGGCGGTTGTGGATTGGGTGCTGTTTCCCTTTGTGAAACCTGCGCCATAGAAAACAAACCCATCACCACGGCAACCCCGACTATTAAAATAAGTTTATTTGCTCGCACGCTATTACTGAATTTCTTTATGCGAAGATAATCTTTTCTTGGAACGATGGGACAAATGCCATTTGCCGAAGAGCAATAAAGGGAAAAACCGTTTGATGATTGAAAAAGAAAGCAAATGATACGATGTTATTACCGCCGTTAATGCAAAATACTTGCTAACAATAATTTTAATGCTGTGTTTGCTTTTATTTCCTATATTTACCCAAGCTGTAATCCACAGCCAAAAATACCACACCCTTTTATCGCAAACCCACTGCGGCTTTATGGCCGTAGCTCAAATCTTTTGTTTATGAAAGTAAAGATTACCTTTTTATTACTTTTTATTTTTTCGTGTACCGCATTTGCACAATGCTACACCGCCGCTTACACCGCTTACGGCACGACCATTGCACGTCGTACAGACGGCACTTTGTGGGCCAAAGGTTTTAATTTTAACGGAACCGCCGGAACCGGAAACACCGTACAACAGCCCAACTACATACAGATTGGCACAGACAATGACTGGAGCGAAAACTTCTGCATAGGCGACACCCACGCCTTAGCTGTAAAAAACGACGGCACATTGTGGGTTTGGGGAAAAAACACCAACGGGTGCTTAGGGCTTGGGCTATCAACATTAAACACAATCGTAACACCAACACAAATAGGTACCGACAATGATTGGGCGTTTGTGGCCGCCGATGAAAAAAATTCTGCCGCCATTAAAACCAACAGCACCCTATGGACTTGGGGTGACAACCAAAGTGGGCAACTCGGCATTGGCAGCACCGTAAACTTTAATCAACTCGCGCCTATCCAGGCAGGCAGCGATAACAATTGGGCTAAAGTGTTCTCGAACGACTCTACTTATTTTGCTATTAAGGCAGATGGGACTTTATGGGCTTGGGGATCGGTAGGCACCAGCAATTGCAAGCTAGGATATATCGCCACCAATCCTGCTCTCGATTATTGCTCGCCGCACCAAGTAGGTACTGCCACCAACTGGATAAGTATTGCTGTAGGTCAGAATATGGCTATCGGTCTGCAAGCAAATGGCATGTTATGGGCTTGGGGGGGCAATAGTACTAGTCAATTCGGAAATGGCACTGCAAATGGAACTCCTACAGTTGCAAGTATTCCAATCCAATTGGGCAATGATAGTGATTGGCAACAGATTTCGATGTCTAACGTCCTTTGTGTGGCATTGAAGAATAATGGAACGCGGTGGGGTTGGGGAACTAATGGTGGACATCAGTTGGGTAATGGTCTTAATGGCAATGTAGTTTTCCCAATACAACTTGATAGCCATACTGATTGGGCTTTTATAAGTATCGACACGAAAGCCTATCAGGGCGGAAATGGCTTGAAGCAAGACCAGTCTCTTATTATTTGGGGATATGATCTTGCTATTTCTGCACCTAGGCCTTTTCCGGTGCAAGAAGGAATTTCTTGCCCATTAGCTAACTACGTTTTCAATGATGTCATTCATTTGGTCGCTTTCCCTAATCCTGTTAATGATTTTGTTACGATTCGATATCAATTAGATAGAAATATGCCAATAATGTTGCAGTTAAATAATAATCTGGGTCAGCAGATTCTAAATAAAGAATTTATAGGCGTTTCAGGAAGGAATGAACTTAATTTATTTATGAAAAACTTTTCTAGTGGGTTGTACTTCATTAACCTCAAAACAGAATCAGGCACTTATGAGTGTAAAGTCATTAAAAATTAACCAAACAATATTAATTATGAAAACAAATCCTTTATTGCTGCTAATATGTATTCTCCTTGCAGGTACGTCGTTAGCTATTGCACAACCCCAAATCGAATATTTTCCAACCATCAAGTCAAGGCATCAGCAGATTAATCAGTTTACCGATGTTTTTATCTCTTCGCCTGTCGACAATCAAATATTAAGCGATGTAGCCGCTGATTTTCCTTTTACTGGAGCAACTGTAAACCGCTACTTTGAATTCGACCCCACCCTTTACACCTATGGCTATTATCGACAAATATCACTCGTGGACGCAGCCACAACGATTATGGTTCCGGGGTGAGCATATGTTTTGCAAATGGGCGGAATTTCAGGACAAATTGGTGTAACTAATGTGCAGTTTTGTACGCAGGATTACAATTCAGGCGGTAACAATAACACTAATAACAAAACAGTTGACATGCTCAACGGCCGGTTCAACCTCATCGGCAACCCGTATCTGGGTTTCCTTGATGCCGATGCCTTTTTGCTCGATTCCGACAATGCCGATAAAGTGACTGGCCCGATTAGATTGTGGGGACACAATACATTGATTTCAGAAGCCAACGTCAATCCGCTAGATTCAAATGCCTTCAGGTTTTCGGCCAATGATTTTGCATTGTACAATGTTCTGGGCGGCGTAGCTGCCGGAAGGTGGATTAATGTCTCGGATGAAAATACCACTTACACCGGAGTAGAAACGCCAAACGGCATACTCGGTTTTGGCACCGGCTTTCTCATTAAAGGCATCGCTGATGATGTAGTTACATTTAAAGAAAGCATGATTGCCCCAGATAACGGTGGTGCAGACCAATCGTTCAGGAACATCGCTAACCAGACCGGAGACAGAAATAACAACCAAACCGAATCGCTACCACCGCCGCCGCCCGAAAAAAGCCGTATTTGGGTAAACCTTGAACAAGGCACGATTCCTACACTCGGTACTAATACCAACCAACTCAAACAAATCCTTGTGGGCTATACACAATGCTTTGGCAGCGAATGTGCTACAGATGACGACAACGACCGTGTTTTTGATGCCGAAGTGGTCACCGCGCAATCGGCACCAAAGATTGAGTTTTATTCGTTTAAAGACTCCATTTCAACCAAACAACTCGCGATACAGGGGCGTAATGTCGCCGACTTTAGCGGTTACGATTATTTTCAATTGGGATTCAAAGTGACCGACGCAGGATCCTATACTTTTACCGCAACCAGCGACGGTATCTTTGGTCCCGGCATAAAAGACTACTACATCTCCGATAATGGCGTACTACATGATTTTCCGTACACTGTAACATTTTCTGATAACGAAGCCAGCGATACAAGATTTAGAATTGTATTTGGCGAAAGGGGAATAACCCTTAAACTGTTCATAGAGGGTTACTATGATAGCAGCAGCGACCAATGGTTCCAGTGATGGTAAACCAAAATACAAGTATCAATCCTTCTGAGGTGGGGCTGATCGATGTGGCCATCATGAACGGCACCACCCAAGTCGAGGAAATACAGGACGTAATGCTTCATGTTGATGGAACAACAGGACTCATCCCTTATGCCAACACGACACCCACAGGACTGTATCGCATCCGTGTAAGACACAGGAATGCCATCGAAACCTGGAGCAGTGAAACAAACCTTGTACAAATAGGCGGATCCGCGTCTTATGACTTTTCAAATGCCGCAAATAAAGCCTACGGCAGCAATCAAGTGCAGGTGGATAGCAGCCCGGTACGTTTTGCATTTTACTCAGGCGACCTCAACCAAGATGAGAATATTGAGAACACTGATTTCACTATACAAGAAGTAGACATCACCAATTCCGAGTTCGGAGATCGCCCAGCCGACTTAAATGGTGATGGAGTAGTTGACAATTCGGATGCCGACTTCTTAATCAACAACGCAAACAATTTTATTTACTCCCAGCATCCCTAAAATTCGCATTTTTGCAAAACAAAAACGCCCCGTTCTCACGAGGCGTTTTTTTTATGACTTCACTAATTTCTCCTTTTTGATTTTAGTGACCATGTTCTTCTTGATTTCTCCGGCTTTTTTAGGCTGCAAATCATCGAGTACATTAAGAGCTTCTTCTACATAAATGTCTTTAGAAAGGCTTTCGTGCCACCTGTCGCGTTTTTCCTTGAGCGAGCTGTCGTTCTTCTCGGCTTCGAGTTCGTAAGGAAGCGAAGTGAACTTTAACGAATTCTGGTAGTCGGCTATCGATTTGTATTTCTTAGCTTTCTCCTCAATGGCGTTCTGCTCAGCCTTGAACTGATCGATGTTGAGGCTGTACACATTCTCTTTATTTCGATCGTCAATCCATTTGGCATTCTCATCGATGAGTTTGAATTTTGGGTTCTCAGCGATGCGTTTCTTGCTGCTTTCTATTGCGGCGTCAAAATTTTGTTGTTTGTCCCAGAAGTTAAACTGCGCCGGATCTATTTTATCATACGGCATGGCATTGTCGATATCCCGTTCACCCATTTTGAGGTAGGCATAACGGTCTGGGATCGCCACATCCGAACTCACACCCTCAAGCTGTGTAGAACCGCCGGTAATCCGGTAGAATTTCTGTGTCGTGGTTTTGAGTGCACCCAAATCGCCCACGCTGTTGCCGCGGACAAATTGGTTTAAATCGATGACATTCTGAACCGTTCCTTTACCATACGATTGCTTGCTGCCGATGATGATGCCGCGCCTATAATCCTGGATTGCCGCCGCCAAAATCTCCGAAGCCGAAGCCGAGAAACTGTTCTGCATGATCACCAGCGGTCCATCCCATTGGATTTTCTTGTCGCGGTCGTAGAGCACTTCTTTCTTCTTCCCGGCCGACTTGATCTGCACAATCGGGCCATCTTCTATAAACAAACCGGCAATGTCTACCACGGTTTTGAGCGAGCCGCCGCCGTTGTCGCGCAAATCGATGGCAATGCCCTGCACGCCTTCTTTTTTAAGACGCTCCACTTCTAAGGCCATGTCTTTTCCGGCATCACGCGCGTCGTTGTTCTCAAAATCGATGTAAAATTTGGGCAGGTAAATGATACCGTATTTAACGCCGTTCTTCTCAACAATACTCGATTTGGCGTAAGTTTCCTCGATTTCAACGATGTCACGGATGATAGAAATCACCTCAATAGTTCCGTCTACTTTCTTTACCGTCAAGCGGACTTCGGTACCTTTGGATCCTTTGATTTTTTTGACCACATCATCCAGGTGCATGCCCACGACATCAACCGGATCCTGATTGCCTTGCGCCACTTTCATGATGACGTCTCCGGCTTCGAGCTCCTTGCCTCTCCAGGCCGGTCCGCCAGAAATGAGTTCGGACACTTCTGTGTAATCGTTTTTCTTTTGCAGTCGCGCGCCGATTCCTTCGAGTTTCCCGCTCATGCTCACGTCAAAACGTTCCTTTTCATCGGGTGGAAAGTAATTAGTATGTGGATCAAACCTTGTGGCAATGGCATTCACATACACCGAAAACCAATCGTTTTGGTCAAGGTCGTTGATGAAATCGAAATACTCGTTGAGTGATTTGAGCGAGCTCTCGCGGGTTTCTTTCTCGAAATCGGCAAAGGTCTTGTCCTTGTCTTTCTCTGAAAGTGTCGCCGGGCTTTTACCGGTCTTGTCATTCAATCCTTTGTCTTTTTTGTTTTTGTCATTGACCACGCCGTTCTTGAGGTCTTCCTGCATTTTGAGCTTGTCGGTCAACGATGAAAGCGTAGAGAGTTTGATTTGCTTGCGCCATTTTTCCTTGAGTTCGGCAACAGTCTTGGCGTAAGGCAGCTTTTCGTAATCGGTGTTGAAATCTTCCTTGACCGAATAATCGAAAGGCTTATCCAGCACTTCCTTGTAAAAGTCTTTGCTTTCGCCGATGCGTTGCATCAAACGGTTGTAAGTGAGGTTAAAAAACGCCAAATCTTTGTTTTTGATCTGGTCATCGATCTGGGTTTCGTACTTCGCGAATTCATCGATGTCTGCTTGCAGGAAAAAACGCTTCGAAGGGTCGAGCGCCTCAATGTAATCCTTGTAAACACCTTTTGAGAATTGGTCATCGACTACCGCTGGGTCATAGTGCCCGCGCTCAATAACAAAAGTGAGTAATTCCAACAGTAGCTTGTCTTTTTCGGGATCGCCCGGATCACCTTTGGGCATAAAACTGAAAAGCCCCACACACAAAGCAAGTACAACCAACAATAACTTATAATTCCTTTTCATATGTTGAATAATAGCGTTCATTAAAAAAATTTGAACTAAATTACGTAAAAAAGCCAGCAGGGGTCGCTTGCACAGGCTAATTTTTTGTTAAAGCTGCTAATGTAACAACTTCCCCTTAAAATTGCTTATTTTTGGCGATTATTTACCATGACAAAAAAACCCATCATACTCGTAACCAATGACGACGGCATCACCGCTCCGGGCATACGTGCGCTCGTTGAAGTCATGTCCGAGATCGGGACTGTCGTAGTGGTCGCGCCCGACAAACCACAAAGCGCCATGGGCCACGCCATTACTATGAACAACATGCTCTACCTCAACAAAGTCACCCTCGACAAGGCCGCGGTTACCGAGTACAATTGTTCTGGGACACCAGTAGATTGCGTCAAGATGGCCATCAGCGAGATCCTGCACCAAAAACCCGATTTGTGTGTTTCGGGCATCAACCACGGATCCAATTCGTCAATCAATGTGATTTATTCGGGAACGATGAGTGCCGCGGTAGAAGCTGGCATAGAAGGTATTCCCGCCATCGGGTTTTCGCTATGCAATTACGATTGGAACGCCGATTTTGGCCAAGTGAAATCCTTCGTCAAAAAGATAGCCCTCGAAACGCTCGAGAAAGGTTTGCCAACCGGCACGATACTCAACGTCAACTTCCCCAAACTCAAAGAGGAAAAAATCAAAGGCATCAAAATCTGTCGCCAAGCCAAGGCATACTGGGCCGAGAAATTCGACAAGCGCCAAACCCCACAAGGCAAGGATTATTATTGGCTCACCGGCGAATTCGTCAACCAGGACCACGGCGAAGACACCGATGAATGGGCACTCGCCAACGGCTACATCTCTGTGGTTCCGGTGCAGTTCGATATGACCGCGCACCACGCCATGCAAGAACTCAACACCTGGAATTTCAATGCAAAAAACTGATCTTTTAATTGGCCTTTTTATAGGAATCGCCTCGGCTTTATTGGGCTGTTTCGCTTTTGTGGAAATCTTTACGCCGTATCGTTTCATGGATGGTATTGCCGTTTTTAGGGCGCAACAGCTTTTGGGGAAAATCATCACTTTGGGCGCAATCCTCAACATCGGGATTTTCTTTTTGTTGCTCAGATTCAATAGAGACCTGATGGCGCGCGGCGTAATCCTGGCCACCATTTTACTAACCATCGTTACCTTATTCGTTTAAAGATGAAATATTATATCATTGCCGGCGAGGCTTCGGGCGATTTGCATGGCTCGAATTTGATGAAAGCGCTGTACCGCGAGGATCCGCAGGCCGACATTCGTTTTTGGGGCGGCGATTTGATGCAGGCCGTGGGCGGGACGATGGTGAAACACTACCGGGAGCTCGCTTTCATGGGATTCATCGAAGTGGTGTTCAATCTCAAAACGATTTTGGGCAACATCAAGTCCTGCAAACAAGATATTGAGCAATTCAAACCCGATGCGATCATCTTTATCGACTATCCGGGTTTTAATATGCGCATCGCCAAATGGGCCAAGCAGCGCGGTATACCAACGCATTATTACATTTCGCCACAGATCTGGGCCTGGAAAGAAAACCGCATTGCAGCAGTCAAACGCGATTTTGATAAATTGTATGTGATCCTGCCGTTTGAGAAAGATTTTTACGAAAAGAAACATCATTTCCCTGTGGAATTTGTAGGGCATCCACTGATTGACGCCATCCACAACCGCGTAGCGAAAAGCCAGACCGATTTCATCCGTGAAAACGGGCTTGAGGACAAACCCATCATTGCCATCTTGCCCGGGAGCCGTAAGCAGGAAATTACCAAAATGCTCTCGGTGATGCTCAGTGTAGCCACCGATTTCCCCGGTTATCAGTTTGTCATTGCCGGAGCACCGAGTCAGGAACGCGCGCTTTATGAACCGTTCCTCAAAAACAAACAGGTACATTTGTTGGCCAATAAAACTTATGATTTGCTGAGCCACGCTACGGCGGCACTGGTAACTTCTGGCACGGCAACGCTTGAAACTGCACTTTTTAAGGTTCCAGAAGTGGTTTGCTACAAAGGCAGTTGGGTATCGTACCAGATCGCCAAACGCATCATTACGCTCAAGTACATTTCACTGGTAAACCTGATTATGGATCGCGAAGTCGTCACCGAACTCATCCAGGAGGATTGCAACCGCAAAAAAATAAAGACCGAACTGCAAAAAATACTAGATCCTGATTATCGCAAAAAAGTGCTGTCTGATTATGATTCGCTCGAAGAAAAACTGGGCGGGACGGGCGCTAGTGAAAAAACCGCAAGATTAATTGTACGAAATCTAAAATAATGGCGTTACGATAATATTTACTAAATTTGCCGTAAATATTACAACTTTTGAAACACCTACTGTATCTTTCCCTAATCGCCTTTTGCTTTGTGAGTTGCAAACCCACATCGAACATCATTACTTCAAAATCCGAAGCCCAGAAAAGAGGCATTTATCGTGCGCCCGAAAATCGCAAACTGGCCGCTAAAACGGTTAGTAAGCCCAATACGAGGAATGTGGCCAGCGACAACGACACCGCTTCTAATACTGCCTATTCCTACTCTCAACCCAAAAGAACAGAAACCAAAAAGCCAGCCAGACGGCGCGCCATCGACGACCGAAACGAGGAAGATTACGTAGTCAACGCTGACAACGCAAGCTATATGGTCAAGCAACTTATTAATGTAGCTTCGGAAAACCTGGGCGCCAACTATCGCGCGGGTGGTACTACACCAGATGGTTTTGACTGCTCTGGATTGATGTACAGCACGTTCCAGAAATTCGACATTACTTTGCCGCGTTCCTCTAACGACATGGCTAAAATAGGGCGCAGGCTTGATAATGATGAAATCCGCAAAGGCGATCTTATTTTTTTCAGGACCAATGGCAGGAGCGTAATCAACCATGTAGGGATGGTTACCGAAGTGTCTGATGACGAAATCAAATTCATCCATTCCTCAACGCAGAAAGGTGTTATCATTTCCTCAACCAAGGAGGCGTATTACGGCAGAACTTTTGCACAAGCCAACAGAATTCTAGAATAACTGCAGCAAATGCATTTTTAGGTGTCGTACTTTTATGGTTATGAAAGTATTGCATTTCCCTTTGGCTAAAGTCTCGTTGTGCTTTATGGCAGGCATTATCTGCTGTCATTTTCTGCACTGTGAACCCTGGCGGGTTTTACTGGCACTCGCTTTTTTGCTGGTTTTGCTCGTGTCTGTTCATTTTCTGACCGTTTCCTATCCCAAAACCAAATGGTTTTTTGGCTTCCTAGTGGGCGTTTTTTCCTTTACGTCGGGCATGGGTGCCTTGTCTATACATGATGTCCGTTTTGACCAAAATCACTACATCCACCACATCAAAAAATCGGACGAAAAGCACCTGTTGACAGTGACTTTGCGCGAGCGGCTCAAATCGTCGGCACAATATTCCCGATATGTGGCAATTGTCAAAAACATTGACGACCGACCGGCCACCGGCAAGATCTTGTTGCATTTTGACAAAACGCAATCTCCCGGATATTTTAGTATTGGCGCCAAGCTGCGGATTTCGGGCAAAATTGCGCTTCCAAAGCCTCCAGCCAACCCCGACCAGTTCGATTACGGAAAATACCTCGCCAACAAGTCAATCCTCGCGCAAATGCACCCCTATGAGCCCGTGGCCATCAACCATCACTTTGATAAGGATGCTTTTTTCTATGCCGATGCCCTGCGCAACCGGATACTCAGGAATTTACAAAAGGCCCATTTCAATCCAACCCAGCTCGCGGTCATCGCAGCTTTAGTCCTGGGTCAACAACAAGACATTTCGGCCGAAATCTTACACGATTACCAATTGGCAGGCGCGATCCACATCCTTTCGGTTTCGGGTTTGCATGTTGGGTTTATCTTGTTGTTCCTGAATTTTGTGCTCGATCGTCTCCCCAAAACCCGCGCAACTGCGGTGCTAAAGCTTTGTATTATTTGGTTTGCACTTTGGGGTTTTGCGGTATTGGCGGGACTTTCGCCATCGGTGGTTCGGTCGGTGACGATGTTTTCTTTTGTGGCGTTGGGCATGCATCTCAAACGACAAACCAACATCTTTCATACCTTGCTGGTTTCGATGTTGTTGATTTTACTATTTGAACCGTCGTTTCTCTTTGACATCGGATTCCAATTGAGCTATCTGGCGCTGTTTTTCATCTTGTGGTTGCAACCGATTTTCCTCAAATGGTATAAACCCGACAACCAAATCGTAGAATATTTCTGGCAACTGCTTACGGTATCCTTCGCTGCACAGATCGGCACTTTACCGCTGAGCTTGTACTATTTTCACCAATTTCCGGGCTTGTTTTTCGTGACCAACCTGGTTATCATCCCGTTTTTGGGCGTCATTATGGGATTGGGCGTCGCAGTCATGCTGCTGGCGGCTTTGAACTGGGTTCCGGCGTTTCTTGCCGTTCCTTTGGAGTGGAGTATTGCCATGCTCAACAAGATCATCGGTTGGATTGCCTCGGTGGAATCTTTTATTTTTGAAGATATTCCATTTAATGCTGCGATGTTGACAAGTGCCTATGTGTTGATTGTCGTATGGGTATTTTGTCTTGAAAAGTGCAATTTCATTAGATTGGTATGGGCATTGGCCGCATTGCTGCTATTTGAATCATGTTACTTTGGATCAAAGTGGACGCGGCGAGCGGAACGCGAATGGATTGTATTCAACGCACGAAAAACGACCTTGATTGCCGAGCGCACCGGTGACAAGGTAACGCTACATTGCAATGACGCCGCCTACCAAAAAAAATTGCTCACTCCTTTTCTCATTGCCAATTTCAGCGAAATCAAGGCAACAAAGCCTTTGCAAAACGCAGCCTATTTCAAGTCCCAAAAAATCTTGCTGATTGACAGCCTTGCTGTGTACCCAAAGGATGTTTGCCCTGACGTGGTGGTGTTGCGCCAATCGCCCAAAATCAACCTTGACCGACTATTGGATTATTGCAAACCCAAAGTCATTGTAGCCGACGCGAGCAATTTCAAATCCTATGTCAAACGATGGGAACGCACTTGCAACCAACAAAAAATCCCTTTCCATGCTACTGCCGAAAAGGGATTCTATAGATTGAAATAAGCTTATGGCTTTTTCTGTGCGAGAATTTGGTTGGCGCCTTCTAACCATTTGGCGGGACCGCCGGCCACATAACCGGTGCTGCCTAGCTTATCGAGGTTGGTTTTGCCGTCTTTTTTTGTTGGCGTAGCAAACCAAACCGTTGGATAGCCGCGAACCGCAAAAATCTGCTGCAATTCATTGTTTTGTTGTGCGATTTCGGGTTGTTGCGGCGACCTTCTTGGGAAATCGAGCTCTACCAAAATCACATTGTCTTTGGCCCATTTGGCAAAATCCGGGGTTTTCAATACCTCGTTCTGCAAACGGATACACCAGCCGCACCAATCACTTCCGGTAAAAAACAGCAATAATGGTTTTTTGGTTTTGATGGATTTGGCGACAGCCTCGTCCATTTTGGTTTCCCATTTCAATTCTTGTGCGTCCATCGCAATCGCGCCTAAAACCAGAAACACAGTGATGATAATCTTCTTCATTTTACTCTATTTTAATTTTTTAGTTGTCTCTAAATCTCATTCAAGATTCGCCCTCTTGCCAAAAACAATACCAGCACCTTTTTATCGCACGCCTTGCATCAGTTTCTTTACCAATGGCGAAATCAAAATTAATACAATTCCGGCAATTAGCGCATAAATCGCGAGTTGCTTATATCCGTCGGCATATACGATAAGTTTGTCCATGTTGGATGCGTTCTGTGAAGCTTCTGCAATGTTGGCGCCTAATAGCCCGGCAAAATACTGTCCGTAGGCACTCGCGAGAAACCACATTCCCATCATGACTGCTTGTAATTTCAACGGCGACAGTTTGGTCATGGCCGACATCCCAATAGGCGATAGACATAGTTCCCCAAAGGTAATCACAAACCATCCAAAGGTAAATAGGCCAAGCGATGTAATCCCTTGCGCGTCGGCGAAAAATTTGGTGTAATAAAAAACATAGAATCCACCGGCAAGGAACAAAAATCCGAGGCCGAATTTTACAACAGTGTCGGGTTCAATTTTTCTTTTGGCCATCCACAACCAAACCAATCCCACCAAAGTGGCAAAGCCGATAACGAAAAGTGAGTTGGCCGAGTTGTTGACTCCGTTGGCACTTAACGGGATTCCTAAAATCTCGTTATTGAGGTTGTTCGCCGCAAACAAGCTCAACGATCCGCCGCTTTGTTCAAAAAACGCCCAAAAGAAAATCGAGAAGATGATAAAAATCAATGCTGCAAGGAGTTTCTTGTTTTCTACCGCCGAAAAATGCTTCATCTCATAAAAGAGGTATAAGATTGAGGCCGGACCAATAACCATCATGAAATAATCGGTATAACGGGTGTTGGCCACCATCACAATAATGACTGGAACAATCAAAAGCGATCCTGCGTATGTCGCCATCTCCCAAATTTTTCTTTTCGAGGTTTCAAAATTCGGTAACGGGGTAAGACCAATGGGCCCGAGGCTTTTTTGGGTTTGCGTAAAGGTGAGCAGGCTGATAATCATTACAAGTGCTGCAAAACCGAATCCCACATTCCAACGCAGGTTTTCGGGAACCAAAGACTGCCAAAGAGAGCCTTCGGCAACGGCGATACAAATGTAGCCGCCAATCAATGCCCCGAGGTTAACACCCATATAAAAGAACGAGAAGCCTGCATCGCGTCTTGGATCGCCCTCTTTGTACAACTGACCCACCATAGAAGAAATGTTGGGTTTGAAAAATCCGGTGCCTACAATGGTAAAGCCAAGCCCGATGAAAAAGAATTTGATTGGGTCTATGGCCAAAATAATGCTCCCTACAATCATGAGTATGCCACCCCAAAAAAGTGATTTGCGCAGTCCAAGGATTTTATCGGCAAACAAACCGCCGATAAACGTGAAGGCATACACCCAGGCTTGCGTAGCGCCGTATTGTAAATTGGCAATCTTTTCATTCATGCCCAGTTGCCCAACCATGAACACTACAAGCATCCCGCGCATCCCGTAAAAACAAAAACGTTCCCACATCTCGCTAAAGAACAGATACCACAACTGTTTGGGATATTTGCCTTTAAAATTTTGGATTTGCTCTAAGTCTGTTACTGGTATTTGTTCCATAATCTTTTAGTTGATGCCTTTTTCGGCCATGACTTTATTGAGTTGTTTGAGCAGCAGGAACATGAGCAAAGTAGCAAACATAAGCAGTCCGAAATTCACCCAAAAGAAATGGCTTTTGTCGCCGTAAGTGTCCCACATGCTGGCCAAAACCCCGCTGAGTTTATTTCCGATCGAGGTCGATAAAAACCAACCACCCATCATCAGCGAAGTGATATTGCGTGGACTCAGCTTGGAAACGACTGAAAGACCCATCGGGCTTAAGAATAATTCTCCTATAGTTATTACGCCATAATTGGCTACGAGCCACCATACGCTGACTTTTTCAGCGCCGTTGCCTCCCGCCTTGACCGCGGCGACCATCACCAATACCGACAAGGCCGAAATAAGCAGCCCGAATGCGATTTTGGTGGGCGTGGTGGGTTCTTTGCGACGGGCGCGCAGGTAGGTGAAAAATGCCACGACCAAAGGCGTGAGGATAATCACCCAACCCGGATTAATCGATTGGCTCAAATTGGCCGACCAAGTGTAGACTTTGCTGCCTTCTTCTGGCAGTTTGTCTTTGTGGACATTGCGAAAATAAAGTGGATAGTCAACTACCTTAACGACCTTTCCGTCCTTTTTCTGGATCCTGAAAGCCTCGTCGTACAACGCCACCGAATCCTTGCTGTAAGTCAATGTATCGGTAAGTACCAACTTGGACGCGATTTGTTGCGAAGTACCTTGCAATTGCCTGTCGGTGTATTTGTCGCCCCAGTTGTTGAGCGCCGAGCCATTGAGCTTGAATACGGCCCAAAATAAAATAACGACGCCAAAGATCGCGAGCAACGCGCCAATCGGGCGCTTGTCCTCGAACTTGGCCTTAAAGTACAGGCTGCCGTAGAAAAAGATTACGGGGATACAGGCAAATATAAAAGCATCGGTACTGTCGGACCCGAAAATGTAATTACCATCGGTACCCACACCCATAATGAACCAACCGATGACTCCAAAAACCACCGATGGCAGCAAAATGAACAATACGATTTTATAAAATGGCATGTCGCCCGGCTGCACGCCTTTCTTTTCGGTCTTATCGCCGTAATGTTTGGTTCCCAAAAGAAAAACCACTACCCCGATAAGCATGCCCACACCGGCAGCCATAAAGGCATACTGCCAGCCAAAAAGGATCTTGAACGCCGCACCAAAGAAATTGCAGATGAAGGCGCCCACGTTGATTCCCATATAGAAAATGTTGTAGCCTTCATCTTTTTTGTCTTTGTATTGGTCATCGTTGTAGAAATTCCCGAGCAGCGTAGAAATGTTGGGTTTGAAAAATCCGTTACCCACGATGACCAGCGTCATCGCCACATATAACATCGTGAGATCATGGATGCCCATCATCATATAACCTGCGCCCATCATAAGCCCGCCAATGACGATGGATTTCTTATAGCCCAGGTAACGGTCGGCTACAAGCCCGCCGATAAAGGGCGTGAGGAACACCAGCGCGATGAAGGTTCCGTACAAATCGGACGCTTCTTTCTCTGTCATGGCAAAGCCGGCTTCCACGTCCTTGAGATAGAGCGTGAAGATTCCGATCATTAAATAATATCCGAAACGTTCCCACATTTCGGATAAAAATAAGTACGGCAATGCTTTAGGATGTTTGTTCCACATAAGCGTTGGTTTAGCGTACGCCGTGCATTAGCTTTTTCAAGACCGGCGTTAAGGCGAACAGCACCACGGCTGCCAATCCGCAAAGGACTACAAACACCATGAAAAATTCGAACAGGTTGTGGATTTCAAACCCTGCGAAAACCGGGTTGTGGTCGGGAATTTGGTTTTTTGACAACAAGGCCAATTGCTCTGCGGTTGGTGTAACGGTTTTGTCAAGTACTGCCTGCAAATCGATGCCAAGTTCCTTTGCTTTCATGAATTTATCGCCAGTGGCAGGCATAATAGAACCCAAGGTTCCGGCCAGGGCGTAACCTGATGCATTCGACAAAAAGAATACGCCGTACAACAACGATGAGAAACGTTTTGGCGACAATTTACCCACCAAAGACAAACCAATAGGAGACAAGCATAGCTCGGCACAAGTCTGAATCAAATACAATAAGATCAACCATTTGATCGCCAAAAGACCGCTGTTACCCAAGTCTTTTACATTGTGTGCGATAATGAAATAACTCAAAGCAATCAAAGCCAATCCGAAAGCCTGTTTCATTGGCGAAATCGGCTCGCGGTCTTTGCTTCTGAGGTAATCCCAAAGCATACTGAACGGAACGGCAAACGCCACAACGAACAATCCGTTAAAGATTTGCACCATCGACGGCGGCATATTCCAACCAAAGAAGTTACGGTCGGTCTGGTTGTCGGCGATAAAAGTCAATGACGAACCGGCCTGTTCAAACGCTGCCCAAAAGAAGATGATAAAAAACGCAACGATGTAGATGACAAAAATACGGTCGCGTTCTACTTTGGTCAACGACGAATCAGAAACAATCAATCCGGCCAGGGTCAAACCACTCGAATAAATCAAAGTGTAAATTAAGTTCTGGTCGAAAACAAAGTGGATGATAGCGCCCAACACCAAAAACATCGCACCGGCAACCATTAAGGCGGTTGAAGAGAAAACTGCTTTTTGCGATTCTCCTTCTTCATAATCTTCGGCGGCATTTTTAGAAGGCAATCCACCCAAAGGTCGGCCCTCTGGTGTTACCACATATTTGTTTTTAAGCACGTAGAACAACGCGGTTCCTATAAGCATCGCCAAAGAAGCGGCAAGGAATCCCCATTTGAACGCGTGGATGTCGCGAATACCATCAGCATCCTTAACGTCTCCCACAATCGGACAGATCAATTGGCCAAGGAACGCACCGAGGTTGATTCCCATATAGAAGATGGTAAAAGCGGTATCGAGTTTGCTCTTTTCCTGTTTGGGATACAAGCTTCCCACCATCGACGAAATGTTGGGTTTGAAGAATCCATTACCAAAAATAATGATCCCGAGTGCCGACCACATCAAGGTGTTCGCCAGGCCAAGATTCGTCCCGAAAACACTCGCGCTAAAAAACAGCAGCAACTGCCCAATGGCCATCATGAGCCCGCCGAGCAAAATACAGTTGCGGTTCCCAAAGAAACGGTCGGCGATAAAACCGCCGAGCATGGGTGTCAGGTAACAAAGCCCGAGGAATCCGCCGTAAATAAGCGACGCATCTTCTTCCTTCATCATCAGTGAATTTACAAGGAACAACGTAAGGATGGCGCGCATTCCGTAGAAGTTGAACCTTTCCCACATCTCTGTCCCGAATAATACCCAAAGTCCTTTTGGATGTCCTGTTTTTACGTGAGTTTCTGTCATTTCGTTTGGTTTTTAAAGTTTGGTTATAGATTATCTTTGATAAAGTTAGTCAGTTTGTTGAAGAGCTGGATGCGCGTCTTGCCACCGTAAATCCCGTGGTTCTTGTCGGGGTAGATTTGCGAATCGAACTGTTTGTTGGCTTGGACGAGGGCTTCTATCATCTGCATCGTATTCTGTACATGCACATTGTCGTCGGCCGAACCATGGATCAAAAGATACTTCCCTTTGAGTTTGCCCACATGGTTAATGGGCGAATTGTCATCATAACCCGACGGATTTTCCTGCGGTGTCTGCATGTACCGCTCGGTATAGATCGAATCGTAGAAACGCCAGTTGGTTACCGGCGCCACGGCAATGGCCATCTTGAACACGTCGGCACCTTTCAAAAGGCAGTTCGACGCCATGAATCCGCCGTAAGACCAACCCCAGATTCCGATGCGGTTTTTATCCACGTAAGGATAATTCCCGATGACTTTGGCGGCATCGATTTGGTCCTCCACTTCGTATTTCCCGAGTTGCAACTGTGTCGCTTTCTTGAACGCCGCGCCTTTGAAACCCGTTCCGCGTCCGTCGACACAAGCTACAATATAGCCTTGCTGGGCGAGCATCTGGAACCAATAATCGTCGGCACTGTTCCAGTCATTGTTGACCTGCTGCGAACCCGGACCCGAATATTGGTACATCAAAACCGGATATTTTTTTGACGCATCGAAATCTTTGGGTTTGAGTATCCAGGCGTTAAGTTCATTGCCTTTGTCGGTTTTCAGGACAAAAAATTCCTTCGATGATAAATTGTAAGCTTTGAGTTTGGCTGCCAAATCCTTATTGTCTTCGATGACCTTAACCTGCTTGGCGGTTTTGGCCTCGTTGAGCGTAAAAGTCGTAGGAACGGTGGCGCTCGAGAATTTGTCTATGAACAAATCAAAATTCGGGCTAAAAGTCGCCTCGTGCGTCCCGGTTGCCGCAGACAATCTTTTTTTGTTTTTGCCGTCGAGGCCGATGCGGTAGATATCGCGGTTAGTAGAGCCATTCTCTACCGACTGGTAAAACACCGTATTGGACTTTTCGTCGAATCCATAATAACCCGTCACTTCCCAATTGCCTTTGGTCACCTGGCTTTTGAGTCTGCCGTTTTTGTCATACAGGTAGATGTGGTTGAAACCGTCTTTCTCACTTGTCCAGATAAAGCTGTTGTCCTTGAGGAAGGTGAGGTTGTCGTGTACGTCTACGTAGGCCTTGTCTTTCTCGTTGAGTACTACTTTTGCACTGGCCGTATTGCCGTCGATGAACAACAAATCGAGGTTGTCCTGGTGGCGGTTCAACAATTGTGCGCTCAAGACGTTCGCGTCTTTGGTCCATTGCAGGCGCGCGATGTAAAATTCATTATAATTGCCCAGATTGACCTTTTTTACCGAAGCCGCCGCAACGTCATACACGTGCAGTGAAACCAATGAGTTCTTCTCGCCTGCTTTAGGATACTTGAAAGTTTCAACTTTGGGATACAATTCCTTGTGGAAGATAGACATCGAGAACTCTGGCACATCGGTTTCATCAAAGCGGATGAACGCTATCTTTTTGCTGTCGGCGCTCCAGTCAAAGGCACGCACAAAGGCAAACTCTTCTTCGTAAACCCAATCGGTGATCCCGTTGATGACGCTGTTCTTCTTACCGTCGGTGGTAATTTGCGCGATTTTCTTTGACGCGATGTCATAGACAAACAAATTATTGTCCTTGGCAAAAGCGATCTTCTTTGCGTCGGGCGATAGCGTAGGTTCCTGAACCTGCTCGAACAACTTGGTAAGCTGTTTGGATGCCGTATCATAGAGGAAATAATCGGCGGTGAAGGAATGGCGGAAAATCGGGTTGGAATTGTTGGCGATCAGGATCTTCTTTTCATCCGATGAAAATGAATAAGCGTCGATACCGTTGGCCAGATCGGGGAAGTTTTTAGAATCGATCAAAGTCGAAACCTTGTTGAGTGTGGCAAAATCGTACAAGTCAATCTGCATGCTGCGCGTGGTGCGATCGGCGTTGAGCACCGTGTACTGGTTGGTGTTTTTCATCGATTGGAGCTCGTCCATGCCTTTGGCCCTGAAAGCGCCCGAATAAATCTCTTCTACCGATATTTTTTGCTGTGCGACTACCGCAACGCACAAAAATAAAAGCAAAGCGGTAAACCTGTTTGTTTGCGTCATTTGTTTCATAATCTAAAAGCCGTCAATTTTAGTGAAAATTTTGGATATAATACTACTTTTTGCTGTTAAATGCACTTTGGTGCCTAACGGCATGGGACGCGTTTTTTAATATTTGTTACAGCTCAGACGGTTATCCAAACCAGTTCAGTTGCCTGCTTTTGTTTTGATGGTAGCACGAATGGTTGAGCGTTGGGAATCGCTTTCGCACGAAAA
>JAKQJQ010000399.1 GCA_029561105.1 Bacteroidota bacterium
GCCGAATTAATTTTCTTGGCTAAATTACTTACATAAACCATTTTCATATCATTTCATCTACCAACAACCTGAAAACTCGTTAAACTGAACTTTTTTAATAATTGTAATCTTTTTTTTAACATTTTCGGCCCTGATTCTTACCCAATTAGGTGTTTAAATCCAGCAGATTTGGTTTCTTAATTTTGAATTGGTTTTGTTTCAATTGGCTGTTTTAACATTTCAAAACTATATTTATTAAATGTATTGACCAAAAAAAACATCGATAAAATGCAAAAATCATAGATAAAATGCATTTTAGACTATATTTTGAAAGTAAATGATTACAAATATATATTAACACGCATTTGTTTATAACATTGTAGGTTGCGACATCGGCAGTATTTGAAAATTTAACTGATAAAAATCGACTCCGTCATTGTTTTAACAAAAACAATTGAAAAGTGTTAACATTTTTAAGGATATCGATCAGGTGTTTATTTGGGAATTGTTGGGTATAGAACAAACTTTTAAAATCACTGCCCGGATATTTTGCAAAGCAGCTTTTTTTTGTAAATTGTAACAACCAAGAAATGATCAATAACTATTGCTATGAAGAGACTCATTGTCATCAGGCACGCCAAATCAAGTTGGGACTTCGGGCTTAACGATATCGATCGCCCGTTAGAATCCCGAGGCGTTAAAGATGCGGCAAAAATCGCCACCGCCTGCGCTGCCTATTTACCAGAAAGCTTTGTGGTTCAGTGCAGTATCGCCAAACGGGCTTATGAAACGTGCACCATTATTTGCCAGGCAATCGGTTATCCGTTAGAGCAGGTGATTTTCCAGGAGTCGCTTTATACCTTCGAGTCCCACCAATTGGAACGCTTCATCAGGGCGATAGACAATCGTTACGACAATGTTATTCTTTTTGGGCATAACGAGGCCATTACGAATTTTGTTAATAAATTTGGAACCGTTTTCATAGACAATGTACCTACCTGCGGATTCATCTCGCTGCAATTCGACACCAACGATTGGCTGTCAATAGCAAAAGGCACCACCTTGAAAACAATTTTCCCTAAAGACTTAAAATAATTACATGTCAGAGAACAGATATATTGACCGGGAGAAAAGTTGGTTGGCATTCAATGCGCGCGTATTGCAGGAAGCCGGAGACGAAACCGTCCCATTGTTAGACCGATTGCGCTTTCTGGGGATTTTCTCCAACAACCTCGATGAATTTTTCCGTGTGCGTTTTGCCGCTATTCGCAGGCTCAGCCTTGACGGTATTTCGGGTGAGAAAGTGCTGGGCGGCATCAGTGCCAAACAACTGCTCAAAGAAATCACCCAGATTGTTATCCAGCAGCAATCCGAGAGCCTGCGCATTCTGAGCATCATCGAAAAGAAACTAGAAGCCCAGAACATCTATATGATCAACGAAAAGGAATTGTCTCCAGAGCAAGGCGATTACATCCGTGAGTTTTTCATCCAAAAAGTAAGTCCGGCGCTCGTGACCATCATCCTCAATGATTTGGCCGAGTTCCCGCTGCTGCGCGATACATCGGGTTATCTTGCCGTGAAATTCACCATGAAAGGCGAGAAGACCAACAACTCACTATTGGGTTTTGGCAAGGTCAAACAGGAAATCCGTTATGCGGTGATCGAGATGCCCAAGACCATCAACCGTTTTGTGGTGCTTCCTGCCGAAGGCGACAAACAATACGTGATGTTCCTCGACGATGTGATCCGTTACAACCTGGCCAGCATATTTAACATTTTCGACTACGAAAAAGTATCGGCGCACATGGTCAAGATTACCCGCGATGCCCAACTCGAGATTGACTCTGATTTGAGCAAAAGCATGCTCGAGAAAATCGCGACCAGTGTTAAAGACCGTCGTATCGGTGAACCGGTACGTTTTGTGTACGACCAGCAAATCGA
>JAKQJQ010000400.1 GCA_029561105.1 Bacteroidota bacterium
GATGCGGGCATCAAGGCGAAGAAAGTGCGCGAAGGTTACGTACTGAATGTAGCCAATCAAAGCGAAAGCAGTTTCCAACTCGTCGACAAGATTGACGTAGGCGGAAAAATCACCAACGTGGTGTACCAATTTCAAAAAACAAACTAACAAAATACCATCATGAAAAAGTTTTCAATCTTAACATTAGCAATACTTTTGATCGCAGGTTCGGCTTTTACAAGCTGTGAATCGGTGAAGAATACCAACAACACCCAAAGAGGCGCGGCCATTGGTACGGTAGGCGGTGCGGTTATCGGCGGAATCCTCGGGAACAATATCGGTAAAGGCGGCAATACGGCTTTGGGCGCTGTGCTCGGCGGCGTAGTTGGCGGTGTGGCTGGCGGTGTCATCGGAAATAAAATGGACAAGCAAGCGCGCGAGATTGACCAGGCGCTTCCAGGTGCCGATGTGGTTCGCGTAGGCGAGGGCATCAAACTGGTTTTGGGCGAAAATGCGGTGCGATTCAATACCAACAAATCGACATTGACTGCTGAGGCCAAAGCCAATCTCGACAAACTCGTAAAGGTTTTCAACGAATATCCAGATACCAATATCGTGATTTACGGCTATACCGACAGCACCGGTACACCCGAGTACAATCTGAAATTGTCTGGTGAAAGAGCCGCATCGGTAAAAAGTTATTTGGCAGGAAAAGGTTTGGTGGCGTCGCGTTTCACGACGACCGGTCTCGGTATCGCCGATCCAATCGCGAGCAATGAAACTGTTGAAGGCAGAAGCCAAAACCGTCGTGTAGAATTCGCGATCACCGCAAACGACAAAATGGTTCAGGACGCACAGAACGGAAAGTAATCCGACGTTATAAAATTAAAAAGCCGCTTCATTGGAGCGGCTTTTTTTATGTTTCAAATACGGTTACCTGATCTGGTTGATTTCAAAATACGTTTTACCGAAATAGGAATCGATGTTGACGCCCGCCTGCTGGTTCTGCGCAAAAATCTCGACATATTCGCCAACGCCAAGATAAATGACACAATTGATGGTTCGGTTCACCGCAGCGGCCACATAATGGTTCGATGAAGTTTCCTGGTAATAAATCGTTCCGTTCTTGCGCACGCCGATGGCGTAAAAATTCTGGTTGTTCTGGTAATTCGTATGGTAACCGGCGTTGATTTGATAGTAGCCGGCACGTTGCGCGGTAAAACGATTGTTGGCCGTGTCAAATTCACTGTTCGTATCAAAAACCGTCGTATTGAAAGTGATTTTCTGCCAACCGCCATTGGTCAACGCCTGATTCGCCGTAATGTGTGCACGCACGAGTGAAAACGAATTGTTTGGCGTAGCCCACGAAGTGTTTCCGGCAGCGTCGGTTTCGAGGATTTGTTTGTTCGTGCCGCGCGCTGTCGGGAGTTTATAGCCGGTTGTCGTTGGATCATTCACCTGAATTTGTCCGTTGACGCGCGCAATCTTGTTATCGAATTCGCCGTAAATTAAAGCATTCACGGCATTCGCGTTCGAGTTGTTGATGTAGAGTTTGTTGCTGCCCGTTTCATTATAACCGGCGTCATTACCCACAAAAACGTTGCTGCTGCCCGTATTGCTATAACCAGCCTGATTGCCGATGGCGGTGTTGTTGGTTCCGGTCGAATTCTGGCGCATCGCGGCAAAACCAACTGCGGTATTGTTGCCGCCGGTTGCCGTAGTAAGCGCGTTGCGCCCGATGGCTACGTTGGCCGCACCAATGGAGTTGCTGTACAAAGCGCCTACGCCAACCGCCGTGTTTTCGGAACCTGAAGTCACCGAAAACTGCGCGGCATCGCCAACCGCTACGTTGCGTCTGGCGGTAGTAAGCCCGGGCATCGCATTGGTACCGAATGCCGAGTTGCGCACACCGAGTTGTGCAGAACCGGTCGTAATGGTAGGGTTCAACAACGAATTGGCACCGAAAGAGGTGTTGCCGTTGTTGTAATAAAAACTCGAATCATACGTAGGATCGCCCAAAAAACCTGACTTTACATTGTCTCTTTTGAAGACCATATTCTGGTTGTCGGTAGTACCCAAAAAGTGAATAGCCGAATTCGTACCGGTATTTCCGCTGATGCCCCAGTTGTTGGCCAGCGTACTGCCAACGGCAATCCAGGAAAGGGTAGGGAAGTTCCAATAGTAAAATCCGGGTTGGTTGACTCCCGATGCTGTGGTCAGGAACACGAGCATGCTTTGCTGGGAAGCGGTAGGATTGATGGCTGGGAAAGTGTCGACCTTTGGAATCAGTATTCCGTCGGTATTGGACGGTGTGGCTTGGTTGGATGAGCGTACGTCTAGTGTGGCGTTGGGACTTGTTGTACCAACACCCACTTGCGCATCAGCAAGAAAAAAGCCCAGTAAAAAGGCAAGCGACAGACAATGTTTGAACTTCATAGTGGTATCTTGATACTGCAAAATTAACCCTTAAACGGGCCAAAGTCAATGCAAAGGATATAAAAATTTATGAATCAGCAATTTAAATACTTTACGCAAACGTTATAGTGTTGATTTTTTTTGCGGTTAACTTTTAATTGGCCAATTTTGCAGGGAAATCCTATCCATGCTCGACATCAACAACATTTCCTTCTCGTACGCCGACAAACCCACTTTGCAACGGCTGTCGTTTTCTATTGGCAAAGGCAAGACGCTTGCTATCATCGGCGAAAGCGGTTGCGGTAAAAGCACGTTGATCAAGCTCATTTACGGAATTTACGATTTGGACCAGGGCAGCATCAGCTATAACAACCAGATTATTCGCGGCCCCAAGTTTAAACTCATTCCCGGCGAAGATTTTGTAAAATACCTCGCACAGGATTTCGACCTGATGCCTTACATCACCGTCGCCGAGAATGTGGGCCAGTTTTTATCCAACACCAACCCACGAAAAAAACAGGCCAGGATTACCGAATTGCTCGAAATGGTTGAGATGGCCTCTTTTGCCAATGTCAAGGCGCAGTTCCTTTCGGGCGGACAGATGCAACGCGTGGCGATCGCACGTGTTTTGGCGTTAGAACCAGAATTGATATTGCTTGATGAGCCCTTTAGCCATATCGATCATTTTAGGCGCAACAGCCTGAGCCGAAAATTGTTCACTTACTTGTCAGCGCAATCAGTAACCTGTGTGTTTGCCACGCATGACAGCAATGATGTATTGTCATTTGCCGATGAGGTGCTCGTGATGAAAGATGGTAAAATCGTCCAAAAAGGGCAACCGGATGTCGTTTTCGCAAACCCGAAAAATAAGTATGTCGGGTCGCTTTTTGGGGATGTGAATGAAATTCCGTCGCATTTGCTTGTAAATCCGTCCGATGAAAAAATTAGATTGGTGTATCCGTTTCAGCTTCAAATCACAAGTAAGTCGCCGCTCAAGGTCACGGTGAAACAATCCTATTCCCGCGGAAACCACTATCTGATTGAAGCCGTATATGAACACGGATTGCTCTATTTCAACCACCAATCCGAGCTGCCTAAAAACGCTCTGGTATACCTCCGGTACACGCCAAATATTTAGCAAATCTAAAGCCGTCACTCGCAATACTTTTTATACATTAGCACCGTTAAAACCAAGCTTTATGAAAAAATACCACTTCCTTTTTTTGCTCTGTTCGCTGGCCGCTTCGGCCCAATTGCAATGGCGACAGATGAACCTTCCGGTCAATGAAAACAACCAACGGTTTGACGACATTTTTTTCCTGAATGAGAATTTGGGTTGGGCGGCCAATGGCGCTTATGCGACAATATACAAAACTACCGATGGAGGTGAAACCTGGGTGTCTCAACTCAGCGAGTATTCTGAGCAATTGCCGGGCAACCGGTATTTCCGGAGCGTCGAGTTCCTAAATGAAAATGTAGGTTTCGTGGGAACGTTGAGCAACGATTTCTTGCGTACAACAGATGGTGGCGCCACCTGGAATTTCATCAACGACTTTGGTACCAATGAACATTCAATTTGTGGAATCGATTGCGTGGGTAATGCCACGGTTTACGGAGCAGGAGCCTATTACACACCGGCATATGTGGTCAAATCGACCGACAGCGGCGCGACCTGGCAATACATCAATATGAGTGCTTATGCCAATGCACTGGTTGAGATTTTATTCATTGATGAGAATACTGGTTACGCAGCCGGTAACGACAATCAAGGCGGTGTGATCCTCAAAACCACTGACGGCGGTGTGAGTTGGAACGCCATTTACCACTCGAACGTTCCGGGTGAATACGTCTGGAAATTGCAGGTTTTGTTCTCAAATCCAGACGTCATTATTGGCGCTGTCGAAGGCATTACCAATCAAATGGGCAAACTCATCCGTTCGCTAGACAATGGCGCTACCTGGATTACCAAC
>JAKQJQ010000015.1 GCA_029561105.1 Bacteroidota bacterium
AGGTTACGTAACCACTTATTTCGATACGGCCAAAACCAAACCGACAAACGTTTCTACAGAAGGCATCGACTTTATGTTGACCTATTTGAGAAACAATCCGTCGGCCACCATCGACATCGTAGGACATGCTGACGAAATCGGAAAAAGCGCCTACAACGACAAATTGGCCACTGAAAGGGCAAACAGCGTGAAAAACACCTTGATCAAAGCCGGTATTCCTGCTTCACGACTCAATGTCGTTTCGCAAGGCGAAGACAGCTCGGTAGCGGTAGACTCGCCCGAAGCCAGAAGACTCGTCAGAAGGGTTACTTTCAAAGTCAAATAATTAACAATCCATTTTTGATAAGTATCAAAATCCGCTGTTTAAACGCAGCGGATTTTTTTTACCTTTAAAAGAAAATGGATACCCGAAACCAATTCATTACAGACTTTCGCGGCGAAATGCTCGGGACTGTGACCGCACAATCCTCTGCAGAAGAAGTTTTCCAGAACCAAACCTTACGCCCTATTTTAAAGTTGCAGAACGACTTGCTCGTAGAAGTATTCAGGAATTATATTACCAAAAGCAAAACCGACTTCTTTCATTTTACTGTCGAGAAAAAACTGCAATTCATTGAAAACAGCATCCAACGCGACATCAAGTTTCGTAATTCGCTTAAAGGAATGATTATCGGCCTTTTCACCGTTACCGAATATACAGCGTACATTCAAAATTCTTCATCGCTCAACAAACGCATGATGTCGATGCTTATTGAGCGGCTCAAAAATCAGGTTCAAATTTTCGAAACCGCCTATTGAGCCTAACGGTTTTATTGACAAACCTATAATCCGTAACCTTTAAATAAGATTAAATTGCCTTTTCGTTAAATTTCGAGACAGTTTCTCTAAATTGTCATAATAGTGTGCGAAAACACCAATAAACCTGCGCTATTATTGAATATTTTTACTATAATTGTTTAAATATTTTTTTGATGAAAGAGGAATACTTCAAATGGCATTCGCCCAATCTGGGTCGTGAGACAGAAATGCTCGTTTTTGGCCACGCCGGATATCCCGTGATTGTGTTCCCAACCTCAATGGGAAGTTACCACGAAAACAAAGACCAAGGACTAATCGGCGCTGCGCAATGGTACCTGGAACAAGGACTGATTCAAATTTTTTGCCCGTCGAGTATTGACAAGGACAGCTTCTACAACAAGAAAATCCATCCCGTGCATCGCATCCAGAACCACGTTTGGTATGACAAGATGATTTGCCATGAAATTGTGGAGCGCATTAAAAACAACACCGGCGCAGGCAAAGTCGCAGTTGCCGGTTGTAGCTTTGGCGGTTACCACGCGGCAAATTTTGCGTTCCGTCATCCCGGTTATGTAAGTCATATGTTCTCGATGAGCGGCACATTCGATATCAAAAGCTTTATGGACGGTTTCCACAATGAAGATGTTTATTTCAACAGCCCCGAAGATTTCCTGTACGGGCTTGAAGATCCAGAACTCTGGAATATGGATATCGTACTGGGGACCTCCAACTGGGACATTTGCCTCGATGCCAACCTCAAACTCAGCAAAGTACTCGGCAATAAGGAGGTGACACATTGGTTAGACATCCGTCAGGACAGGCAACACGATTGGCCGGTTTGGCGTGAAATGTTCCCGCATTATCTGTCACGCATCAAGTTCTTTTAGAAATACAACTATCTAAACACCGTATACATGAAAAAAATAGGAATCTTATTCGGGATGGAAGACACCTATCCGCAAGCGTTCATCGACCGTGTCAATTCAAAGAATGAAAAAGGGATTGTTGCCGAAGCGGTTTCGATTGACAAAGTCATTCAGAACAAAGGTGGCGAATATGCCGTAATCATCGACCGGATTTCGCAGGATGTTCCGTTTTATCGCGCCTACCTTAAAAATGCCGCATTGACCGGAACCAACGTCATTAATAACCCATTCTGGTGGAGCGCCGATGACAAATTTTTCAACAACTGTCTGGCCGATACCTTGGGTGTACCGTTGCCCAATACCGTGATTTTACCCTCGGCCGAGCATCCGACAGACACGACCTCTAAATCGTTCCGTAACCTCAAATACCCGATGGATTGGGAAAGTATTTTTAACTACATCGGATTTCCAGCTTACATGAAGCCTTATGCCGGCGGCGGATGGAAAAATGTCTACCGACTCGAAAACAAGGAAGAATTTTGGGAGAAACACCGCGAAACCGGGCAGCTCGTGATGCTATTGCAGGAAGAAATCGTCTTTACCGAATATTTCCGCGTGTATTGCCTTGGCGGAAAGACCGTACGCATTATGCCTTATGAGCCCAGGAATCCGCACCATTTGAGATATGTGGTCGAGAATCCGACGAAAGATAAAAAGCTACTCGCCACCGTCAAGGATTACACCATTAAATTGTGCCAAGGTTTGGGTTACGATTTCAACACGGTAGAATTTGCCGTGCGCGACGGAATCCCTTATGCGATTGATTTTGGGAATCCGGCGCCCGATGCAGAACTCACCTCGGTAGGTGCCGAAAATTTTGAATGGGTGGTAGAGGAATCTGCGAAAATGGCCATCGCCGCTGCCAAGAAACACAAAGAAGGAAAGATGAACCTGACTTGGGGTACTTTCATTAAAAACGCGGCTGCGCAAAAATAGACGACTGCCCTAGCCCCGATTGCAGCGGTATCCTTTTGTGGAGTTTACGCAACAAAAGATATAGCGGAAAGCGGGAACAGCTTCAAAAAAAATAAAATCATGAAAGCAAAATTACCTGTTTTTACCCTCGGCGTTGAAGAGGAATACCAGATCATAGATCCCGAAACCCGTGACCTGCGGTCGCATTTGTCTAAAATCGTAGATGGTGCCAAGATTAGCCTCAATGAACAGGTCAAGGCCGAAATGCACCAATCGGTGGTAGAAGTAGGCACCAATATCTGCCGCAATGTCAAGGAAGCCGCAACCGATCTTAAGAATTTGAGGAGCAAAATTGTGGAGCTCGCCGCCAAACAAAACCTCGTGGTTGGTGGCGCTGGAACACACCCATTCTCGCGTTGGCAGGACCAGCCTATCACCGATGATCCGCGGTACCATAATATTGTCAATGAATTGCAGGATGCGGCGCGCTCGAATTTGATTTTTGGGATGCATTGCCACGTTGGGATTGAGAACCGTGAAATCGGGCTGCAACTGATGAACCAGGCGTGTTATTTCCTGCCGCATATTTTTGCGTTGTCGACCAATTCCCCTTTTTGGGAAGGACGGCAAACGGGCTACAAATCATTCCGAACCAAGGTTTTTGACAAATTCCCGAGGACGGGTTTGCCCGAATATTTTGATTCTGTATCCGCTTATGACAATTACCTTGAGACGTTGGTGAAAACCAATTGCATCGACAATCCCAAGAAAATCTGGTGGGATTTGCGTTTGCATCCGTTTTATGACACCATTGAGTTTCGCATTTGCGACATGAGCCTGACCATCGACGAAACCATGTGCATCGTGGCAATCATTCAGGCTGTTGTGGCCAAGTTGTACAAACTCACCAAACAGAACACGAGTTTTAATATCTACCGCATTGCGCTGATTAAGGAAAACAAATTCCGTGCGGCGCGTTACGGCATCGACAACCACATGATTGATTTTGGCTTGCAGCGCGAGGTAGAAACCAAGATGCTGATTTGCGAATTGCTCGAGTTTATAGATGATGTGGTAGATGAACTCGGCAGCCGCGAACACATAGACTACGTACACCGCATTATGACCGAAGGCACCGGAGCCGACAAACAATTGGCGGTTTTTGAACAAACCAACGACCTGACCCGCGTAGTGGATTTCATCACCCGGGAATTTAC
>JAKQJQ010000016.1 GCA_029561105.1 Bacteroidota bacterium
GTCAACAAGTCCCGCCGCGGGTGCAATCAAGCCGCCTTGAGGATTTCCGGCAATGGTCCCGCCTACGTGGGTCGCGTGTCCGTGACCGTCAAGCAGGCCCCCGCCTTCACCACTGACAAAGTTTTTCCCAAAAAGCGTAACACCTTTAAGATCGTTGTGGTCAGGCAGGCCCGTATCAAATACCGATACAAAGATTTCTCGTTTGGCTGCTTTTGAAATGGCTTCACGGTATGCGGCCCCGCCAACGAACTGAGCGCCCCAAGACTGTGCGGCCTGGGGATTGACAACGACATTGCGCACAAAGACCGGGCTTTCCCCAGGCAATACCCCGATAAACTCAGGATCCTTTGCATTCTCCTTGAACTCTTTAACCTCTCGATCAAAGGCCCGGCGCATTTCTTTATCGCTTTGACCAAAAACAAGAAAAGGCCATAAGGCCAACAAAATTAAATACTGTCTCATTTGGTTCTTTTTTTGAGGATGATCATTCGGTGTGGTGCATTTTCTTGGCCACCAAACCAGCAATTTATTTCACGTCCTATCTTGCCTTTTTTGCCGATGATGTCAGGCATGGTAAAACTATTCTCCGCAACAACTCCACTTGCTTCAATGGTTTCGTAAATGTTGCCCGTGGAATAGTTGGGGATCATGGTATAGGTTGCGACCTGGTTGAAGTGAACCGCGTTCACGGGGTCGGTGTGATGAACTGCAACGCCTTGGGAGTGATGGTAAAAAGTGAGTTCGATTTTCCTGGACTCAATCCCATACCTCCACCCCATCATGCACGAGTTTTCCCGCGCTCCGATTTCTTCAAAGCTCCAACCCCCGGCTTTGTTGTAGTCGTATTGGTTTTCCTGTATGGTCCCGTCGCTATTGTAGAAAGTGTACTTGCAAGAGCTGTCAAACATCACCTGAATCTGGAAAATCTCAGGGTATTTTCCGAACTGTACCGCAGTGGGATCGCTCCGATGCCAGCCTTTTGGATGGGTGTAAATCTTCCAGTCGTGATCCATGCGGGTAATGGAGCACGAAAACAGAAAGGCGGCTATTGATAAGAGTACGATTATACGCTTCATTCGTCCGTTTTTTT
>JAKQJQ010000020.1 GCA_029561105.1 Bacteroidota bacterium
GGCTTCGCGCATGATAACGTTGGCCGATTTGCGCCCCACGCCTTTGAGTGCGGTGAGATTTTTCATGTTGGTTGGAATATTTTTGTCATCCTTAAGTTCGCGGGCGATGCCAATGAGCCAATCGGCTTTTTTGTCAAAGCCACGCACTTTCCCCACGAAAGGTTCGAGATCGTCCTTTTCGGCTTTTGCTAACGTTTTTAGATTTGGAAATTTTTCAAAAAGCGCTGGCGCGAGCTTGTTGATGTGTGCATCCGAATCCTGCGCCGACAAAACCACCATCACCATAAGCTGGTATAAATTGTGGTAATCGAGCGGGTGTTTTTTGTTTTTATATTGGGCAATCAGTGGCTTGAGCGCCGTTCCCCAGTCAGTATTTTCCATAGTTCAATCGATTTGACATAAAGTTAGCGAGAAAATCCAATTGAACTGTTCTAAATTATTTCTTGAAATCGACAGAAAGTGAGTTGACACAATACCGTTGGCCGGTTTCAGTCGGGCCGTCATCGAAAACGTGACCTAAGTGGCTGCCGCAAGTCGCGCAAAGGATTTCTGTGCGGATCATGCCGTGCGAGGTGTCCTTGATGTACGTTACCTTTCCCGGAATCGATTCGTCGAACGATGGCCAACCGCAATGCGAATTGAATTTCGAACTGCTTTCAAACAACGGCTCGCCACAGGCACCGCAGCAATACGTTCCTTTTTCAAAATGGAGGTTATATTTCCCGGAGTGGGCAAACTCGGTTCCTTTTTGACGCAGGATGCGGTAACGTTCGGGGCCAAGTTCGGCTTTCCATTGTTCTTCTGATTTGGTAATCGGGTATTTCATGGTTTTTCGATTTAGGATTTAAAAAAATCTATTGTTTGGGCAATCACTTTTTTGTCGCCGAGGATTTTGCGGTGGCCCAACTGTTGGGTAATCATGAGTTGGCCGTTGGGCAGGTTTTCGTGAATGTGGTACGCACATTTCACTGGGACTTCATCGTCATCGGCATCATGTACCACCAAAACCGGAATTGGTGTTAGGGCTGCAGCATGCCAGGCCGAAAAACTGTCCATCGAAATTTGATGTTTTTTCTCGAAATGGTCGCGCAACAGCACGCTGTATTTGGCATCGAGTTCAAGTTTAGCCACGAACTGGTCGGTGATGTCGGAGATGATATCGGCAGCGCCGACGATGGTAAGTTTATCGATTTGAAGTCCGCGTCGCACCGAATTGAGCAGCGCAATACCGCCCAGCGAATGTCCAACAGCCGCCTCGAAAGGGCCGAATTTTTTTTCGAGTTCGAGTATCGACTCTATAAATTCGGGGAGCAATGTGGTGTTTCCTTTGGATTTTCCGTGTGCGGGCGCATCGAAACTGATGGTCATATAGACGTTGGCCAGCAAGGCATCGGCAAATTTCACGAGTTGCGTGCCGCGGCCAGACCAACCGTGCATAAGCAGGATTTTCTTCGGGCTGTCACCATAATGATAAACGACGATTTCTTTTTTGATCGATGGAATGAATACCGATTCCTGTCGGCTTTTTTGATCCATGGTCACTTCGCGCTTGGGCAGCTTATGTTTTGTAGGCGTGGTGAACAGACGTGCGGCAAATGACACGGTAAGTTTGTTAGAAATAAACGACAAAAATTGAGCGGCAATCAGTATTAACTTCGAAATTTTCAACGTTTGATTGGGTTTGCCGCTATTCTTTGTCATATCCGTAAATTTTACTGCAAGGTATTATTTTATGCAAATTTTTATA
>JAKQJQ010000030.1 GCA_029561105.1 Bacteroidota bacterium
TGCCACCCCGACAAATCCTTGCCGTTTTCGGCAAGGATTTTTTGTTTTAAAAAAGAAATGGAAAATTCATTTTCTGATTTCTTTTTTAAAACAAAAAATGCAGCGGTTGGAAAACCGCTGGGATTTGGCATCGACACCCAACTCAGGATCACGCAATAATCCTGCCTCAAACCCCAGTTTCTTTTCAAAAAAATACAACGGTTGCAAAGCCACGAGGGTTCAGCTTCGACACCCAACTCAGGATCACGCAGTAATCCTGCCTCAAAAAAATTCTTATTCAAAATAGAAAAATGCCACCGTTTGCGAAATCGCCTGGATTTGACACCCGCACACCTCCTATTATACCTAGTAGTCCCAATTGTATCAAACAAAAAAAGCCGAGCGGATTGCAAATCAACCCATCGATTTACACCACTATGTCAAGCCCAGTCTTTCAACGAAAGACCTAAACTTTAAAACGTTCGCTAAAAAATTTTTGCCTTATGTAATCACTGATTCTATTTTTTAACAAAAACTCCAGTTTTTATACAGCTGCGTTTGCTATTTTTTCTTTAGGGACCGCAGCGGCCCCTCCCCTGAGGCCAAACTAACAATTCCTGAGCAAATTCTAAAACAGATTTTCTGCATAAAATATTAATGATTTTAAATATCTTTCCCAGAAAATAATCAAATAACGTTACTTGTCACAATAAGTACCCAACCATGAACACCCAAAAACCACTATCCCAACTCACCAACGAAGAATTGCTGCTCGAAGCCAAAAAACAAAAATCAACGGCGACAATGAACGCTGTGTTGATTGGTTTTCTCGCGGGAATCATATTCTACAGTGTCATCAAAAACAGCTGGGGATTCCTCACCTTAATCCCTTTGTTCCTTGTCTATAAATTAATCAACAAATCCAATGCTAATAAAAAGGAACTCGAAGATCTCCTAAAAGCGCGTGACTTGAAATAAACGAAACGCCAATCGCCGATTTTCCCAAAAAACCTCCAGCTACCACCAAAGCCGCAGCCCAAATGGAAATGGAAAGCTTTTGCCTGAAAAAGCTAGTTTTTGCCGCCCCAAAAAGCGACCGGCCGGAGCTGTTTTGGGGCGTTTCAAAAACCGCTTTTGCAGGTAAAACTTGTAATGGACAGTTGGAATAGCTGCCCAAAAATTTTTTATAAACAATCAAAATGCTGTGTGGATGGAATTTGTACCTTTGCGCACGTTTTAAAAGACCGTGCCTATATGTTGAACATTATCCTGACTGTACTTTTTTTTGCGTTCCTTAGCGTTGTTGCGATTCAGCTTTTTTACTATGTGGTGGTTTTTGGAAAGTTTGCCTTTGCCAAACCGCAAGCCAGTACGCCCAAGCGCATCCCGATTTCGGTAATTGTCTGCGCCAAGAATGAAGAAGAGAATGTCAAGAAGTTCATCCCGATCCTGGCCGCGCAGGACTATCCCGATTTTGAGATCATCCTGATTGACGATGCCTCGAGCGACGAAACCCTTGAGGTTTTTGAGTCGTTTGAGAAAGAATACACCAACATCCGGCTCGTAAAAGTAGAGAATAACGAGGCGTTTTGGGGCAACAAAAAGTTTGCGCTGACACTTGGAATCAAAGCCGCTAGAAAAGAATACCTTTTGTTTACCGATGCCGATTGCTATCCAGCCTCGAAAGATTGGATCAAAGAGATGAGCTCGCAGTTTACCGCCGAAAAGACCATTGTTTTGGGTTATGGTGCGTATGAGAAAATCGCCGGATCTTTTTTAAATAAAATCATCCGTTTCGAGACGATGCTTACCGCCGTGCAATATTTTTCGTGGGCCAAAATGGGACGCCCTTATATGGGCGTGGGTCGCAACCTGGCGTATAAAAAGGAAGAATTCTTCAACGTGCGCGGGTTTATGGATCATATGAAAGTGCGCTCGGGCGATGACGATTTGTTTATCAACCAGGCAGCGAAGGCCAAGAACACCACTATTTGTACGTCGGTGGAGAGCTTTACCTATTCTACACCCAAGACTTCGTTCAAGGAATGGTTTACCCAAAAGCGCAGACATGTGTCTACGGCGGCGTATTACAAACCGTTCGATCGCCTACAGCTTGGGATTTTTTACCTGAGTCAACTGTTGTTTCTATTGATACCGATTGTCTTACTCGCATTTCAATTTCAGTGGATTATTGTACTAAGCGTGATTGGTTTTCGTTATCTGTTTGCGTGGATTGCACTCGGATTATCGGCCGGAAAACTCAAAGAGAAGGACGTGATGTATTGGTTCCCGATTATTGAGATTACCTTAGTGTTTACGCAGTTGAATATTTTCCTTAGCAATATGTTCTCAAAACCCGTCCATTGGAAATAAAAACAAACATAGAAAAGGCTAAGAATGGCGACCAGTTTGCGTTCACTTTTCTATTGGACCATTATTGGAACGAGGTGTACCATTTCATGCTCAAGCGCACCGAGAACGAAACCGACGCCGAAGACATCACCATGGAGACTTTCGCGAAAGCGTTCGATAAAATCAGCACCTACAACCCCGAATTCCAATTCAACACCTGGCTCATTGCCATTGCCAAAAATGTGCACATTGATATGCTGCGTAAGAAACGTTCGTCGCTGTTCATTGACATTACCGATGAAGAGGATTACCAGGCGTTTAACGTGGCCGATACGACGCCGTCGGCCGAAGACAAAATTATCAAGGAACAAAACCTCTCGAGTTTGCTGCAATGCATCAAAGAACTCAAGCCGCATTACCAGGAAGTCATCCAGCTGCGGTATTTCCAGGAAATGAGCTACCAGGAAATCGCCAACCAATTGGGCGAACCGCTCAATAACGTCAAAATCAAATTACTGCGCGCCAAAAAACTACTGGCCGAAATTATCGAGAACAAGCGCTAGTCGTCGGGATTTTTATTCCTTTCGTCGAATTTCTGAAAAATACCCAACTTTTTAAATATTATCCTACACATCCTTTACGTTAGCTGTTAAAACAACCGCCTATGCAATGTAAATACTTAACCAATTAAATTCTTTGATTATGTCAAAAGTAAGTATTTACCAAAAAAGCTGGAACGACCTTGTGTTTGAAGGTAAGAACAAGGAATACGGCGCGTACCAATTGCGCCAGGAAGCATCCAGGACCACTTCTTTCGCGTTTTTGTTTGGCTTGCTGTTCGTGGCTTTGTTGTTTGGCGTGGCCACACTGTTGAGTTCTTTTGGGAACAAGCCGATGGCCAAAAACGATTTGCCTGCGTTGGTCAATGACAGCATCCACATCACTAAGATTGAATACCCAAAACACCCAGACATGCCAAGGGTACAGCCTAAAAAAACCGAAACCAAACCCGCCGAAGTAACCACCGAAAGACTTTTAAAAGATCCGGTCGTAACCGACGCCAGCCAGGCGCAAGACGTAAGCAAAAACAGTGATGTGAAACCCAATACCACGACCTCCGACACCGGAACCAGTGGTACCACGACAACAACGACCACAACAACGACCGGGACCGCTACAACTACCGCAGAGACTCCCGACAACACCGTTAAAGTAGCGGCCACTTTAGATAAGATGCCAGAACTCGAAGGTGGGCTTGAAACGCTTTACAAACACGTCAAAAGAAATTTCAACAACCCCGAAACCGATGAAGTCAGGATCCTCAAAGTGTACGTATCGTTTGTGATTGAAAAAGACGGTTCAATGACCGACATCCAGGTGAAACGCGATCCGGGTTACGGTTTGGCGCAAGAAGCCATCCGCGTGCTCAAATCGTTCAAGACGAAATGGGAACCCGGAATGTTGAATGGAAAACCAGTTCGTACGGCGTATAATTTGCCAATTACGGTTCAGATACAATAAAAAACAACCCGAGAACAAATAAAGGAGCAGCGCAAAAGCGTTGCTTTTTTGTTTGGGAAGACCATAAATCCAAGAGACAAGAACGCGCCATTTGGTATACAATCTTGTCTCTTGGCTCTTGGTTTGTCTTCGGCTTTATGCCTTTTTCACAAACTCGGTACGAAGCACCATCGCCGTTTTATTCACGCGGCAGTCAATTTCTGCCGGATCATCGGTAAGGCGAATGTTCTTCACCATGGTTCCGCGTTTGATCACGTCCGACGAACCGCGTACTTTGAGGTCTTTGATTACGGTCACCGAGTCACCGTCGGCAAGGAGGTTGCCGTTGCTGTCTTTTACTTCCATTTTGTTTGGTTTGTTTGTTTGAGGGTGTAAAGTTATTGTTTTTTTGAAGCTATTCCCGCTTTCCGCTACTATCTTTTTAACTCCCGTTGGTCGTTTAAAAAGGATATCCGCTGCAATCGGGGCTATGCTGCCGCAGGCTTTCTTTTGTCTTGACCCGAGGCGAAGCCGAACTGAGCGAAGCTATACAAAAGGTACTGTGCTAATCTGCAAATAAATTTGCAAATTTGTATTCTTAAAGAAGGAGGATTCTGTGA
>JAKQJQ010000058.1 GCA_029561105.1 Bacteroidota bacterium
AACTTTTCAACTTTTCAACTATTCTGTTTTTTTCTTTCTTCTGGTTTTGAACATCTCGACGATCTCTTTTTCCTTGAGGAAACCAAAATCGACGAACGCAGAAGAGACAAATTTCTTGATGTCCTGGTAGTCTTTGCCCCGCTTGTCCACAAAACGCGTCAATGCGTTGGTCACGAAATTCATCGAGAGTTCTTTTAAGCCCTGGTTGAATTGCTCGTTCACAAAAATGCGCATATAAATGGCGAATTGTTTCGAGATATCGAACAACTCTGGATAATGGCGCTCTTCCAAATTGCTGATAAAACGATTGAAGTATTGAAAAACGGTTTGCCGAACACACTCATTGATGGTCGACATCCCTTCGTTTTTGTTGTAAAATACCTTAACCGCTTCGTGAGCTTCCTCGCTGATGTAGCCCTGGTCGTGAATGATGTCGAGCAATTGGTAGTATTCGCTGAGTTTGTCGTTGTAGGTTTTGTCTACAATGGCCGACATTTTTTTATCTGCTTCGGGCATGATGCGTAACACGGGATGGTGGTGCAATTCCATCAGGAAATGGAGAAAACGCTCACTGAATCCGGTAGATTTTTCCCGAATTTTATTAAAAATAGTACTCAACTGCTTGCGGCTTGCGTCGGTTAAGTCGTAAAACATGGCATAAATGGCCATCACCTGCATGTGCTCGGTAGTCCCCTGCATTTCTTCATTGGTGATGAAATTGTCCAGTGGCTCCAATAAACTGCTGTTGTTGACTTTGATAGAAGCGCGGTGGATCAAAAACTGCTTCAATGGGTTGAAAAACACCGGAAGATCTGAGGCGCTGGCGGGAAAGTCAGCCGTTTGGAAAAAATCGTTGCGGAACTGGTTGTGGTAACGATTCAGCCCAATCAAGCGATCGCTGTCGCGGCGGTAACGATCCAGTTTTTGCCCTTGCAAATAATAGCGGATGCGCTTATTGGTGATGCTGTTGATCAGGTTGGTGATCCAAATATCGCTGCTCAAGGCAAAACCAATTTGGATGGTTTGACCAATCCGTTTTTTCAGGATTTCGAAGTTGGTGGATTGGCAAATGGCCAAGAGAATATCTTTAAAATGCTCCTGAGGGCGCACGTATTTGACTTGCTCGTTCACTTCGCCCCGCAGGACGGAATAGCCCAGAATTTTAGGCAGAAAAAGCCCTTCGAACATGGAGTCGAGTACGACCAGTTCAAAAGGGATGATTTGTAAGGGATTGTCTTTCGCTACCGCTTCGTAAAGGTGGGCGATGCGTGGTTCGTATAGCTCCTTTAAGCGCGTGAAGTCCTCTTCTTCTTCGCTGTCCAGGTAACGGGCCAGTTCGTCAGATTCTTGAATTTCGGAGGCAATCGTTTCCAGTTCTTCCAAGTATTGCTGATCGAGTTCGTACATATGCCTGCTCTTTTTAAAGGCAAACCTGATAGTGCAACTTAAAGCACTACCAGGTTCGCGATATATTAATGATTAAAGTATAGCCTTGTGAAAGAAAGGACGAAATTATTGATCCTCTCTAGGGGATTTAGCAAAGATAAATTTTATAGAGCGAAACTCCAAAAGAATAACGTTAAGTTTTAATTCAGGGTTCAGGACGGTGTGCCTGAACCCTGAATCGACTGCTTATTCAGCAGTTTCTTCGGTCGTTTCTTCAGCAGGAACTTCCTCAGCAACAGCTTCGGAAACTTCTTCTTCTACTTCGGCCACTGGTTCTTCAACCACAACTACAGGTTTAGCTTTCGCTACACCGGATACCGCCAAACGGAATGCTTCTTTTTCCGCAGCAGTTTGCTCTACCCGAGCAGCTGTTTTGGATTCTTTGGCATCGATCCAGGCTTGGTATTTTGCCGTTGCTTCTTCTACGGTCATTGATCCTTTGGCAACGCCGCGCATCAGGTGTTTGCGGTAATAAACGCCTTTGAAGCGCAGGATAGCGCGAACGGTATCGGTAGGTTGAGCACCTTTGGAAATCCAATCGAAAGCGCGGTCACGATCGATATCGATGGTGGCAGGCTTGGTCATGGGGTTGTAGGAACCCAGGTTGTCGATGAAACGTCCGTCACGAGGAGAACGAGAGTCGGCTACGACGATTTGGTAGAACGGGCGCTTCTTGCGGCCCATCCGCTGCAATCTAATTCTAACAGCCATTGTTGGTTAACAATTACAAGGTTAAACCATGACCCACTTACCTTGAGCATCAAGCGATGGGTCTTGAGCGCGGCAAATGTACGAGTTGTTTTGGAGTTATGCAAGATTTTTTTGGATAGAACAAATTTTATCGATGCGGATGCTCCAACAGCTTCTCCTTCTCCGACCGATGTACAATCGGCACCCCCAATGCATCCAACAAAAAAGAAAGGATGATGAGCAGAATAATGAAAGCCAGCACCTTGCGGCCAAAACTCATTTTGGTGGGGCCACTTGAAGCTGGGGGTGGTGTATTTTTTTTTGCCATAACCTTATAATGAGCGAATAGCGAAAAGCGAATAACGAAAAGCGAATAGTAATTTTCGCTTTTCGCTTTTCGCTTTTCGCTAAAAATTATCCCGTAAAGGTAACCATCACAAAGATAACGATGGCTACTACGAGCACTGATACTACAACATCCCAGATGCTGAAGCTGTTGCGGTTGGCGGTTTTTTGTTCTTCCGTCAAAGTACCATAGGTTAGTCCAACGATGGTTTCGGGTGCTGGAGCAGGGGTAAGTAAACTGGTTACAACACACACTGACACCGAAAACAAGAAGAACCAGGCGGCAAAAGTCAGGAAGTTCATGGCCCCAAATGAATGGAGTAAACTACCGGGCGTAAGTGAATCTTTGCTCAACTCCAATCCCAATCGCACGATTGCAACAGCAATGCCAGAAACCAAAGTTGCCATAGCCCCCTGGCTATTGATGCGTTTGGAGAAGATGCCCAACAGGAACACCGCGGTAATTGGAGGCGCGATGTAAGACTGCACCGATTGCAAATATTCGTACAAGACCCCAGAGATGTTCTGCATGATGGGAATCCAGAGGATACCCAGCACCACTACCACCGCTGTAGCATTGCGGCCTACCCGCAAC
>JAKQJQ010000075.1 GCA_029561105.1 Bacteroidota bacterium
CAATATGACGCGCAAGCTTAAAAACAATTTCTACATTTATTTAGCTGCCCTGTTCACCGTGCTGGTGTTGCTGGATGCCAGCGTGTTTGGTGTGGGTTTAAACATGCGTGACCGTGCGTTTGATTTTATGGTGAAGTACCGCGTGATTCAACCACAAGCTGACCCAGACATTATGATTGTGGACATTAACGAAGCCAGTTTGCACGCGTTTGCCAAAGAATTCGGCAGTTGGCCTTGGTCGCGCCAAGTGATGGGCGAATTTGTTGAAAACATTCAAGCACAAAAACCCAAAGCGATTGTATTTGACGTGTTGTTTAGCGATGCAGATATTTTTAGGCCAGAAGGCGATGAATATTTTAATGAGGTGATTTCTAATGCTGATAACACGTTTTTTCCTATTTTGCGCCTGGATATTAGCCAAGACAGTGAAAGTAAGCTTAAATTTACACAAATCCCCGGCTTAAAACTTAAAGACGACTCAGGCAATAAAGACGCCACTTTTGCCGCAATTTTGCCGCATTTTGAGGGTGCCATTAAGGCCAATCGACTCGGCACGCACAACGTTTACCCTGATATTGATGGCATCGTGCGCGAATATCGCATCTATCATGATGATTACGGCTGGGTTTTGCCCTCCTTACCGCTGGTGGTGGGTGACTACGTGCAGATGAATTCTTTCCCTTATGCACCCATCCCCAAAAACATGCTCATCAACTGGCGTGGCAAGCCCTTTAGCTATCAATACGTGCCGTTTAGCGATGTATTTACCGACCTGACCAGCAAAGTTAAAAAACGTCCGCAAAATGAATTTACCAATAAAATTGTCATTATTGGCTCGACCGCACCGGGATTGTTTGATATTAAAGCCACCGCCATGGATAAACAATTTCCTGGTGTAGAAATTCTCGCCACGGCGATTGATAACGTCAAACACAACGATTATCTAAAAGTATGGCGCGGTAAAATACCTTATATATTGTTAAGTTTATTGCTGATTTTTCTCACCACCTTGGCGTTTTATCGCAGTATGGACCGCGACCGATTTAACACTATCTTCACTAGCGGCCAAATGGGTTTACTTGTGTTGTCGTACCTCGCCATCAATTTCACCAATACTTACCTCGACCTCACCGCGCCTATTTTGTGGGCAGTGGCGTTTTTTGGTATTGCAAAAATCTACGCGCTCGCGAATGACCGAGCGCTACAACGCTGGCTGACTTTTGGCGTTAAATCGGGCGACAGCAAAACACTGGCATTGGTCATGCCCATTTTGCTTGAAAGCAGCGACCCCTTAAACCACGACGCACTTAGTGACGCACTTTTACGAAAATTTAAACGCCAAATCGAACTAACCAGCAAAACACCGAGTAATATTGAAGTACTGCACGGCACACAAGGCGGTATTTGGGGGTTGTTTGGCGATATGATTGTGGTCACTTGGCAGTTTTCAGACCAAAAAGACAACTACATTTCAGCAGCCAAGCATGATGCGCAACTTTTAGCGAAAGTCTTACCTCATTTAAGCCAAGCGTTGGGTCTACCAACTAACACCATTATTCGTTATAGCTTGCATGAAGGGCAACTGAACAACGACTCTGCCGCATCTCTCGCTTCACAATGGCGTGCGCTGTTTGCGCAAGCGGTAATTAAACTCGAGCAAAACGACCACGCATCTTTAAAGGATTTAGCATGAAACGATTAACGAAGCTTCACTCAAAAAAATGGCTGCTGTTAGCGCTGCTGCTGCCCGCCATGAGTATTGCCGCAGAATTAGGCACGGCGCTAAAAGCTGATACCTTACGCCTAGAACCATTTTCAGACGCAAAAACTAAAGGCACCATCGCCAAAAATGAAACGGTAGAAATACTTAACAAAAAAGGCGCTTGGCTACAAATCAAAACGCAAAAAAATACCGGCTGGGTCAGAATATTCTCAGTCAAACGCGGTGGCACCAGCAATACCAATCAGGCCAAAGGCGTTTACGATGTCGCCAGCGGACGCGCAAGCACTGGCAAAGTGATTTCTACCACAGGTATTCGCGGTTTAAGTGCTGAAGAACTTAAAGCCGCCAAATTTAATGAAGAAGAAATGAAAAAACTAGAAAGTTATGCAGTGAGTGCCGAAGATAGCCAAAAATTTGCCAAAGCAGGCGGTTTAAAAACCGTTCAATTTGCTTACTTAAAAGGAGCAAAATAATGTCAGCCACTACATTTCAATATCGCAAGTTATTCTTTGTTGTTGCGGCGTTGGTTACTGCGCTGGCCTCAACACAAACCCATGCGCTGGATTTAGGAAAAGCGCTTGAAGAGGCCGCCAAGCAAAAGATTGAAGAGATTAAAACGGACAATTCGACAAGTTCAGAACCTCAAAAAACAGAGGCTGCCGCCAGCAACGCAAGCACTATTCAAGCGACTGCAAACGCAGATGCCGCATCAACACCCGCTGAAAGCCCACCTTTTAATTGGAAAAATCCAAGCCGCGCTGAAGAAGTGGCCCTTGGACGCGAAATTTCTGGCAGTGTATTAGGGGCCGCACCTTTGGTGAATGATGCCGCGTTGCAAAAATACGTGAACCTCGTTGGCCGCTGGGTGGCAAGTCAATCTGAACGCCCTGACCTGCCGTGGAAATTCGGCGTGATTGAAAGCAACGATTTAAACGCTTTTGCCGCGCCCGGCGGTTACGTGCTGGTGACCAAAGGCTTGTACCAAAAACTGCAAAATGAAGCGCAATTAGCCGGCGTTTTAGGCCATGAAATTGCTCATGTGGTTAAAAAACATCAACTAAAAGTGCTACAAAAACAGCAATTATTAGGTTATGGCGCTGGCAAGCTGGGTGAAATGTTTGCAAAAGACGACAAAGTCGCTAAGAAAGTGATTGATAGCGGAGCAGAAATTAGTGCACGCAGTTTGGACAAAGATGCAGAATTTGAAGCAGACCGCATGGGCATGGTGCTCGCCACCCGCGCGGGCTATGACGCTTTTAGTTTAGGCGAAGTATTGCAAACCATAGGCCAAACCAATAAAACCGATAATAGCGTTGCGTTGCTGTTTAAAACGCATCCGCACCCTGATGAGCGGCTGGCAAAACTGGGCAGCAGCGCAGGTAATAAATTTGACCAAGTGCAAAATGGCAAAACGTTAGAAAACCGTTTTTATACCCTTAAAAATTAATTGTGTCGGCATTATTACGAGTATGAATTTATATCATTTTAATACTCAAATCCAGCACAACTCTTTTGACCTACCCTGTGAGCCTTTATTTACAAGGCTCACAGGGTAGCATTTTTTTCTCGGCGAAAATTAGCAATTAAAAAACGATTTTTCATTGCGAGCCAGCATGAATTAAGCGACAATAAAACTTCTTTTCAAACTGCAATATCTTCAGTATTACAACATCAGGCTTGCTAGACACGTTTGCAATTACGCAAATATCGTCATAATAAAAAATAATAGCAGTCACGCAAATAAAGGAGTTTTTCATGCAAGATCAAATTGATATTTTTATTTCATCCCTCAATCAATTCTGGCATCAGGTCGCTGCATTTTTTCCTAAACTTCTCGCTGTCATTATCATTTTATTTTTTGGCTGGCTGATTGCTAAAGGCTCGCGCATCGCAGTTAAGCGCTTTTTAAAATGGGTTAAGTTTGACAAATTTTCAGGTAAATCTGGGCTTGAGTCCTACCTACAAAATGACGATTACGACGTGTCGCTCAGCGGCATCATTAGTCAAATTGTATTTTGGTTAGTCATTCTGCTGTTTATTATTACGGGTGCAAACGCGCTGGGTTTAACCGAAGTGGCCGACATGCTCAAACAATTAGCCAACTACCTGCCAAAAATTATTGTGGCGATTGTGGTGTTGATTTTTGGTACGTTATTGGGCCGCTTTGTGAACCGCTTGGTG
>JAKQJQ010000076.1 GCA_029561105.1 Bacteroidota bacterium
AAAATCAGCCTGATTCCCGACTTCATCTCAAACTGTGGCATGGCGCGCGTTTTTGCTTATTTCATGGAAAAGAAAGTACAGATGACCGACGAGGCGATTTTCTCGGATACCTCAGAAACCATCCGCAAAGCGATTGCCAAGGCGCACAGCCTGAATGCGTCGAAAACCAACATCAGCGCCACCGCTTTTGAAATCGCGCTCAAGCAATTGGTGTAAAGCAATTTATTTTTGCTATTTTCGTTATTGATTCTGATAAAAACACGGCCATGATAGTTACCGAAATAGAAAACAGAAAAAAATCGTTTGCAATGACCACGGGCATTTTCGCGGCCTTGTTCCTGCTTTTCTTTTGGCTCAAGATATCCAACACTATTACCCTTGCCGATTTGGAAGGCGGTGGCGGTGGTGGCGGAGAAGTTGCCGTGAATTTTGGCGACAGCGACTTTGGATCGGGCGACAACTACCAATCATTAGAAAAAGTAGTCTCGGCTCCCAAGCAAACCCAACCTACACCCACTTCTGAAAAGGAAATTATTGTCAGTGAGAATGACGACGCGCCTGCGATAGTCGAAGCCAAAAAGCCATCTGAGAAACCCAAAAAGGTCGAGGTGGAAAAACCGGTTGAGAAAGTGGTCCCGAAACCGTCCAAGTCAACCACCGATGCGTTGTCGAACCTGCTTAACGGCTCGAGCAAATCGGGCGATGGTGATGACAAACAAGCCGGAAACAAAGGAAAATCCAATGGTGATGCCAATTCACGCGGCTACAATGGTGGCGGCGGATCAGGAACCGGAACCGGCGGCGGAAATGGCTCAGGTGATGGCATCGGGACCGGAAGCGGTTACGGCCCAGGAACCGGAAGCGGATCAGGCGGCGGTAACGGCTGGAAACTCAACGGACGTAAACTCGCCAGCAGCAGCAAACAAGTTCAGGATTGCAACGAATCTGGCACCGTAGTGGTAGAAGTAAAAGTAAATAGAAACGGAAACGTCATTGCCACCAAATACACCAAAGGAACCACCAACACGAGTTCGTGCCTTGTTGAACCGGCATACGCCACGGCGCGCAGCTACAAATGGCAACCCGACCCCAATGCGCCCGAAGTGCAAACCGGAACCATTACCGTGAACTTCAAACTCGGCGAATAAATCCAATACAAATGACGTATCAGCAAACGGTAGACTGGATGTTCAAGCAGCTTCCGATGTACCAGCTTCAAGGCGCTTCGGCCTATAAGAAAGACCTGACCAATACGTTGCTCCTTATGGATCATTTGGGCCATCCCGAAAAAAACCTCAGATGCATCCACGTGGCCGGCACCAATGGCAAAGGCTCGACATCGCACATGATTGCGTCGGTATTGCAGGCAGCCGGATACAAGATTGGCCTTTACACCTCACCGCACCTCAAGGATTTCCGTGAGCGGATTAAAATAAACGGTGAGGAAATCCCTGAAAGTTTTGTGCAAGAATTTGTCGGAGCCCACCGCCCATTTTTTGAATCCAACGACTTGAGCTTTTTTGAGATGAGCGTGGGTCTTGCCTTTGACTATTTTAAAACCCAAGCCGTAGATTTTGCTGTTATAGAAACCGGATTGGGTGGCCGGCTCGATTCGACGAACGTGATTACACCTTTGATTTCGGTGATTACCAACATCGGCTTTGACCATACGCAATTTTTGGGCAACACGCTTGAATTGATTGCTGCTGAAAAGGCGGGAATCATTAAGTACAAGGTTCCAGTCATTATCGGAGAATATTCAAAAGAGACGAAGCCAGTGTTTCTTGCTAAAGCCCAAAACGAGCAGGCACCAATTTTCTTTGCATCGGATTTGGTTAGTGAAGATTATGCGTCGGATTTGTTGGGCGATTACCAGTTCCATAACAAAAAGACGGTAGTGCAAACCTTTCGCATTTTGCAACAACAGCTTCACATCAACCTTTCTGAAGCGCAATTGAAAGAAGGTTTGCTGCACACTGTAGCCAATACAGGGCTTTTGGGTCGATGGCAACAATTGGGTCTACAACCCAAAATCATCTGTGATACGGCGCACAATAAAGAGGGTTTGTCTATTGTAATGCGGCAACTCGGGCAACAAAAGTTTGAAAAATTACACCTCGTATTTGGTGTGGTCAATGATAAAGATCTATCTCAAATCTTGCCGCTTTTACCCAAAAAGGCAATTTATTATTTTTGCAAGCCCAATATGCCGCGTGGTCTCGAGGCCGATTTGCTTAATCAAAAAGGAAAAGATTTTGAACTTTTCGGATCCTCATATGACTCAGTAAGAACAGCTTATGAAGCCGCTCAAGAACAAGCCAATCCTGACGACTTGATATATGTGGGTGGCAGTACTTTTGTGGTTGCAGAAATTTTATAACAAATATTTCGTTTTGGCTTGCATATAATAAAAAGTGCCTTATATTTGCACTCGCAAACAAGCTAGTCGGGCGATTAGCTCAGTTGGTTCAGAGCATCTGGTTTACACCCAGAGGGTCGGGGGTTCGAATCCCTCATCGCCCACAAAGCCGAAAACTCTCGTTTTCGGCTTTTTTTATTCCGCATGGCGTCGAAAATTCATTTTTCGTAAGCGATGCGGAATAAAAAAAGGAAAAACGAAGCATGAGTTTTTGGATTTTTGTAAGGCATCCCAAAAAGGATCAACGCAGATAATCCCACTTTCGTAAGCGATGCGGAATAAAAAAAGGAAAAACGAAGCATGAGTTTTGGCTTTGCGCAAAGCTTCCAAAAAAGGAGCAACGCAGTTAATCCCTCATCGTCCACAAAGCCGAAAACGAGAGTTTTCGGCTTTTTTTATACCTGAAAGTGTCGAAAGCTCGCTTTCGTAAAATTTCTGGTATAAAAAAGTGGAAGCTATTGATCTTATCGAATAAGCACTTCATAAATCTTGAGATATTTTCCTACAGAACTTCATCAGCTGGCAAAAAGTAATCTACGCCACGAATGTCATATTTTGAGACCTTACCATCCGGTATATTAGCCTACTAATCAGCAGCAAATCACTAACATTGATAACTTAGTTCAACGAAATTGGAGCAACCTCACTAGCGGCTGTGTCGATCTTGTCGGAATATCCTGTAATAATGTTAACAAAATTTTAAGTTTTTGACTATAAATTAAGCTACTTAAGTGATTTTTATTACATTAGCCTACCAAACAAACACCCCAACATCATGTCATTCCCTAAATGCAAGACGTTGCTCACAATCCTACTGTTCCCATTGTTCACGTTCGGACAGTTTCTTAAACCCAAACCTGTAGCCGACGGGCTAGCATTGTTAACCCCTTATTACTCGGATGCAGATGGTGACGGTTTCGGAGATCCTGCGATCGTAGTTTTCTCATCGGGCGGCGCTCCTGCCGGATTTGTCGCCGACAATACCGACTGCGACCCAAATAATCCCAATACATTCAGGCTTGGCTATTTTTACATAGATGCGGACAATGATACTTTTTACGACGGCAACCCTTTTCCTGTTTCTGTTTGTTATGGCGCGGATACTCCTAGCGGCTATGTTTCTTCTATTGTGGGGTCAGATTGCGACGACACAAATGCAGCGGTTAATCCCAACCACGTTGAAATACTGGCAAATGGGATCGACGATAATTGCGATGGCCATATCGATGAGATAGGTCCTTATGTAACGCTGACTCCTACGTTCTGCGGCAGTGTATTACCGCGCGTCGGCACCGACATTTATGCCACCACACTGGCCGGGGTAACCGGTTATCGTTTTGAGGTGACCCAAGGCACAACGGTAACCTCCTTTGATTCGGATGTTAACCATTTTAGTCTAAACGACCTTCCGGTGGCTCCAACGTATCTGACGACTTACAGTGTGCGCATCTCGGCGCGCACCAATGGATTCTGGCGCGCTTTCGGCCCAACTATTTGTACGGTTACTACGCCGCGGGCGCCCATAGTCACCCAATTGCTTACACAGCAATGCGGTATGAACATGACCAATATGGGCAACATCATGTATTGTTATCAGAATCTTTCGGCAACGTTGTATAGGTTCGAGCTGTCGGACGGTGTATTTCCCGTACGTACTTATGACAGTACCGTCAACCGTTTTGTCATGCAAAATTTCGTAGGAAGCGGTAGATTCGGAACCACCTATACTGTGAGGGTGGCCTTGTTCATTGCGGGAGTATGGGAGGATTTTGGGCCAGCCTGTACCGTTACAACCCCGCCACTACCCGAACTCTCAAGGGTAATCGACAGCCAATGCGGCATGAGCATCAGCAACAGCTGGACTACCATCTATACCGGCCAAATACTCGAGGCCGAAATGTATCGGTTTGAAGTCACCAATGGCAGCTCTATTAGGTTTTACGACAGCCCTCTGAATCGCTTTAATCTTCACAATCTGGCTGGAGCACCTCCCGCACCAAATACCACTTATACCATCCGCGTGGCCATTATGTATCTGGGCGCTTACCTGGCTTTTGGCCCGCCCTGTACGGTAACTACCACGGCGGTCATCACGCGCCAGGCTGAACCTCACAACAATCAATTCCGATTGAATGCCGCCCCGAATCCGTTTAGCGACAGTTTTAGGATGAGCCTGGACGGCGAAGTGCACACTCCAACTACCGTCAAAGTATATGATGTGTTTGGTAAACTTCTGGAAACCCTGCAATGTGAGGCATCTCAGACCGGCACCTTGGAATTGGGCTCGTCATACAAATCAGGCGTTTACACGCTCATTGTAAATCAGGGAGAAATGCAGCAGATGATACGGGTGGTAAAGCGGTGACGTTCCCGACGCAATTGGTTGGGACCGACTGGCCAACAGGAAAATCAAATATAGTCCAGCAAACGCTCCAATGCCATGCCGCGCGATCCTTTAATCAGTAGCGTACTGTTGTGGAACGGATGGATTTGCAGGTGCTGTACCAAATCCTCAAACGTCCCAAAAAAATGGCGACGGCCGCCTTCTACCCTATTATAGAAAAAATCTTTCCCCACAAAATAGCAGTCTACCGTTGTTTGATTCTGTAGCGATTGGATAATTGCCAAGTGTTCTTTCAGGCTCTCGTGCCCGAGCTCAAACATATCGCCCAAAATCGCAACCTTGTTCTTTTTGTCAAGTTGAAGAAAGTTTTCGATGGCGACTTTTACACTACTCGGATTGGCATTGTAGGCGTCGAGGATGATTTCATTAGTTTCTTTATTGAGCAGCTGTGAGCGGTTATTTTCTGGCACATAACCTTCTATTGCCGCTTTAATATCTACATTGCTTACACCAAAATGACGCCCTATAGTTACCGCTGCATTGATATTGTTGGCGTTATAGAGTCCAATCAAATGAGACTTGATTAATGTATCTTCAACAGCAATCTCTACGAATGGATCCGCCTTGATGGCAATGATATTGACTGTTGCTTCGGTTTTTTGATAGCCGAATGTAATGCGCTCCATTGATGCCGTTTTCTCGCTCTGAATGGGATCGTCCAGATTAACAAAAACCGTCTTTTTGTTTTGCTGCAAATAGTCATACATTTCACTTTTGCCTTTGATCACACCCTCTACTCCACCAAACCCCTCAAGGTGCGCTTTGCCGAAATTGGTAATGTAGCCAAAATCTGGTTCGGCGATATCGCAAAGGAACGCGATTTCCTTTTGGTGGTTGGCACCCATTTCTACGATTCCTATTTGTGTGGTTTCGTCAAAAGAAAGTAAGGTCAACGGTACTCCTATATGATTATTCAGATTACCAACGGTAGCCTTAGCTTTAAACCGTTGTGACAGCACTGCATGGATTAATTCTTTGGTCGTGGTTTTACCGTTGCTCCCCGTAAGCGCAATGATGGGCAGACGCAGATACCTCCTGTGATACTGAGCGAGCTGTTGCAATGCAGCAAGGCTGTCCTGTACTACTATCGTCCTCTGGTCTATATGATAAGCCGGATTGTCTATCAGAACATAAGCCGCCCCTTTTTGCAGTGCTTCTGCCGCAAAAGTGTTAGCGTCAAACCGATCGCCTTTGATGGCCACGAATAAAGATTGTGGCCCAATTTTTCGCGTATCGGTCGAGATTGAACTGCATTTCAAAAACAACTGGTGAATGCTTGCAATATCCATTGTATGTTAGGTAAAAAATAAAAGCCCTAATCAAAGGGCTTTCATTTATTATTTTGAAAAATTAATTTCTCGGTCTTTTCTTTTTGTCTGCTTTAGGACCTACCCTTGACATGGCGCATCTGAATCCGATATAATCGGTAGCCATATCTTGTGGAAAGTATCTTCTTTGCGCAGGGTCGAGCCAGTAAGCGCGATCTCTCCAAGATCCTCCTTTATAAACCCTGACGTTATCGTTTACTAAGGTAGTTCGTTTGTTAGACTTGTCATATTTCCTCACCATCGAACCCAAACTATCTGTGGTTACGTTGTGTTGCGGTGAATCGTACATTTCTTGTCCCGCTTTTACTTTCCCGCCATCGCCTTCGGAGCTAAAATCAAAATATCTTGTAGATTGCTTGTCTCCATCGCGATAGTTTCTTTCGTCACTCTTATCGAAGTTTTGTCTCAAGTAAGTTTCTTTCTCGTCAACAGGAACCTGAGCAATTTGTCCCGGGAAATCCCTTGCCATAACCCTACCGTTTGCCAAGGTGTCGAATTTTTGAGTTTCACCGGTCACCAGCTCAACTTTTCCGTCTTCCCCAATTTTATTCTTGGTGTATATGTTACCCCTGTAATAGTTGAAGTCACTGGCTTCGTCGTCAACAATAGGACGATAAACATCCGCAACCCATTCGGCCACGTTACCCGCCATATCATAAAGTCCGAAATCGTTTGGAGGATATGATTTCACTACGTTGGTAATGTCGGCACCGTCATCAGACCATCCTGCAATTCCGCCGTAATCACCTTTTCCTTGTTTAAAATTGGCCAATTGGTCACCTCTAACTTGTCTTTTTCCTGAACGGGTATAACTACCAGACCATGGATATTTTTTCTGGCCTTTGTAGATATTGTATTCACGCTGACCTACATCGGCAGCTGCAGCGTATTCCCATTCTGCTTCGGTTGGCAGACGGTACTCAGGAAGGATAATCCCTGATGTCCTTTGGGCATAAACATTCTTTTGAGCATTCTCAGTGGCCGGCTGGTCTTTAGATGCTTTCGTTTTGCTTGGCTTAGCTTTAGAGTTCCTAGGTCCTTTCAAGACGATCTTTTCGTCGCCTCCGAAAGTCTTAGACGGAGCGTTCAAATAAGTTTCTGTACTAAATGTAGACTCAGCCGTTGAATTAAGTACTTTCGCATCTTTCTTTAAGTAGCCCGCACTCTCTAACGTGTTTTCGTTAACACGGTCGGTTCTCCACTTACTAAACTCCACTGCCTGAATCCAGTTGACACCTACCACCGGGTAGTTAGCGTAAGCTGGATGACGCAAGTAGTTATTGGTCATTGTTTCGTTGTAACCCAAACGATTCCTCCATACCAATGTATCTGGTGAGGCGCCTTCGTAAATGTTTTTATAGTTTTCCTGATCTGGTGGAAAAACACGCTTGAGCCAGTCTAAGTACTCCATGTACATTAAATTGGTTACCTCGGTTTCGTCCATGTAGAAAGACTGGACATGCTGCTGGTTAGGGGTATTGTTCCAGTCATGCATCACATCATCCTGAACTTTACCCATGGTGAAGGTACCTCCTTCAACCATTACCAAACCCGGTCCGGTAGCCTGCTTTTTAAAATTAGAGGCGTATTGAAACCCTCCTTTTTTGTCATTTATCTTCCAGCCGGTTGCTCTTGATGAGTTTTTTGAGCTGGAACTTTTACTGCAGCTTGTAGTAAGACCAAGGACAATCGCCAGTGATAGCAAGAGTTTTACAGTCATAATTTTGTTTACTTTCATACTTTTAGTAGGTAATAAATTCGAGGCGCAATATAATAATTAACCTTTACATTGCAAGAACTTTTTTTGCAAAATAAAATTTTAGCGCCCATTGGTTTGTTAGTTCAAGCTTGAAACGTAAATTTAAAATAATTATTATTCGCGGTTGTGGGAAATAAATTATTTTTACTCTCCGTAATAATTGACTTTTAAATTCGTTACCTAATCTGATGAAGAGAACTTTCACCTTATATTTCATTTTTTCCTGCCTGATATCCTTTGCCCAACAAAGGGGTGAGATTACCATTAATTGGAAACCCACAAAGCCGGTTTCGTATGGTGATTTTGAAATTACAATGCCTCAATTTGACCTGAAAAATTTTCAGTTCAGAACCGATATTGGCCAAATTATCTACAATATAAAAATCCCACAGGCCTCGTCGGTCTCAGAAAGCTCTCTCCAGATATCTAATGTAGTCTACGAAGCCATTTCCCCGGCTGAGTTGGGCGATCTAGAAATCAAGTCAATCCCATCGGCGATCAATGCCAAACTTTCAAATGCCAAGTCACGCAACAAAAATATCGCTGTAATTAATTTCTCTCCTATTATCAAGGAGGGCGGAGGTTTTAAAAAGGTAAAATCGCTTAGTTACGCGTTTAGTTCGGGAGCGGCAAGGCTTACTTCTGGCAATAATAATTTCAATACGATCTCTAATTCGGTCTTGTCTACCGGGGAATGGTACCGGTTTTATGTAGTGAAATCGGGCGTGTACGCGCTAAACAAATCATTTTTGCAAAGCTTGGGGCTCAATATGGCCGGCGTCGATCCGAGAAAAATCAAAATCTATGGGAATGGCGGTCGTATGATTCCGTTGCGCAATGATGTGTACTATCCCGAAGATCTTGCCGAGAACGCCATACAAGTCATTGGCGAAGGAGATGGCGTGTTTAACGATTCGGATTCAGTGCTTTTTTATGCCGAAGGCCTTGATAACTATAACCGTGAGAGCGACACGTATAACAATCTTTACGCCGACAAATCCTATTATTACATCAATGTCCAGGGACAGGATGGCAAACGTATGCCCCTCATGACAGAACCTACCGGCGCCGCAACGCTCACTGTCAATAATTTTAACGACTCCCAATATCACGAAGTAGACCTGATTAACATTGGCCGATTGGGCCGCCGTTGGTTTGGCGAAGATTTCGATGTATCCAGCGAACAGTCGTTTGCTTTTAATTTTCCGGGAATCAACACGGCTGTTCCGGTAAAATTGCGTGTGATTGCCGGCGGAATCTGCTCGGTACCGACCACCTTTAAGGTAAGCGCCAACAATACCGAGGTGGGCAACATGACCATTCCAAAACTCGGCAAATTTGATGCAGCTCGCGCCGACTCGCTGGTCAACAACAACATCACCGCGAGCGAAAACATTGTCATCAAACTCTCTTACAATAATGCCGGTGTACCAAGCTCGAAAGCCTACCTCGATTTGATCCAACTGCGCTGCGAAAGGGCGCTCAAAGGCTATGGCAAACAGTTTCGTTTCCAATACAACGCCTCGGCGACTGGAATCGGAATTGCCGAATACCAGATTTCAAACGCCAGTGGTATCAACCAAATATGGGACATTACCGACATCTACAACGTCACCCGTACAAACACGAACACTGCCTCCAACATCACTTTTAAAGCCAATCTTGGCGAGCTCCGAAAATACATTACGGTGGCATTGAATGACCTTTACACGCCGCTCAAGGAAGCGCAGACAAGGGTGTTCAATCAAAATCTGAAAGGCAATATATTTAAAGATGCTCAAGGAAATTTTGCAGACATCGATTACATTATCGTAGCACCATACACATTTACGCCACAAGCCGAACGGTTGGCCAATTTTCACCGGACCTACTCACATCTCAATGTAAAAGTAGTAAACCTTGAAAGCATTTACCAAGAATTTGGATCGGGTAAGCAAGACATCGGAGCCATCAGAAATTTCATGAAATACGTTTATTTCAACGCATCAACTCCGGATAAAAGAGTAAAATACCTGAATTTGCTGGGCGATGCATCCTTTGATTTCAAGAACCGCGTATCGAAATTTTCTAATTTCGTACCGATTTATCACGCCAAAAATGGTTATAGCCTCGGCGAAGGATCCTTTGCATCCGACGACTATTTCACCATGATGGACGACTTTGAGGGCAATCTGGATGGAGGCAATGGCTTTGCAGTTTTTCCCGATATCGCAGTTGGCCGGATGATTGCCAACTCCAACTTACAGGCAGACCAACTCATCAACAAGGTTATTGAATACCACGACATTAAATCTTACGGCAGTTGGCGCAACAATGTTGTTGGGATTGCCGATGACGCCGATATTGGTTTTGACGCCAGCTTGCAGGACAAAATCAATTCGCTTGTAGATCGGATTGTACAAGAAAAGCCGTTCCTGAATCCAACAAAAATATTGCTCGACTCCTACGAACAACAAACCTCTTCTGGCGGAAGTCGTTACCCTAAAGCGCGTCAGGACTTCTTCAACGCGTTTGAAAAAGGCGCACTTGTATTTGATTACCTGGGACACGGCGGAGAAGACGGTCTTGCACAAGAGCGCATCTGGGAAAGCACCGATGGACGCAACTTGAACAACCGATACAAATACCCGCTGTTCATCACCATCACCTGCCAGTTTTCAAGGTTTGACAATCCTTTTAGACCTACCGCGGGCGAGTACACGTATTGGAATCCTTCGGGCGGTGCAATATCGATGATTACGACAGTGCGCGAAATCAGCCAGGGCACCGGTGAACTTTTTGGCGATGTGTTGGCCAAACATCTGTTTGCTTATGGATCTAATGAATATACGTCAATTGCCGAGGCGCTTCGACAAACCAAAGAAGATGGCGACGCCCCGACCAACGTGGTTTTCTATTTGGGCGATCCGGCATTGATGCTGGCCATTCCCAAACCAAAAATCAGGCTCACCAAAGTCAACGACGCGCCTATTACGGGAACTATAGATGATTTCAAAGCTTTATCTTATATCAAACTAACCGGCGAAGTTACAGACGAGAACAACAACCCACTACCCGCCTACAACGGTGAGTTGGCCGTACAGATTTTTGACAAGACCATTACCCGCGTGACCCGAAACAATGATAACAATGCCGACCCCATCAATTTTAATGTGCTGGGAGAAACTATTTTTAAAGGCAACGCATCAGTAAACAATGGCCAGTTTGAATTTGGGTTTGTGGTGCCCCGAGACATTGCTATCGGAACCGGAAAAGGCAGGATCAGTTTTTACGCCAAAAGAAACCAATTGCTTTTTGACAAAAGTGGCTTTGACACAACTATTACCGTTGGCGGAACCAATTTCAACGCACCAGCCGATAATACGCCTCCCAAGGTAAAACTCTACATGAATGACCTCACGTTTGTAAACGGTAGTCTGACCAATCAGAACCCAATATTTCTTGCCTTCCTCGAAGACGAAAACGGAATCAACACAGCCAGCGGGATTGGCCATGACATCCAGGTGGTTTTAGACGGCAACGAGGCCAATCCGTACAAATTGAACGACTATTACGAAACCGAGCTTGACAATTACAAAAAAGGCAAGCTCAAGTTTCCGTTCCGCAATCTCGCGCCTGGTATACACACATTGAAATTTTACGCCTGGGACGTATACAACAATCCGATTACTGCAGAACTTCAATTTGTAGTAGCCGGCGATAGCAATATTACCATCTCGAATGTCCTTAATTACCCTAATCCATTTGTCAACTACACGCAATTCTGGTTTACACACAACAAACCTTTTGAGCCTTTAGAAGTACAGGTACAGGTGCTCACGATTTCAGGAAAAATCGTATGGACCAAAAACCAGACGGTAACTACCGATGGCTTCCTTTCAAAAGACATCACCTGGGACGGCAAGGATGATTTTGGCGACAAGATCGGGAAAGGCGTTTACATCTACAAACTCACGGTAAAATCGCTGATCACCAACACCAAGGCAGAAAAATTCGAGAAACTTGTTATCCTTTAATAAAATGCTATATTTGTTCAATATTTAAAAATTCAGAATGAGAAAGATTTCAATATTATTAATTTGCTTACTAACGATACAATTTTCAAGAGCCCAGGACAGGGTAATTACCACAGGAGTTCCTTTTTTATTAGTTGCCGCGGATGCCCGTTCGGCGGGTATGGGGGACAATGGTGTAGCCACGACGCCCGACACCTTTTCTCAACAATGGAATCCATCCAAATATGCGTTTTCTACAGACAGACAAGGGTTTTCTCTAAGTTACACGCCTTACCTTACCCAATTGGTGAACGACATCTCACTTGGTCAAGTCACCTATTTCAACAAATTCGATGAAAGGATGGCCTTTGCGGGTAGTATCCGTTATTTCAGCCTCGGAGAAATAGAGTTGCGCGAGAATTTCGACGATCCGGCAAGGGTCGTAAAACCTAACGAGTTTGCAATTGACTTGTCTTACTCGCTTAAACTAAGTGATTATTTTTCTATGGGAGTTGCCGCAAGATACATCAACTCTAACCTTAAAGTGCAGGATGCATTTAACGACGCGGTTGCCGGTAGAACCTTTGCGGTAGACGTATCCGGTTTCTTTGTTTCGGAAGAAAAAGCTTTCAATGATTTCAATGGCCGTTACAGATTGGGGTTCAACATCCAGAATCTGGGGCCAAAAATCAGCTATGACCGAACAAAGAACGATGTGAGTTCTAACTTTTTGCCTGCCAACCTCAAACTGGGTGGTGCTTTCGACTTTATCCTTGACGATTACAACAAAGTATCACTCAACCTTGAATTCGCAAAACTGTTGGTCCCAACGCCACAGATTCCTGATGCACCGGTAGATACAAACGGAGATGGTGACTTTACAGACGACGAAGACATCACAGAGCTAGAGCAAAGAACCCAAAACAATTTGGAATATAGGGAGATTGGCTGGACTTCTGGAATATTTCAATCTTTTGGAGATGCGCCAGACGGTTTCTCCGAAGAACTAAAAGAATTTACATACTCTGTAGGTGCCGAGTACAACTATCAGGAATCATTTGCCTTCCGCATGGGTTACTTCCATGAAAGCCCGGTAAAAGGAGCAAGGAAGTTTTTCTCACTGGGAGCGGGATTCAAGTACAACATCGTTAAAGTAGATGTTTCTTATCTGTTCTCTGCCTCTAAGGTGCGTAACCCACTCGAAAACACGCTGCGGTTCTCCCTCAGTTTTGCGTTCGGAGACAAATACGACCAACTGTAACCGTCATTCAATTATAATTAAAGATCCAAATTTCTCCTTTGAAATTTGGATTTTTTTTCCCTTAAAACTTATGAACGAAATTACCCTCACGACAAAATTTACCGCTTTCGACAGCCTCTCAGAATTACCTGCCGACATTCAGGATTTAATGGGACAGGCTGTAGCGATGCGAAAAAAGGCGTACGCGCCCTACTCTAAATTTAGGGTTGGGGCGGCCTTGCTTTTAGACAATGGCCAATTGGTTTTTGGATCCAATCAGGAAAACGCTGCCTATCCCTCTGGCCTTTGCGCCGAACGCGTAGCGGTATTTCAAGCTGGGGCGATGTATCCCGAGGCGAAAATCGTGAAGATGGCCATTAGTGCCGCTTCCGACACCAACACCACCACAGCGCCTATCCCACCTTGCGGGGCTTGTCGCCAATCGATTGCCGAATACGAATTCAAACAGGACTACCCTATTGAAATCTATTTTATGGGCGAAATCGGGCTGGTATACAAGTCGGATTCACTCAAAAATCTATTGCCCTTTACCTTTGATAAAAACTTCCTGTAAAAGGCTAAAATCTGCGTTTTAAATTTTAGTTCTTAGCGGGAAATGTTTTATTTTTGCTGTTCGCAAACGGTGTGAGGCTACTTTTTTGCGGCTCGAAACAATTTATACATCAAACTTAAAGTCAGAATGAAAGAAGTAACAAGAGAAGTTTACCTGAAATGGTATGAAGACATGCTGTTTTGGAGAAAATTTGAAGACAAATTAGCCGCACTTTACATCCAACAAAAAGTTAGAGGATTTCTTCACCTATATAACGGACAGGAAGCCGTATTGGCCGGAGCATTGCACGCCATGGACCTGTCTAAAGACAAAATGATTACAGCCTACAGAAACCACGTACAGCCAATCGGTATGGGCGTTGACCCAAAAGCGGTTATGGCAGAATTGCTCGGGAAAGTCACCGGTACCTCTAAAGGAATGGGTGGCTCGATGCACATTTTTTCTAAAGAAAAAGGTTTTTACGGCGGACACGGAATCGTTGGGGCGCAAATCCCAGTGGGTGCCGGAATCGCTTTCGCCGACAAATATTTTGGGCGCGATGGCGTAACACTTACCTATTTTGGTGACGGTGCCGCACGCCAGGGTTCGCTTCACGAAGCGTTCAACATGGCCATGCTCTGGAAATTGCCTGTCGTTTTCATCGTAGAGAACAACGGCTATGCCATGGGAACATCGGTAGAAAGAACCGCAAACCACACCGACATCTGGAAATTGGGCTTGGGGTATGAAATGCCTTGCGGACCAGTTGACGGCATGAATCCTGTAAAGGTTGCCGAAGCGATGCATGAAGCCATCGACCGAGCGCGTCGTGGCGACGGACCTACTTTTCTGGAGATGAAAACCTATCGTTACCGAGGACACTCGATGTCGGACGCGCAATTGTACCGTTCTAAGGAAGAGGTCGAAGAATACAAAAAAATCGACCCGATTACCCAGGTTTTAGAGGTCATCAAAGACCAGAAATACGCCACCGATGCCGAAGTGGAAGCCATTGACGAGCGCGTGAAAAACCTCGTGGAAGAATGTGCTACTTTCGCAGAAGACTCTGCTTTCCCTGAAATCCAGCAATTGTACGACGTGGTCTACGAACAAGAAAATTATCCATTTATCCCACACAAATTATAATCATGGCAAAAATCATCACTATGCCACGCCTGAGCGACACCATGACCGAAGGCGTCGTGGCCAAATGGCTCAAGAAAGTTGGAGATAAAGTCAATGAGGGCGACATCCTCGCAGAAATTGAAACAGACAAGGCGACCATGGAATTTGAATCTTTCAATTCTGGGACGCTTTTGCATATCGGCATCGAAGAAGGCCAGTCGGCTCCGGTGGATTCGCTCCTGGCAATTATCGGAAACCAAGGCGAAGACATCACACCGATGTTACACTTTGGCAAATCGACGAACAAACAAGAGACTCCAAAAGTCGAAGAGATAAAAGACGAAGCCCCAGAAGATGAAGTCGAAGCTGCGGCAACTCCGGCACCAGAAAAATCTGCAGATGCTCCGGCAGCCGGCAACCAACAAACATCAACCGACTTGCCGAAAGGCGTAGTCGTAGTCACCATGCCACGCCTGAGTGACACTATGACCGATGGAACCGTCGCCACCTGGCTCAAAAAAGTAGGAGACAAAGTAGCCGAAGGTGACATCCTTGCCGAAATTGAAACCGACAAAGCCACGATGGAATTCGAGTCCTTCAATGCCGGAACATTGTTATTTATTGGAGTCAACGAAGGAGAATCGGCTCCGGTAGACAGCGTATTGGCGATTATCGGACCTGAAGGAACCGACATTGCGGGAATCGCAGACAATTACAAAAAAGGCGGTGCTGCACCAGCTCCAGCAAGAGCAGCCGACAAGAACGAGGCCCAAACCACCGAAGCTACCGAAGAGAAATCAGAAGAACCAGTTCAGGTTGTTTCAGACGGCAAACGAATTTTCATTTCGCCACTGGCCAAGAAAATTGCAGAAGAGAAAGGCATCAATATCGCACAAGTCAAAGGCTCTGGCGAAAACGGACGCATCGTAAAGAGCGATATCGAGAAATTCACACCTGCCGCGTCAAACGCACAGCCCGCACAATCACAACCGGTCGCAGCTCCAACCGAGACGGCTGCTGCACCTTTGGCAAAACCATACACACCGGTAGGCGAAGTGGCCACCGAAGAAGTCAAAAACTCGCAAATGCGAAAAGTCATCGCCAAACGTCTGGGCGAATCGGCCTTTACTGCGCCGCACTTCTACCTCACTATAGAAGTGATGATGGACGAAGCGATGAAATCAAGGGCAGTGATCAATACTATTCCCGAAACCAAAGTATCGTTCAACGACATGGTGATCAAAGCCTGCGCGATGGCGCTCAGAAAACACCCAAAAGTGAACTCCAAATGGACCGAAGAAGCCACAATCCTGAACCACCACATCAACATTGGCGTTGCGGTGGCAGTAGAAGATGGCTTGGTAGTTCCTGTACTGCGTTTCACCGACAACCAAAGTTTGTCGCAGATCGGCGCGAATGTGAAAGACCTTGCGGGGAAAGCCAAGAGCAAAAAACTACAGCCCGCAGAAATGGAAGGCAGTACGTTTACCGTTTCTAACCTTGGGATGTTTGGCATCACCGAATTCACCTCGATCATCAACCAACCCAATTCAGCCATATTGTCTGTAGGCGCGATTGTTGAAAAGCCGGTCGTGAAAAACGGGCAGATTGTAGTGGGTAACACCATGAAAGTCACTCTGGCCTGCGACCACAGGACTGTTGATGGCGCTACCGGTGCTCAATTTTTGCAGACGTTGAAACAATATCTGGAGAATCCGGTTACCATGTTGGCTTAAGTTTCCTGACATGAAAAAACTATTTTTTGCTTTGTTGTTTGCTATGCTTTTGAGTAGTTGCTCAGAAGGCAAACTCGATGACAACTTGTACGACGGCACCGGCGGTATTTCTGCAGAGGTCAATGGCGGCTTGGTAAAGCCCCAATTCGCATTGCTTTATTCCCATAGGACTTGTCGATTTGATGTCGAGGAAGGCGGCATACGAACCTTCACGGTTGGTTTTACAAACACCATAAACGGTGTCGGAATGAATGTCAACGTCAAGGCGATTAATATACCCGAAGGCAATTTGAGCGGAAAAACTTTTCCGCTAAAGACAGGCGAAGGCGAAGGCAGTTTTATCTTTAAAGGCAATTTTGACGATCCGTTCCTCACCGACGATACCCACAAAGGTTATTTGCATGTGTCGTTCCACAATGACCAATTGCATTTCATCACTGGGATTTTCAGCTATGACTGTGTAAACTCAGAAGGCAATGTGGTCCGCATTACCAACGGAAAATACGATATGTATTACTAAGCTCATACATCAACAAATCAGTCCCGCTTCATGGTAAAAGATGAAGCGGGATTTTTTTTATACCGACCGCAGCAGTTCCGTAATTTTAACGTGCTTTTGGCACAACAAAACAGCCTTTGGATTTTTGGGCTGGGTTTTTATTTTTAACTTACCGCAAAAATTATCGGTATGAAATCGAAATTCTATCTCATTGCATTTTTAGTCCTAGCCTGGTCTTGTCAGAAAAAAGAAACTTTGTCCAAAGAACAAGAGAAGACCGTCAAAGACACGCACTCCTATGCCAAACCCGAAGCAGCCGTAGTGAAGCACCTTGACCTCGATATTGCGGTAGATTTCGACACCCAGGTAATATCAGGAAAAGCATCGTGGACAATCGACAACATCAGCAAAGGCAAAGAAATCATATTCGACGAAAATACGCTCAACATTACCAAAGTCACTTTGGGCGACGACGAACAACCCACTTCATTCAAGTTGGGCACCGAGATTGAATTTCACGGCAAACCACTCCAAATCGCCATCAAACCCAACACCTCCAAAGTCAACATCTATTACCATACTACCAAGGATGCCGTGGCCTTACAATGGCTCAAACCCGAACAAACCGCCGACAAAAAACACCCATTCCTTTTTTCGCAAGGAGAGAGCGTTTGGTCCAGAACCTGGATTCCTTGCCAGGATTCACCGGGAATCCGCTTTACCTACAACGCAAAAGTCACCGTTCCCAAAAACCTGATGGCCGTCATGAGCGCCGTCAATCCACAGCAAAAAAACGATACCGGTGTTTATACTTTTAAACAAGACAAAGCGATTCCGTCTTACCTCATGGCCATCGCTGTTGGTGATTTGGCTTTTCAATCGATAGACCAACGCACCGGCGTCTATGCCGAGCCATCGGTAGTAAACAACGCCGCTTATGAATTCGCCGAACTTGGAAACATGGTCAACGCCGCCGAAAAGCTTTTTGGTCCTTACCGTTGGAGCCGTTACGATGTGCTGGTTTTGCCACCGAGTTTCCCCTATGGCGGAATGGAAAACCCCAACCTAACCTTTCTAACACCAGGCGTTCTGGCTGGCGACCGCTCACTCACGAGCTTATTGGCGCATGAACTCGGTCACAGTTGGAGTGGCAACCTTGTGACCAATGCCACCTGGGATGATGTTTGGCTCAATGAAGGTTTTACTACTTATGTGGAGCATCGCATTGGGGAAGCCATTTTTGGCGAAAAGGAAGCCAAAATGCAGGATGTACTCAGCCGAAAATTACTCGCAGACAACATGACCGATTACGGCGCGAACAATCCATCCACCCAACTTAAAGTCAATGTGGATGGTAAAAACCCAGACGAGTCGCTCAGTGACATCCCATACGAAAAAGGATATGCGTTTTTACAAGCGGTTGAAAATGCCGTAGGAAGGGAAAAATTCGATGCCTTTATCACCGAATATTTCAACAGCCACGCCTTCCAGTCCATCACGACCGAAGATTTCCTAAAATACTTCAACACCCACTTAATCAAAGGTGATCAAGCACTTGCCGATAAAATCAAAGCCGAAGACTGGATTTACAAATCGGATATTCCAGGCAATATCACCACTCCGGTTTCTGAGGATTTCAATGCCATCGACGCCATCCAGCAGACCTGGCGCCAAAACGGCGTGAAAGGACTTAGCCAGAAAATCAAGTCGACCAATGAGAAACAGCATTTCATCGATTACCTCCCATCGGACATTACCGCTAAAGAAATGGCCGATATCGATGCCGAATTCAATTTCACTAAAGGCGGTAATTTTGTCATCAAACGTCAGTGGTTCGTGCAGGCGCTACGCCATCAATACAAACCGGCTTATCCCGCGATTGAGCAATTCATGATTGCCACAAGCCGCACGGGTTCGTTGCAGACTCTTTATAAAGAGATAGTCAAGACGCCTGAAGGCAAATTCTGGGCAAAGCAGATTTTTGAAAAGGCCAAACCCGGTTATCATTTGACCACCGTGCAGGATTTGCAGAAGACATTAAAATAGCAGGGAAAATTGTCCATCACATGGCGTAATCCGTCCAGTTTCTAATCGACCGCCGTGTCGCATCTTTGCAATGTCAATAAGACATAACTAAAAAAATACAAAGATGACACGTTTACAAGCATTAGATCCGCAAACCGCAACCGGAAAAACAAAGGAATTGTTCAACGCCGTTCAGGGCAAATTGGGCTCGGTACCCAACATGATGCGTACCATGGGCAATTCTGACGTCGTACTTGAAGGGTATTTGAATTTAAGCGGCGCCTTATCCAAAGGAAAATTGAACGCGCGAACTGGCGAACTTATTGCGCTTGCCGTCTCAGAAAGCAATTCGTGCTATTATTGCCTAGCGGCACACACGTTTATCGGTGAGCAATTGCTCAAAACAGACCTTGCGGTTCTCAAGGCTGCGCGTGCAGGCGAATCTTCGGATGCCAAAACCCAAGCGATATTACAACTGGCCAAAGTACTCGTTTCTAAAAACGGACGTGTGTCTGACGCCGACGTCAATGCCGCCAAAACCGCCGGAGTCACAGATGGCGAAATAGCCGAAACGGTAGCCCACGTCGCGCTCAATGTGCTCACGAACTACTTCAACAATACTGCCAATACCGCTGTTGATTTCCCGGCCGTCTCGGCACTATAACACTCCAAAAGCATACTAAGCAGTCTTTAAACAGGCTGCTTTTTGCATTTCTGTCAATCGATAAATCCATTACATTTGCACATGACCACTGCTCAAAACGCCTTTACGATTACCAACCCGCAAACCGGAAACCTCGCCTTCAAGATTTTCAATTTCGAGGACAACAACCATTTCGACCATCTGCAGCGCAACAATTACTATTCGCTGATTTGGATCCGTAAAGGAAATGGCAAAGTGAAATCTGATTTTTCAGAGCATGCGTTTGCAGAGAATTCACTACTTGCTTTTTCACCCTACCAGCCTTTTATGGTTTGCACACCACAAAAGATCGAAGGCATTGCCATTTATTTTCATCCGGATTTCTATTGCATCCACATGCACCAGAAAGAGGTTTCCTGCAACGGTGTTTTGTTCAACAATATCTACCAACCGCCATATACGCTGATTGATAAAGCATCTGAGGCAACCTTGGCATTGATTACCGACCAGATCAAAACAGAAATGCAACAATCCGAAATCGCGCAATACGACCTGCTCGTCTCGTATCTCAAGATCATCCTCATCACGGCTTCACGACTCAAAACCGAGCAGCTACAGGAGCAAACGGCAAAACTTCCCAATACCAAGGAACCTTTCATTCTCCAAAACCTCAGGGACGCCATTGAGCTCCATTTCAAAAGCAAACATTCCCCGAGCCACTATGCCAACGCGCTCAACATTACGCCAAAAGCGCTCGCTAAACTCACCAAGACGCACTTCAACAAGACGCTCACCGATATGATTTCAGAAAGGATTATCATAGAAGCCAAACGTGAACTGTACTTAACCAACAAAACCGTGAAGGAAATTGCCTATGAACTGGGCTATGACGACGAACACTATTTCAGTCGGTTCTTCAAAGTCAACGCCGATGTTTCACCACAAATGTACCGCGAGACCGTTGGCTTTGCCAAATGGACACCGCTCACCGGAATATGATTTTGATTGGGGCGTGTCGGCGTTCTCGTATTTCAACTACACTGTAAGATCAGGCAACGCCGTCGGGCTGTCCGCTGCAATATTTTGCTCTCGCCTCGTTGCCTCGCCGTAAGCAAAATGATTTCCGCTGCCATCCCTCACGCGTGTCCCATCGTTGA
>JAKQJQ010000081.1 GCA_029561105.1 Bacteroidota bacterium
TCACATTCGTTGTTGCCCAAAGTACCATCGTCCTGATTGGTGCCGTAAGTAAACTCGCACTCTGAGCCGGTGGGATTTTCGGTGTACATGTCTAACATGGTTCCGTTGTTTTCATAGAAGAAATCCTTGTCTGATGTGGTATAGGTAGTGTACAATCCGGCGTAACCCCGGTCATTGTGGTCATTGATGATGTTGTACAACTGGGTTTTCAACGTGTAGCCAGTACCAGTCGCGCTATTGTAATAGCCAGCTGGTGGTTGGGCGAACGCCAAGGCAAAGGTGAAAAGTAATAATAAAGTATAGTTCTTTTTCATTTGGGAAAATATTTAATTTTTTCGTTCTAATAATGCCATGTAAAATCCGTCGAACCCGCTTTCGCTGGCCAATATCTTTGATTCTTTTACAAAGGTAAAGTTTTTACCCATGTCGGTGGTCAGGAAACGCTTAATTTGTTCCTGATTTTCAGAAGGTAACACCGAGCAGGTTGCGTAAACGAGTTTTCCGCCAGGCTTGACCATTTTTGAATAATTGTCCAACACTTCGGCTTGCACTTTTTTGATATTGTCTATGAACTCTGGTTGCAATTTCCATTTGGCATCGGGGTTTCTCTTAAGTACGCCCAGACCGCTACACGGTGCGTCGATCAGGACACGGTCTGCTTTTTCATGCAACTTCTTGATGACTTTTGTAGAGTCTATAATGCGGTATTCAATATTGAACGCACCGTTTCGTTTGGCGCGCAATTTCAATTGTTTGAGTTTACTCTCGTAAAGATCCATCGCAATCAATTGCCCTTTGTTTTCCATTAATGACGCGATGTGCAAGGTTTTTCCGCCGGCTCCGGCGCAAGCATCAACAACGCGCATGCCCGGTTTTACGTCGAGGAAAGGTGCCACGAGTTGCGAACTGGCATCCTGTACTTCAAAAAAACCTTCTTTGAAAGCGTCGGTGAGGAAAACATTGGCGCGTTCTTTTAAGACCAATGCGTCGTCCTGGCCTTTAATATACTCGGTATCGATGTTGAGGTCCATTAAAAGAGCCCTGAGTTTGTCTTTGGTAGTCTTTAGCGTATTGACCCTCAAAATCACTTTTGCCGGTTGGTTTTGCGCGGCGATTTCTGTAGCCCATAGTTTTTCACCGAGTTCCCTGACGCCCAATTCATCCATCCAATCGGGAATCGATTCCTTGATGGCTCGGATTTTTGAAAGCTCGTCAAAACGGCCTTTGATTTTTCGTTCGGGCGTGCCTTCGAGTTGTCGCCAATCGGGAATCGGGTACCCTCGCAAAACGGCCCAAACGGCAAAAAGGCGCCAAAGATTGTCGCGGTCAAAAGGTTCTTTGACGTCGGCTATTTCGCTGTAAAGTCGTTTCCAACGGACAATCTCGTAGATGGTTTCGGCTACGAATTTCCTGTCTGAACTGCCCCAGCGTTTGTCTTTTTTTAGTGCCCTGGCCACCACTTTATCGGCATATTCGCCTTCGTTAAAGATGGCGTTGAGCGAGTCGATTGTGGTGTAAACTAAGTTTCTGTGTAATCTCATTTCTTTAAATGCAAGCGGGCAAAGGTACTATTAAAAAGGCAAAAGTGTATGTTAAAATAAATCAAGAAAAAAGCACTGCGTTTTGTACAGTGCTTATGATTTATTGGATTCGCGTAAGGCACATTTTTTCTGGCGGATGCAATACCAGTGGGAACTTCTCGATTTTTACCGAACTGCTGTCCAGACCAAATGCTTTTTCTTCAGACAAGCTCAGTTTTTTGATCATGAAATAGGTGTTCATGATGATTTTCTCGTCCCAACGCATATCGCTGTCGTTAGAAAGGAATTTCTCTGAAAGTACAAATTTAAAGTCGCCGATGATGTTGTTTTTGGATAGCGACTCGTAACGGCTCGTCACGTCAACTTCTCCTTTTTTCACCATGTCACGCAGTACTTCTTTGAACATGAGGTTGATTTTGGTAGGTTCGCGGAAACCGAGGTTGAAATCGATACGAAACAAATCGTCTTTTACGATTTCGGTCACCTTATATTCTGTTTTGTAGGGTTCGCTGAGGATATTTACGTGTACAAACCAATAAATGTCTGCGCGTTTGGGACGTTTCTGTAAAATAGAAAACATCACCTTTTCCTCAATCTCGTCAACGCGGTTGGCATTGGTCATATATACCAGGTGTGTGGCGTATTTTGGAATCGACAAATCCACGCTGAGTTCGGCAAGTACTTTCTTGTAGTCGGCAATTTTTACGATTTTGGTGTACATCTTACTGATCTTTTTCGCTTTGAACCAGGTTGCCATGACACCAATCAGCGCGCAGGCAATGAACAGCGTAACATATCCGCCATGCGTGAATTTCTTGAGGTTTGCAATCAGGAAGCTAAACTCAATCACCACGTAAATCAGGATTATTGGCGTGATGAAATACCACGAAACCCTTTTCATAATCATGTAATAATTAAGCAACATTGTGGTCATGATCATACAAAGCACGATGGCCAATCCGTAAGCCGCCTCCATATTGCTCGATTCCTCGAAGTGCAAAACCACCATGATGCAACCGGCAAGCAACAGCCAATTGATGGATGGGATGTACAATTGTCCCTTAAGTTCTGTCGGGTATTTGATTTTTACCTTTGGCCAGAAGTTGAGACGCATCGCCTCATTGATTAAGGTAAACGAACCGCTGATTAATGCCTGTGAAGCGATTACCGCTGCGATCGTTGCAATTACGATTCCGGCGGGTTGGAACCAATCGGCCATAATGAGATAGAACGGATTACCATTTTTGCCGTCGCCAAGTTCCATAAGGGTTTGGCCTTCGTGTTGGATGAGGTAGGCGGCTTGTCCAAAGTAGTTGAGCACGAGTGTGGTTTTGACGAAAATCCAGCTGATACGGATATTTTTCCGGCCGCAGTGTCCCATATCAGAATACAAAGCTTCGGCTCCGGTCGTACATAAAAAAACAAAACCCAAAACGTAAAATCCTTCCGGATGGATCGTCAATAGGTGATAAGCATAGTAAGGATTAATCGCTCTAAAAACGTCTGGATGATCCATAATCTGCAGCACACCCAATACGCCCAACATTCCGAACCACAATAACATCATCGGGGCGAAAAACTTCCCGACCAATTTGGTCCCGAATTGCTGGATGTAGAACAGGGCAAATAAAATCCCGATGACGATAGGTACAGTATTGATATCTGGGTAGAAACTGCGGATTCCTTCTACGGCCGACGAAACCGAGATGGGTGGTGTAATGATTCCGTCTGCCAAAAGTGCGCTCCCGCCTATAATTGCCGGAATAATCAACCATTTGACTTTGGTGCGCTTCACTAGGGCGTACAGCGCAAAAATTCCGCCTTCACCGTGGTTGTCGGCACTTAGCGTAATCAATACATATTTTATAGTGGTTTGCAGCGTAAGGGTCCAGAATATGCAGGAGATGCCACCGAGTACGATATCGGCATTGATCGTATGTAACCCGATGATGGCTTTCATTACATACAGCGGAGAAGTCCCAATGTCACCGTAAATAATCCCTAACGTTACCAATAAACCTCCAAGGGTCAATTTACTGTGAAGTCCGTGATGTTGAGCGCTCATATAAAATGATAAAAAAAGTCCACAAATTTACCACTATAAAACAGATTATTACACAATTGCCACGTTATTTTTTCATACCGCCCTAATTTGACTGAGCATAAAAAAAGGAAACACCGCGAGCAGTGTTTCCAATCCAAAAAAATAAAAGGGCAAATATTATCTTCTGTCGCCGCGCTCTTTATTGTTGCTGCCGTTTGGTTGCGCCCGGTTTTGCTGAGATGCATTGATCCGGTTGGAATTGCCTAAACGTGTGCTTTCCAAGCGAGAAGTGGCGTTTTTGTGGCTTCGGTCTTCACTTCTGACCATATTTGGATTCATGCGAATGCTGTTTTCTGTACGTGGGTTGTTGAGATTACGAAGCGGCTTGGAGTTGTTGCGCGATTCATTTCGAGAACCTGATTTCTCACGGATAGCTTCGTTGCTGCGTACATTTGCGTTACTACGCACGTTCCCGTAATCACTTTTGTTATTGGTCTGGCTTCTCGTTCCCTGTGTCCTGATTGGGTTGTTGTCTCGGGTTGCCCAATGATTTCTTGTACTGGTTTCAGTGCGCGTATTGCCATAACTACGTCCCGGATTCGGATTCGAACGAACATTGTCATTTCGGTTTGCTGCACTGTTTCTGCTATTGTCGCGGGTATTGTCGTAAGCGAGTTGGTTTCTACTTGAACCATTCCTCGTTTTTCTGGTCTGGTCGAGTTCGTAACGGTTGCTCACACTAGTGTTGCGATAAGCAAACGAACGCGTGGGATATTTCACCTCGCAGTAGTTGGAACGTCGCGGTGCGTACATGGCGACGGCTAGAGGGCTTCTCCTCACGTTAACATAATTGTAGTGGTGATTAAAATTGATGTGTACATGAATGTTGTTCCTATACCTGAAAACCGGAAACGGACGCCAGGCATAGTAATAAGACGGGTAATATCCCCAACGCCAGGACGAGCAGTACGGGCGGTAATGGTGCATCCAAAACGAAGTAAAAATCATTGGCCTGGTCACGTAAACCGGTTCGTAAATGTAGTTGGTGCCATACATGTAGACATCACCGACTACCTGAACAGAAACCTGGTTGTTTCGGTCTCGTTCTACTTCAATGGTCGCTACATCCTGATAGGTGTCGAGTCCGAGAACCGATTGCACAACAATCAGGTGCGTATTGTCTTGTACCGATTCAATGACCCTTAAATAATCCACACGGTTGTCGTTGTTGAGGTCAAGGTTAGAAATCTGCGTGTCCGGATCGTTTAACCGTTGCTCAAAGTCCTCGAGGTTTTTAGAATCGCCAAAAATTGAGGCAACAGCACGCAAATCAAGATTGTCGCTAATTTCTGAACTCATTGCATTGACCGTAGTGCGGTCTTGTGCAACCATTGGCATTGCCAGAATCAGGCCGAGTGCCGAAGTGATTATTATGGTTTTCATAAGGCAAATTATTTGATTATTGAATAGTGTTTTCAGCGGATTTCCAACTACCATGCCAGTAAGTAAAACAGCACAAATTATGGGTTGTTATATATTTCATAAAAAGCTGTAAATTGCCCTGAAATAAAGAACTCCGATGCGAAATATACGATTGCTTTTACTACTGCTGTTAACGATTTCTTCCGCTTTCGGGCAAAGGAATTCGATTTTTAAAAAGGTCACCGTCGATACCGTTATCCATGAGAAAATCAGCATCCGCGCGATTGAAAAAGATGGCGACCTTATCTGGTACGCAGCCGACAAAGGTCGTTTCGGGTGCTACAACACGAAAACCCAACAGCGGTTTCAAGGAAAAATAACTCATGGTGAGACCGACATAGAGTTTCGAAGCCTTGCAAAAAACTCCCACTGTGTTTATGCGCTCAGTATCGGCAATCCGGCATTACTGTACCAAATTGATAAAGACAGCAAACAACCCAAACTCGTCTATGAAGAAATCCAAGAGAAAGTCTTTTACGACAGCATGCGGTTCTGGAACGACAGAGACGGCATCGCCATAGGCGACCCGACGCAGGATTGCCTTTCGATCCTGATTACGCACGACGGCGGAAACTCCTGGCAAAAACAACCCTGTTCTTCCTTACCCAAAACTGCGCATGGAGAAGCAGCATTTGCGGCGAGCAATACCAATATCGCAGTAGAAGGGAATAAAACATGGGTAGTTTCGGGCGGAAAAAAAGCCCGTGTATTCTATTCGCCAGATCAGGCCCAAACCTGGCAGGTTTATGAAACGCCAATGGTTCAAGGTTTGGCCATGACAGGAATCTTTACCGCCGATTTTTACA
>JAKQJQ010000084.1 GCA_029561105.1 Bacteroidota bacterium
AAAGGCTTCTACCGTTTGTCCTGAAAGCGTTCTTCCTGACGCATCGGTGATGGTGCCCGAAACCATGATGGGAATGTCGAGGTTTCTTTCTTCCTTGACTTCCTCGATGGCGAACAAGGCTGCTTTGGCGTTGAGCGTGTCGAAGATGGTTTCTACCAAAAGCACATCGCAACCGCCGTCGATGAGCGCTGCTACTTGTTGTTTGTAGGCGATGCGCAGTTCGTCGAAGGTGATTGCGCGGAAACCGGGATCGTTGACATCGGGGGACATGCTGGCCGTGCGGTTGGTGGGCCCGATTGAACCGGCGACGAATCTGGGTTTGTTGGGATTCAAAGCGGTGAACTGGTCGGCGACTTGGCGCGCTATTTTGGCCGATTCGTAATTGAGTTCATACACGAGATCTTCGAGGTGGTAATCGGCCATGCCGATAGTGGTGCCTGAAAAGGTGTTGGTTTCTACGATGTCGGCGCCAGCCTCGAAATATTTGGCGTGGACTTCCCGGATGGCCTCGGGCTGCGTGATAGACAGCAAATCGTTATTGCCTTTGAGCGGATGCGGGAAATCGCGGAAACGCTCGCCACGGAAATCGGCTTCGGAGAAATTGTAACGCTGGAGCATGGTTCCCATGGCGCCGTCTAGCACGAGGATTCGTTTTTGGATTTCTTGTTGGATGGACATACTTTGTATTTTGAGTGCAAGGTTCAGGGTGCAGGGTTTAGGGTTTGTCTGGTGTAACCCTTGGCTCTGGACTTTGAACTTTGGATGTTCTTAATTGATGTTACATTGGGTTTAGCCCTGATGGCAGCGGTATCCTTTTGTCATCCCGAGCGCAGTCGAGGGATGGGCAAAAGATAAAGCGGACAGCAGGACAGATGCCCGATGGGACAATGTTCTTGTGCTTCTGGAAATAAAAAAAGTTATCGGGAAAGAGAAAGGATTCTCGTGGTTATCTGTCTGCGTTTGCAGTAGAATGTAGCACCTTCTTTTGGCAAAGGGTTGCTAAGCTTTCAACGGGTCTAATCCCTCGGGCTTTCGTGATAACTGGTCATTATGTTCAGGAACTGCGGCAAAGATAAGGTAACGTGGGGCGAATTTGCAAGGGGTTTTTGAAATTTGTGCGACAACGTTGTAGTAAAAAAAAAAGAAGAAAGACCGCTTCGCTGAAAGAACAAAGATTTCGCGCATAAAAAAACCCGCTCATTTCTGAGCGGGTTTGGTATCGTGAATAACTGAAATTATTTCTTAACGATTTTTGTGGTTCCGGCACCTTGGGCGCTGTTGAGTTTAAGGAAGTAAACTCCGGCAGTCAAATCGGTGATGTTGATTTGAGATACGGCTCCGTTTACGGTTTTAACAACACGTCCGTTAAGGTCGGTGATTTG
>JAKQJQ010000087.1 GCA_029561105.1 Bacteroidota bacterium
TGACAATTTTGTCTGTGTGCTCACAGACGTAAAGCCATTCCTCAGTTTCAACGTCGATAAAAATTCCCCCGAAAGTTCTACCCTCTAAAATTTCATCGTCAGAAAATTCTTCGGTCTGACCGATGAGAATTTCACGTATGACATCATTATCGAGCTCAGGAACAGAATAAACATCTTCTATATTTTCAGTTAACCCAAACCTACTTTTACGTGTGACTTTTGCTTCAATTTCGAATCCTGATTTACTCATTTCAACCTTTCCTTTCAACTTAATAATGGTATTGTGAACGTTTCTAATAGTCTCATCAATAATGAAAATTGCACTAAATTCTTAGCATGCATATCAGCATGCTAAGACTTCTGAGCAATTATGATCCTCTTATTTTTTGGAGGATCCTTGCAGGAGCATTTTTTCGATAGCTTGTTTAAACATAGCGTTTCTATACTTAATCGTGAAACGATTAACTCGACACCATTCTTGAAAATCTTGGCTGTAGAATTTTCGACTTTGGTCAACTTCGATGCACACCTTTTGCCCTGGGGATTGACGACGTTTTGCCCATAATAATGCCTTCTTTATGAGCTTTAATTCACCTCGAATGCCAATGGTATAACCAACAATTTTGTTGGTCGATTTATCAGCAACCTTAGCAATGTAATACGGCCCTTTTTCTGTGGTAACACTTGCCATATCTATAGCCCAAATAGCTGTTTTTCCTTCAACTTCTGAATTACGTTTTACCATTAATTTTGTCATATATTTTCCTTTTCGATTAAATTCATTACTTGCTCTCGTTGAAATAAAACCTGCCGTGCACCGTTAACCAGCGGCCCACTGACGGGCTTTATGCCAAAACTGGATAAGTTACTAATCACTTTTTTAGGAGAACAACCAAGCTGCTCGGCAACTTTGGTTGCAAAAATGTATTGTTTATTGAATTTTTCAATAGCAGTAAGTCTTACTCTGGTTCCTCGTTTTTTCTGAAAAGGCATGACATCAGCCTCCAGAAAATCTAGGTTTACCAGCTCATACGCCACTTGCTCTTTGATGCCCAAGACTTTGGCCGCTTGCGTAATGGTCATCCATTCCGAGAGTCCTGTTTCAAATTTCTTCTTCCAATTATTGAGTACTTGTAGCTTGAAGTTCCATGCTGCAACTCCTAGATCGGTGTCCAATTTGTTAGTAATCAATATTTCACCATCTTTAACAGCATGGATTAAATTTGCGATCTCCTGGTTTGACCATGTCCAGAACTGTAAGACATGTCCTAGAGAAACACAGTCCTCATCTGAGATTGAGACCACTGGAACATCTATAGATTTATCCAATATATTGTTGATTTCTTGCCGACTGATTGCCCATTGTGCGCTTGGTGAACTACCTATTTTTTTTGCATCCTTAAATAGGAACGTGAGCATTTGACGCATCCTGCGTTTCTGAAAACCGAGCAGATTTTTGGCGGTATTCATGTCAATCATTCCAAATAGCTGCTCTTTAATTACTTCCAAATTATCACGTCGTACCATGGTGAATTTACGCCCCTTCTCACTAATATGCGTTTCACCTTCTAAGGTACCCTCACGAATCAGTAACTCTAATCTTTGCAATGAAATTCCTAAGAAATCACAAGCCGCAAGGGCAGGTATCCAAGCCGCCTCTTCCAACATAATGGTCATTAGTCGCGTATTTCTTTTAGCAATGCCGCCTTTCCATTGCGCACTAATCCATAATTCAAATTGCGTTCTAACCTCATCAAATACTGAACTTTTAAGCCCCTCGTAAACATAATGATAAGCTTGACCAAAAACATCGTTGAGGCTTGGCCTTCCTTCCGTTACATGTTGATTTTCAAGATTGGTTAGTGATAAATGAAATGCCTCTGGCCATTGATTAAGCATCTCTGCTGCTAAGGTGGTGACGGGCCATGAGTGGCGCAAATCGCCTGCTTCCTTCATTTTTAGGGGATTTCTGGTAGGCGCCGATGTCATGTAGTTACCGAAATACCGAATCAGCTTTTGCGTTTGTTCAATATTTGTTAATTGCAGGGGTGCTGATAGTTCGGCCTTGGTAGCAAATGGTAGAATTTTTTGGCTCATTTGTACCGCCATTAACACCATGCTTTTTGGGGCTGTGCGTTTATCCTCATAATTCAAAGTCGCGCCACATGTGCAACGATTTAAATGCGAGCGATTCCAAGTTAACTGACTACCGCACGACGTACACTGGTCTACCAGCCAAACACTATGAAGATGACAGACATCATAAAAAAACAACTCCCACTCAACCCGCCACTCGTTTTGTTCATCTAAACAAAGTGGACAGTAACGTGCATATTTTTCATTAAAGACCTGTGTCTTGGATTGTTTTATTTCACTAATATTTCGCACATGACAATGTAATTCTGGATCAAGTTTTTCATGTGGTAGTAGACCAAATGCTTCAAGAATGCCGTAGTCATAACTTATGCCAACTTGATTGAGTTGCGCAATAGAGAGTAAATTGGATTCTGACAGCCTTAATAAATATCCCATCGGACCTTCTTTTCGTTGGGGATGAGACAGGATGGGTAAATGAAATCTGCGCTGATGTTTAAGTACCATGACTTTCTCCTGTTGGCATAATTAAGTTTCTGCGCGCAAGTGGGCTACCGATGGCATGTTTTAAGTGCCATGGGTAAAACGGTTCTCCTGCTTTATCAAGTCGCCTGAGCGGGGACTCTGGATGAAATGGATTTAGTTTGTCTGGCGCACTTTGCCAGACCACTTCCCGGAAAGCACCACTGTATACGGTGAGATCTAATTGAGATAATCCTGCTAGACCAGCGATTTCAACAGACTTGCTAAGGATTCTAGACAAATAATCTAAAATCCCATCAGAGGCAATTAAAAAGCGTCTTGCCAAATTTGCTTCATGTAATGGAATATCAGGTTGTTTGGGTAGTTCAGTTTGATATTGCTTTAAAATCGCCCTAAACTCTTTGAAGTCCGCTTCAAATTCGTAACTAAACTTTGATAACTCTAGCCGTATTGCGTGTCTTCTCGCGACTTGCTCATTGCTGAAAACCACGTCCTCAACCTCAGGCAAACCTACTAGGACACATGCCACCTTGCTGAGTGTCAGAATATTTTTGAGCGTATCGATCAATTGGCGAAATTCTGGCAACGACCTTGAGTAGTAAGCATGTTGAGACTCGTCTATAAGAATTAACTCTACGCCATACAATTTTAGGAGCTTTATAATTTTGCTAGTCTTATCTGCTAATTCGGTTCTGGGAGGACTAGGATAACCAAGTGCATCATAAATCGCGGTCAAAAGTCCGTTTGCTGTCGCAGAGCTGGGTAGCGTAATCAATAGGACTGGGGCGATGGTTTTGTTCCCATCCCGATAAACAGGAAAGTGCTTGGCATAGTTATTAATCAACGTCGTTTTCCCTGTACCACTTGGGCCAGTGAGTAGAATGCCGCCCCCTAAATTATAGGTTTTCTGTGCATGATGCAATTTGGCAATTTCTGTCATCGCGTGGTCAAAGCGGCGATGGCCAAACGACAAATGGCCAAGATTAAAACCAACAAATTGCTCGAATTGCTCGGAAATTTCCAAACTAATATGTTTTCGAACTAATTGAATAGGTTGCATCATCTTTTACTCCTCATCTTTCTTGTCATTAATATTATTTATTTCTGGCAAATCGTCGTCTAAGCCACCATCCAGCGGTTGTGGCGGCTCATCCTTGACCCGATTTTTAGGTCGACTCTTTGATTTTTCACTATTCAAAATGGATGCTGAATCAAGCCTGGATAATCCAGCCGCCGCTTTTCTATCTGCCATTTTTTTTGATTTAATTGCTTGTTCTACAATCAACTCAATGTCTTGTCTTGATTCTAGTAATTGCATGATGGTGAAGTGGTCACCAAATTTTTTTCGCGCTTGAGCTCGTGCAAGTCGATGTGCTGACCTGTGTAGATTTTTCACATACTCATCATGAACTGCTTCAACCCGCAAATATTCCTTCAAAAATGGATCAAAAACATCTATGTATTCAACTTGGTCTTCATAAAACTTAATGTCGAGTTGCAAATTAGTGCCTGAAATTCTCCTAATTTCTTGTAATTTTTTATCGTTATAATGCAATCCCTCCAATTCAATGCCATAATGAAAAAGTGTTCTACGCGCAGGAATTCCTGCCATCACCTCAATTTCAAGTGCGTTGACTGGTAACTCAATAATTCTGGTTTTTGCACTTTCGTTCCAAACGGCTAAAGGTGTGTTGCCGCCCAAACCGCGGTGAGGTGTCACATGATATATATCAACAATCCACTTCGTGATGAGGTGCGTAAGTGTTTTGATGTCGATGACTGCCTCCTCTTCAGAGGCATAGTCACCGCGTTCAATGATGTTCGAAAAAGTGGTTCCAGGAAGCGTATGTATTAGGCCTTTCGCCAATGTTCTGAAAACACGCTCAATAAAGGGTTTGGTCCAGGGTGTTGCTGCAGGGCAAAAAAGAATCTGGATTGCCATCTCAAAACAAGTCTTTTTGAGCGCGTCTGAGTGAAACTCCATACCATTATCAAGCGCAATGAGATCGGGAATTCCATAAGCTGGCCACGCATTTTTAAACCCGTCAAACTTAAGCAAAATTTGCTGTTTTGGGAGAACGGCCTGCTTCAAACATTGCAAGACCGAATGAGATGAAGGGGTGTTAAAGCTGAGATAAAATCCTACAATCATCCGACTCTTGACATCAATTGCTAAAGTTAACCAAGGTTTTCCAAGCACAAGCTTTGTCAACTCATCAATCACAATTAAATCCAAAGGCGTGTTGTCGATTTCAACTCGCTCAAGGATTTGTGCGATTTTGAGGTGCTTGTGGGCAACGCGATATTTGTTTCTTGCAACATTTGCACCAAGCCTAGCGGCATCCGCAATATCATTTCGAAGATTATTTACCCACCGATATATTGTTGATTGCGCAATTTTTTTGACTATTTCTTCTGGCTGTTTAGATGCATTCAGCAAGATTACGCGCCGCGAAATGCGATTTACAATTTCTCGAATTGGCAATTTTTGGCTATTTAAAAATGCAGCCTTGATTACATCTTCAAAAATTGCGTAGCGTTCATCCTCTTTCCGGGATTTTCCAGATTTAACGCTTGGCAATAGCGAGGTTATTGATTTTGAAATGCGGTATTTTTTTACCCAAGCAAGGACAGATTCTGGGCAAGGTGGATTCTCATCTCCAATCTCCAGCGCTTTAAATTCAATAAATTTTTGCCATTTGACTTTATTGAACTTTTCCTCTATTCCAAAAACTGCATTGACGTATATTAATCTTCTATTGGCAATTTCTTGCCAGCGAGTAGGGTATGTCGATAAGTCTGCTGGTGTAGTGTGATAAATTGCATCTCCAGTTTGCCCGAGTGTTTGCAAATCAACTAACCAAACCCTCGCTTGCCACAAAGTTAGCACTTCCTTATCTAATAAATTTTTGATTTCGCCTAATTCATTTTCAAACTGCAAAGTTCCATTATATTGACGCCGTATCAGCATCCACCTAGTGTTCATTTCAAAGAAAATCAGTCCTTTTTTGAAGCAGAAACGCATCATTTCTAAGTCTCCTCCACGCATGTATTTTGCACAATCTCAGCGATTGACCTTTTTGGTTCGCGATGCAAGTAAGCACAAGTCAAAATCACAAAAATTTCTTTTCTATTTCTGTAGTTTTCTGAAATCGACTGAAACTTTTGTTGATTCTTCATTTCAGCCATTCTTGCTTCTGGCTTAACTTCAACATGGATCAGTAGGCCTGACTTCAACTTCAATTCAAAATCTGGGAAGTATTTTCTTGATTCTCCCATTTCATCCAGATAAAAAATGATGGTTGGTTGCTCCTGAAACGAAACCACTTCTGGATCACTGTCAAACCATTTAATGGCGTCCCGCTCTAAAATTGACTCAAACTGAACCATCCTATTTAACTTTTTGCTCGGAAAGTTCCCTCTGAATCCTCTTCCACTTCTGGTCACAACTTTTCTTGCTAGCATTTTTCACATTCCTTTCGGCAAGCCGCATCCATGCATGATGCGTGCACATTTTTTAAAATGAATTACTCTAAGTTTTTAGGCAAAAGTTAACCAACAACTGGTTAAAACCAGTCTTTTTACCTGCTAAAACGTGTGGGGGGAGGGTTGACTGCCGGAAGAGAAAAAGCGATACTGCACTTGCAAGGGATGCAGCGAAAGCGGTCTCAAAAGGCGAGCCCCTCAAAAGGTTCGCCTTTTACATTTTTGGTGCCTCCTCACATTGCGATAGCTCAAGCGCAAGTCGAATAATTTGCACTTGCTTATCTGAAATTTGAGGAAGCACCATCTGGAAGAGATGACACATTTCTTGAGTTTGAAGCTTTACCGTTTTGGGTATTTTGATAGTTTTTTCCGAAATCTTTGCCGCTAGGGCTAAGTCTTGAGTCTGTGTTTCATCTAACTCCAGCTTTTGAGCAATATAATCTAGCTTCACTTTTCTGGGAGGTGGCTTTTGCCCACTTTCAAGTGCAGAAAGGTAGCTCTGTTCGACGCCAAGCAAACTTGCCATCTGATTCTGGCGCAAGCCTCTTTCTTGACGAAATTTTATTAAATAAGTTGAGAACGGTGTCATGATTTGACCATCTTAAATCAACTTAAATATATTTTGCAACAACTATTTTTATTAACATATTGATTATATTGAATAAAATATACAATTTTTGGTATACAAATTTTGCAAAATTTGCTTATAAATAAGGACTTTTTTGATTTTGAAAGTTAAAATTATTATTAAAAATAATTGTCGAAAATAATTTAAATAAATGAAAAATTTGATATATTTATATAGAAAATCTGCAGTCAGTTCATTTTTTGAGGTGCTTGTATAGAACTTAATTTAGTTTTTTCGACGTGTTATTTTTAAAAATGTAACCTGTCTGATACAGCGGGGTGGGAAATGCTTTAAGAAGATACTTAGGTTTTACGGAAATAGCTTGAATAAAAACGCTAGCACAAGATTAACTAGCTTTAACAAATGCATTTTCATTCACCGCGCTCACCAACTGAATTACTTTTTCAGCACTCTTGACATCAAACACACCCAACACACCATCCTGATGAATATTGGTAAACGGTGGCTCAAACAACATGGCTTTATCAATCATGCCGTTTCTAGTCAGGTAACTAATAATCTGGTTAATAAACGTCATTTGGTCAGCTTTCAGGTTACCCGCCTGTATAAACTCAGCAAAAGCTTCCTGTGCAGCACTCACATCTAAACCCACAATATTGCGTATAAATACACCCAAAGGTTTATCACCATAGTTCTCTAAATAATCCTGCTTGGTGCCAATTGTTTCCCCATTAAACAAAATCGTTTCTAAGGCGTTTACTTCTGTTTCTGTAATAGGCTTATTGGTTTTGAGCTTTTGAATAACTAAGTGGTTGCTATGCGTTCGTACATAAGATTCCACGCGGTCTTTATAGCTTTGCAGGCGGCCATAAGCAGGCATTAAATCATGCTGTTTCACGCCTTTAAAATCCAACTCGTCTTCAAAGTTGGTTTCTATAATTTTCTGTTTATCTTTATCCAAATATTGAATTAAATCGCGCATGGCCACGCGTACATTTTCTAACCGGTTGATATTAATCGTTTTCCAAAACTGCTCCAATTGCAGTTCGGTTAACAACGGCACTTGCTTGGCCACAGCGGGTATATTCTGCTTCTTTAACAACGCTTTTGCCGTGCCACTAATTTGTGTGATAAAACGCTCGGTACTATAGGCCGCTGTTATCAGCGCAAGCTGATAATTTAAAATTAAAATATCAAAGCGTTTAGCCAGTTCATCATCCTCTTTTGCGGGTAAACCTAAGTCGGATAAATGCGTATTAATATCCAGCATGTCGCTTTTTGACACATTCTGCCAACGCGCTTTTTCGCTGTATTCCACCACATAACGCAGTTTGGCTTTCACCACAAAACGGTCGCGGTTCAGTGTGGCAATGGTTTGGTGCAAATCGGCTATATAAACCTCAGCCAGGGCACGTTCGTCATCGCTGCTTTCTGCGCGTTCGCGCACCAACAGCGCAATTTCTAATTTAGCCTCAAAAATCTGTTGCGTTAGGCTTTTAATCGCCTTGGTTTTTACCCCATCTGGGTTTACCCCAAAAAACTCAAAGTTTTGGCAATAATCAAAAATCACAAACTCAGTTTTATGATGCCCCACGCCAAATAAATCAGGGCACAGCCGCGTGCCACGGCCTATCATCTGCCAAAACTTGGTGGCAGACTTTACCTGCTTAAAAAACACCAAATTCACCACGCGCGGGGCATCCACGCCTGTGTCCATCATGTCTACTGAAACCGCAATTTGCGGATCGCTTTCTGCGTATTTATCCACAAACGTTTCTAGCAAGCTTTGCGCTTTGCTTTCATAGTTATCAATCACTCGTAAAAACTTGCCTGAGTATTCTGGGTAGTTTTTATTAAAACGTTCTTCAATAAACTGGGCATGCTTGTGGTTTTTGGCAAAAATAATGGTTTTGCCTAGCTTTTCACCGCCTTGCACTTTAATGCCATCGGTCATTAAGTGGTTGAGAACTTTATCCACGGTGTCGGTGTTAAACAGCCAACTATTCAGCGCTGAGCTATCTATTTCGTCAGGCGCTCCGCCTGTGGTCGGGTCGCCAAACTTTTCTTCATATTCTTCTTGCTCACGTTCTGATAACTCGTGATATTTCACCCCAGTGCGAACAAACTTGAGCGGTACTGACATGGCCTTGGGTGGCACCAAATAACCCTCTCGCACCGCGCTGTCTAGCTCATAGGCAAAGGTTGGGTTATCGTCCTCAATGCCAAATAAGCCATAGGTGTTGTGGTCAATGTCCGTTTTAGGTGTGGCAGTTAACCCAATCAGCAAGGCATCAAAGTAGGCAAAAATCACTTTGTATTTTTGGTACACCGAGCGGTGCGCCTCATCAATAATAATCAAATCAAAATGCCCCACGCCATAAAATCGTTCGCCTTCTTGCACGTGGTCTATGCGGTTCATGATGGTGGGGTAGGTAGAAAACACCAGCCGCGTGCCGTTGTCTTCTTTTTCTTTGGTTAAATCAATGGCGCTTAAATTGGGCAAGTATTCATTAAAGGCGTTTTTAGCTTGCGTCACTAAAGCGTTTCTATCTGCCAGAAACAGCACCCGTTTTGCCCAATTGCATTTGGTGAGCATATCTACAATGGCAGCGGCGGTGCGGGTTTTGCCGCTGCCAGTTGCCATTACCAACAAGCTTTGGCGGGCGCGGCCGCGCAATTCGCCTTGTTTATTCTGCCCTGTTTTTTTAGAGGCGGAAAAGTTCTCTGCCACACGTTTAATCGCCTCTAGCTGGTAAGCCCGCTCGGCAATATCTAGGTTCACTTTAAACTCACGCAAATCAGTGCGGCTTTGACGGCGCGCAATCAGCAACTGCAATTCATCTTTGCTGTAAAAGCCTTGCACATCACGCTCGGGGTAAAACTGGTCATCCCACAGGTGGGTTTCAAAGCCGTTGCTGTAAAAAATCACGGGGCGCTGGCCTGTCATGGCTTGCAGGCAATTGGCGTACAACTCAGCTTGGTGTTTGCCTTTTTTGGCATCTACCATGGTCTTTTTGGCTTCTACCACCGCCAGCGGCAAGCCATCATCACCCCACAACACATAATCCACATAACCAATGCCTGTTGCGTTGGTGCTGGTAGGCATGCCTGTTACTTCATACTCGAGGTCGATGCCATCTTTGAGATTATCCCAACCACATTCTTTGAGTGATAAATCTATGTAGCGGCGGCGCGTTTCTGCCTCGCTCACCAACAGCGGCACCGCTTGTTCAAAGTTGATTGTTTTTTCGCGGGCTTGTTTACGGGCAGAAAGCTCCGCCTGTTGTTGGTTAAGCTGAGCTCTTAATTGTGCGTTTTCATCAGCTTGTTGTTGGCGCGCTTGTTCTGCCGCACGTGCGGCTTGTTCTTTTGCGGCTAATTGTTGCTGCAAAGCGGCAATTTGCGCGGGTGTTTCGGTGTTGGGTTTGGTGTTATCTGCCTCTAAGGGTATTAAGTGTTCGTCAAACACCTGCGGGGTTAGGGTTTGCTTGCCGTAATAAGCGGCAACATAGCGCAAAAAACGGAACAAATATTTAAGAGATGCCAACGCATCTTGCGGGCTCACCTTGCTACCGTGTGCCGCCACATTGCCTGTTTTGCGTATTAAGTGCAGCTCACCCAACATGGTTTGGTTAAACTGGCTGGCAAAACAAAACTCATGCATTAAAGTGCTTAAATCTGCCTTAAACGGGCGGGTTAGCTTGGGGTCGTGGTCATACAACCAATTTATGGCGTTTTCTAGGGTACTGCGGCAAAAAATCGCCGCCGCTTTGGGTGAGCGCAAGGTGAGTTGTTCAGCCTCAACTGCATCGGCATACAGCGCGGTGAAATCGGCAAGTAGAAAATTGAAGTTACTCATATTTGCTTATTGCCCTTTACGCATTGTTATGCCGCCATTTTAGCCGTTAATTCACCCGTAAACGCCCGCTGTAACAGGCTATTAAACAAGGCTTCAGATTTTTCTAAACTGCGCTGCGCTTGCTGTTTTTGGGTTTTAACTATATTTAGATTTTCTGCAAATTGATTTTGTCTTTTCACTTCAGGCAATAAAATTTCTACAGGATATAGTCTTGCTCCTGAAATTAGAGGCTGTGCAGATTTACTTGCATATTGATTTAGGTTTGCCTGATACAACGAGTAAGCTAGATAATCAAAATTTACTTCAGAGTCATATTCACTTACGTAAAGTGCATTATCAGTAATCCAACTATTTGGTGGTGAAACATGAACACATCCACAATAAACTCCAACCCTACCAATTATTATTTTTCTTGTATCAAACATAAATTGGTCATGATAACCATTTATGCCATTACCACCAAAAACGGGGTACTTTCCATTACTGACCATCAAAGAGGCAGGCAGAAAATCACCACTTTTTAGTTTTAAAACTTTATCAAGGGTTATTTTTTTCAACTGCTTTGGATTCGTCACAGGGTCACCAAACATCTCCAAAAAAAGTGATTGGCTGAGTGCGGTGTAACGCTCGACCAGTTGTTGGTCTTTTTGTCTAAGGCTATCCGCCGCATCCAAAATCGCCGCGATTTTTTGTTGCTCGGCGAGCGGTAGTAATGGGATTTTAATTTGTTCAAGCGTTTTATTGTTAAGTATTGGTACAACCGCATTATTGGCTGTGTTTTGTATCAACAGTTTGTTATTCCTAAACCAATAATATAAATAACTTACATCAACATTGCCTTTGGGCTTTATCCCTGTTATTTGCTGATTTGAAGAGCACTCTTGAGTTGTAACGCCTAATTTACCAATATCACCAATGCATGCGACAAGCAGTGTGTTTGGTGGATACTGTGCAGCTTTTTTATCTGTAAAGGCTTCTTCAGTTAATGTACGCGCTGATTTAACGAGAAACTTACTTTTATCAAGGTCGCCTGGAGTGAACCACTGAATATCACCATTAAAGTATTTTGTTTCGCTGGTTGGTGGTGTTTTCCCGGTTCTGATAAATTCAGCAATATCTTTTAAGGATTGTAATATCACGCCAACAACCCCTTCAACACCGCCAACGCCTGCGCGCGCTCTGCATCCAACCCCTCTATCTTAGCAATAATCTCGGCGGGGCTATCGTGCTGCACTTGTTCATACACCACTTGTTTGTAGCGGTTAATGCTTAAATCCCAATTATTTTGCTCTATCTCGGCCAGTGGCACTAAAAAGCTTTGTTCGGTGCGGCTGCGGGCTTGTTCATTTTGGCGGTTTTGGTAGCGCGCAATAATGTCGGCAATGTTGTTTTCTTTAATCGGGCTGCGTTTGTCGTCAAGGCTGTAGCCATCGGCTTGCATGTCGTAAAACCAGACGTTGTCTGTGCCGCCGTTGTTGGTTTTGGTAAACACCAGCACGGCAGTGCTCACGCCTGCATAGGGTTTAAACACGCCGCTGGGCATAGAAATCACCGCCTCGAGCTTATGCCCAGCAATTAACGTTTGGCGTATTTGGACATGGGCGTTGGATGAACCAAATAACACGCCATCGGGCACAATCACCGCGCAACGACCACCCACTTTAAGCATGCGCAAAATTAAACCTAAAAACAGTAGCTCCGTTTTTTTGGTTTTAACGGTGGTGAGTAGCGAGCTTTCTACGCCATCGTAATCCAGCGAGCCTTTAAACGGCGGGTTGGCGAGTATTAGGCTAAATTGCTCACGGCTGTCGGCATTGGCTTCACTTAAAGCATCACGGCCCACCAGTTGTGGGTGCTCTATACCGTGCAGTTGCAAGTTCATGGCGGCTATGCGCAGCATGGTGGCATCAAACTCAATGCCCGTGAACATATCTTGATTGAAGTGGGCGGTAAACGCAGCATCGTGAAACCAATCGGGGTGGTGCTCATGCACGTATTCCCCCCCTGCCACCAAAAAGCCTGCTGTGCCGCAGGCTGGGTCAGCAATAGAGTCGTCTTGGGTGGGTTGCATCATCTCGACCATCATTTTAATAATGTGGCGCGGGGTGCGGAATTGTCCATTGGTGCCTGCGGTGGCAATTTTAGAGAGCAGGTATTCGTATAAATCGCCCTTGGTGTCGCGGTCATCCATTTGGATTTTGGCAATCATCTGCACCACTTGGTCGAGCAGCTTGGGCGTGGGGATCATAAAGGTCGCGCCCTTCATGAACTGCGCAAAAATACCCGCCGCCTGCCCTGCCTCGGTACCCAGTTGTTTCATGTGCTCAAACACGGTGAGGTTGTCGGCATCTTGTTGTGATTTGGTGAATAAACCAAACATGGTTTCTGGGTCTTTATTCACAAATGAATGCCAGCGAAAGCGCTGTTGCGCTGGCGTGTACTGCACCGACTTTAATGGCGTGCCGAGTAGATTGGCTTTTTTTTCTGCGAGCAGTTGGTTTTCATCCAAACGGCGTAAGAATAGCAAAAAGGTAAATTGCTCAATGACGGTGAGCGGGTTACTCACTCCACCTGTCCAAAATGTTTCCCAAATTTTATCGACTTGGCTTTTTAATTCACCTGTTAGCATTTTTTCTGGTTTTTCTTTTTTAGTAGTTATTTATTGCTTTATGGTTTCTTAAGATTTCTTTCTTGTCAGGCTTATTGTAATCGTTAAGTTGATT
>JAKQJQ010000134.1 GCA_029561105.1 Bacteroidota bacterium
AGCAAGCGATAATTGGGTTGGTTGCCCCAATATGCCGGTTGGTCGGCAATCACCATGTCTTCTCCGGTGTCATTCGATACAAATCCGCCAATCATATTGTGCCATCCTTGGATGCGCGCCATACTTTTGTTCACCGTGAAATAATCGTTGCCCAGGAATGCCAATTGGGTGATGTAATTCTGGTACATCGTCCGATAAGCCGGAATGGCCAATATCTTGTTGACCAGTGGTCTTGAATTAGTGCTTCCCCAATTGAGCGGATGCTGCGTTCCCGAATTGTTCATCAACTGCGAAGTGCCCAACGTGTTGTCGTAATCGTAAGGAATAAAGTATGCCTTGCCGTTGGGTGCCATATAGAAATAGAAATTGTTTGCGTTGACCCAATAGTCGTCCCACATGCCCACCATCACATTGACGGCGTAGGTTTTAAGGAACAACGGGATGTCCATTTTTTGCGAAATCCAATTCTGGAAATCGGCTCCTGTTTTGGTGTTGAGATCGGTGATGAATTGGGTAAGCTCGACCTTGGCAGCAGCTACTTCATCTTCACGCGTCTTTAAGTCGTAGGCGTAATATTGCGACAGTGCCGGGTTAAGTTCTACCTGTTCTACACCCATGCTTTCGGTCTGGACGAAATTGGCGTTGAACGAATCGGCATAACCTCCCTTCCACAAATAACCAATCGCCGGAGTCCACGAAACCGCGCGGTTTTTAATATAATCTTCGTCGACACTTTCCAGTAACACATAGACACCGTAGTAAGCAGGCGTCTCATCGCCTACGCGGATATTGACCCGGCAATACGAAGCGCGCGGGGCTTGCCAGCAACCAAACCGCCTAAAGAGATCGTAACAATAGATTTCACGCGCATAAGTCGGGTCGTCCTTAAACCATTTGAGAACGAGTTTGTTCAACCCTTTAAATCGTTGGGCGTCGCGGTACTTCGAGAAATCGAGCGACATATGAAAGTGGTGCCAATCGGGGTTGAACCCATCGTGCAACTGGCCGGTATCGCCTTCGGGACGCCTCCGGCTCGTATTGCCTTTGAGCTTGAGCCCGATGCTATCCAACACGGTTGTCCTTCCCGAAACCGCATACGTAAAACGAGAAAGCACTTTCTTTTCGTTTTTTGGGTTGAGGTCGTAATTGGTGAGTAGCTTGTTCCATTCGGCTACAGAGAATTCTAGTGTGATGACCGGTACTTTGCCCAAGTCAAAAACTGCGGATTCTGCGTCTTGCGGCGCGGGCTTTCCTGATTGGTTTAACGCGTCATTCTCAAGGGCAACATCCGCGCAACCCAACACAAATAATAAAGGAAAAAGCAACAGCAGTTTTTTCATAGCAAAGGCGTAAGCGGCAAAGATAACTGCTTTTTCAATAGAACCGTGTTAAGGTTGTTAGGCGAAGTGCTTCTCGCTGCTCACTTTTAGAAAATTCGTACACAAGTCATTTTAAACTGAGAATTCTCAAACAGATTCATTCGATATTTGAGGATAACTTAAATTTAAAAGTTGTTTATTTAGAAATTGTTTCTATTTTTATTAAAATTTTAAAACAATCAGACCCACAAAATGAAGTACTCCGCAATTCAAAATTATATTGACGGGAAGTTCGTTAGCGCTTCCACGTCAAAAACCATGGATGTGATTTCGCCTTTAGACGGCAATCACCTTGCTACCGTTCCCATGTCATCTGCTAAAGATTTAGACGATGCCGTCAAGGCGGCCCAGGCTGCATTTCCCGCTTGGAGCAAAACCCCGATTAAGGAGCGCGTACAGGTGTTTTTTCGCTACAAATATTTACTCGAGAAAAACCTCAAGGAGCTCGCCGAATTGTGCAGCGAAGAAAACGGAAAAACCTACGGAGAATCGGTAGCCGAAATTGAAAAATGCATCGAACTCACCGAATTTGCCACCTCATTACCGCAATTAATTACCGGCGAATTGCTCGAAGTGAGCAAAGGCGTAGAATGTAGAACAGAGCACGTGCCGCTTGGTGTCGTAGCCTCTATCGTACCGTTCAATTTCCCATCGATGGTGCCCAATTGGACGATTCCAAACGCCATCGCTCTCGGCAATTGCATGATTATCAAGCCCTCAGAAAAAGTACCTTTGAGCTGTGGCCGAATTGCCGAATTGCTCAAAGAAGCCGGTTTGCCCGATGGCGTATTCAATGTCGTCCACGGCGATGTCGAGATCGTCAATGCCATTTGCGACCATCCCGATATCGAGGCGGTTTCCTTCGTCGGCTCGACCAAAGTTGCCAAAATCGTTTACCAACGGGCGACCAGCAATTACAAAAGATGCTTATCACTCGGCGGTGCCAAAAACCACCTGATGGTCTTGCCCGATGCGATTCC
>JAKQJQ010000225.1 GCA_029561105.1 Bacteroidota bacterium
GATGGGTCTTCGCCTTCTCTTTTAAACGGATACAATCCCGAAGCAAACGGAAATTCCCCCGGTACGTTCTCCTGCAAATTCCAACGCAGGATATCGCCCCAAGCATGGTATTTTGGCAGAGAAACCTTGGCAATCTGCGTATGCGACAAGCTCTCGGTATGCGTGGCAATCTTGATTTCCTTGTCGCGCACCTTGAACGAATAAATCGGGTTTTTGTATTTGGCAATCTTTTCCTGCCAATTCACGATGATTTCCCAGTTATACGGGTCTAGATCCATCTTAACGCGGTCAAATTCCTTAACGAGCAATCCAAGGAATTGCGCGGTAACTTCATCTCCCGACGCGAGCAGGCTTTCATCAAGCCCGGCTTTGGTGAGTTTAGGGAACTTGCCGCCTACACTTTCAATCGTACGGAATATACCGTAAAGCCTTTGCGCGACCTGTTCCTGAGCAAGCGCCGTTTCGTCGTATTTGCGATTGTTTTCGGCAATTTCAGAAAGGTACCGCGTGCGGTGTGGCGGAATCACGAATATCTTCTCGCTCATCTCGCGCGTAATCTTGAAATCAGAATGCAGGTCAGAAGCCGTCTTCTCAGCAATCTTGTCCATAATGGCTTTGTACAGCGTATTCATTCCCGGGTCGTTGAACTGCGAGGCGATGGTGCCAAAAACCGGCATATCGTCTGGATTGGCGTCCCAGAGGTTGTGGTTGCGTTGAAACTGCTTTTTGACATCGCGGATGGCATCGAGCGCGCCGCGCTTATCGAATTTATTAAGCGCGACCAAGTCGGCAAAGTCGAGCATATCGATTTTCTCGAGCTGGGTTGCGGCACCAAACTCGGGCGTCATCACATAAAGCGAAACATCCGAGTGGTCCATGATTTCTGTATCCGATTGTCCGATCCCAGAAGTTTCGAGGATGATCAAATCATACTGGGCTGCCTTCAGAACCTGAATCGCTTCGGCTACATATTTAGAAAGCGCGAGATTGGATTGTCGCGTAGCCAGCGAACGCATATAAACCCGAGGGTTATTGATGGCGTTCATGCGGATGCGGTCACCCAGAAGCGCGCCGCCGGTTTTCCTTTTCGATGGGTCGACAGAAATAAGCGCGATGGTTTTCTCGGGGAAATCAATAAGGAAACGGCGTACGAGTTCATCAACGAGCGATGACTTTCCTGCACCACCGGTTCCTGTAATCCCGAGTACGGGAATTTGTGAGTTTTCGTTTTGTTTGTGTATTTGGTTAAAAACAGGCTTGGCGATTTCGGGGAAATTTTCGGCCGCCGAAATCAAACGGGCAATGGCCGTTGGTGTCTTGTCTTTTAAATGATTGATTTCGCCATTGAGCGAATCCCCAATCGGGAAATCCGAGCGCTCTACCAAATCGTTGATCATGCCTTGCAAACCCATCGCACGGCCATCATCGGGCGAATAAATACGGGTGATGCCATAATCGTGCAACTCGGCAATTTCGTCGGGTAGGATTACGCCGCCGCCGCCGCCGAATATTTTGATGTGGCCCGCACCTTTTTCCTTAAGCAAATCATACATATACTTAAAGTACTCATTGTGCCCGCCTTGATACGAGGTCATGGCAATGGCATTGGCATCTTCCTGGATGGCGGTATTGACGACTTCTTCTACGCTGCGGTCGTGGCCGAGATGAATTACTTCGACACCCGTAGATTGTATGATGCGTCGCATGATGTTGATTGCCGCGTCGTGCCCGTCAAAAAGCGAGGCTGCAGTAACAATTCTTACTTTATTTTTTGGGGTATAGGTTTTGGGTTGTTCCATGTTGTTTTAAAATGTGGTGCAATTTACGAAAACGTTGGAGAAAAAATCCCATACCTAAACTTAAAAGAAGTGGTTTTGGAGACGCAAAGTTTAACTTTTGTTACAGAAATTCTCCAACGGCGATTGGCGGTGTTTTTGTAGGGAAAAGCATTGTCCCCTCCCCGGCCAGTAAGCTCGGGAATTTTTTGAAACATCCACTGCAGAAAAAACAGAAAAATCTTTAATATTTCCCTAACACTTAAAACAGAAACAGAATCGCTATCTTTCGATAAAATTAATTGCAATGAAAAACCTACTAATCCTGCTGGTCTTCTTACCATCCATTACCAACGCCCAACTCAAAGAATTAGTCAAACAGATTACGCCAAAAACCGTCAAATCCGCCACGACGGGACTGGATATCTCGGCTGGTTTGAAAGAAGCACTCAACAAAGGCATCACCAAACAAGTCAGCAAACTTACCGCCACCGACGGCTTTTACAAAAACAATGCGGTCAAAATCCTGATGCCCGCCGAGTTGCAGAAAGTAGATAAGGCGTTGCGCGCAATGGGCATGGGTAATCTTGCCGACGAAGGCATCAAGTCGCTTAACCGTGCCGCCGAAGACGCGGTAAAAGAAGCCACACCGATTTTTGTGAACAGCATCAAAACCATGTCGATCACCGATGCCAAAACCATTTTGATGGGTAACGATACCGCTGCGACGAGCTATCTGCAGAAATCCACGTCGAGTGCGCTGTACACCAAGTTTAGCCCTGTGGTACAACAATCTATAGGAAAAGTGGGCGCCGATAAAATCTGGGCGAGTATCATCACCAAATACAACAAATTGCCGCTGGTTTCTAAAGTCAACCCAGACATCGCCGACTATGTCACCAACAAGGCCATGGAAGGCGTTTTCAAGATGATTGCCGTAGAAGAAAAAAGCATCCGTGGCAATTTGTCATCGCGTACAAGCGATTTGTTGAAACAGGTTTTTGCTTTGCAGGATTAGAAATAGATGCGCTAGGCTTTGCATACGCCCTGCCTGCTTTCGGCTTTTCTCTTTACACTTTCGACTTTTCTCTTTCGACTTTCCACTACTTTTTTAACGAAACGCCAACATTTAAATAACACCGCATTAACGGCAAAACTGCCGATTGCGTCGCATCTTTGTAACCATAATAAAGGGTTTTATTATTTGGTTTAAAGTTAGTTATTAGGAAGCTGCGTGAAAACGTGGCTTTCTTGGTTTAAGTTCCCAACCGATGGTGAAGCCTGCGGAAATAATCTAAAGCTTTGAGCATGCGGCTGCCGTACCATGAGAACATCTCGCCGTCTACAAATACGGTTTTGGCGTGGTGCGTGAACCGGCCAATCTCGAACGCATCTTCTTCCTTAAACGGATAAGGTTCTGATGACAGGAAAACCAAATCCGGGTCTCCTTCCAACCGGATCTTTTTGATTTCGACTTCGGGATAACGGGATTTGTTTTCGTAGATGTTCTCGAAATGGTTGAGCTTGAGCATTTCATTGATATAATTGTCTGAACCGGCTGCCATATAAGGGTTTTTCCATATAAAGTAGGCGGCTTTCCTGATTGGCTTGTCTGCGACGAACTGGCAGAAATCGGCCAAGGCAAAAGCGAGTTTGTCATTCCATTTTTGGGCTTCGGTGCGTTTGTTGAATAACTTGCCAAAATCGGCGATCATCTTAAAGTTATCTTCAATCGAAATAATGTTGGTTACCCAAACCGGGCAGATTTCGCGCAGTTTGATTACCATTTCCAAGGTGTTCTCTTCCTTGTTGCAGACAATAATGTCGGGGTTGAGCAAACGGATTTTTTCATAATGTACTTTTTTGGTGCCGCCCACAATCGTCTTGGTAGATTTGAGTTGGAATGGATGCACGCAAAATTTCGTAATTCCGACAATGTTGGGTTCTAAACCGAGGTCACAAAGCAATTCTGTTTGCGAAGGAACAAGCGAAACAATCCGGAGCAGTGGCTTGTTGAAAACGACTTTGTTCCCCATTTGATCGTGCATGGTCACCTGCATAAAACGCAACTTATTTGTTAAAATTCTGTAAAGCTAAGGTAAGCAAAACCGCTATCTTTGGTAGCATCATTTTAATATTCGCGAATGAAACGACTTTTACTCCTCTCTTTTTTTTGCCTTGCCAATATTTCATTCGGCCAGCCCCTAAAACCCGGTTTCGATAAAAAAGAATATCTGCAATTGCTGTATGCTTACTCGCGTTGGGGCGACAGCGCGTTCTACAGTAAAATTCCAGAGAGTAAGATCTACAAGAAAAAGAATCGCCGTTACCGTTCGGAGGAAATGGGATTGGAAAACTCCTGGGAAATGTATGAGACGCCCACACAATCGGTCATCAGTATCCGCGCCACAACCAACAACCCAACGAGTTGGATGGGCAATTTCTACGCTGCGATGGTTCCGGCAGTCGGAAAAATCCAACTCAATGATACGCTTTGTTTTGACTACCATTTTGCCGACAACCCTAAAGCCGCCGTACACGTGGGCTGGACACTCGCCACGGGTTACCTTATGCCCGATATTCTTGATAAGGTAAGAAAATCTTACGCCAAAGGAAAAAGGGAATTCTTAGTCTTTGGACACAGCCAGGGCGCGGGAATCGCTTACCTTGTTACGGCACAATTGCTGCATTACCAGCAAACCGGCGAATTACCCAAAGATATAAGGTTCAAGACCTATTGCAGTGCGGCACCCAAACCCGGCAACCTTTACTTTGCTTACGACTATGAAATGGCAACGCAGTTTGGCTGGTCTGTTTCTGTGATCAATCCGCTGGATTGGGTCCCCGAAGTACCCATCTCTATCCAGATCCTCACCGACTTCAACACAACCAATCCGTTCAAGAACGCCAAGAAGATGATTCGCAAATTGCCGTTCCCCAAGAACATCCTGGCGGCCTACATGCACAACCAACTCACCAAACACAATCGTAAGGCGGTCAAGCAATACCAGCGTTTTTTGGGTAAGGTCGCATCTAAAATAGTAGCAAAGAAACTAAAGGGTTACCAAAGTCCCGATTATTTCGAGTCGAGCAATTATGTGCGTACCGGCAGCGCGGTGATCCTAAAACCCGACACCGAATACCATGAGCAATTTCCCGACAACGACACCACGCTTTTTGTACACCACGGGCTCAAAGCCTACATCTTTCTCGCCAAAAAACTATAGCGAAGCCAATATTTGCGCCATTTCCTGTTGGATTTTGAGCGCTTCTTCACGGGCCTTTTCGGCAAAATCTATTTTATTGGAAGCATAGATGATGCCGCGCGACGAATTCACAAGCAGACCCACTTGTTTGTTCATGCCGTACTTGCAGACTTCAGAAAGGCTACCGCCCTGTGCGCCAACACCCGGAACCAACAAAAAACTGTGGGGCACGAGTTTTCGGATTGCCGTGAAATACTCGGCTTTGGTCGCGCCCACTACATACATGAGGTTTTTGGCATTCTCCCAGGTTTGGGAGGTTTCGATAATCTGCTGATACAACGGTTTGCCTGCCACTTCTTTGGTCTGGAAATCGAAAGCGCCTTGGTTGGAAGTGAGCGCTAGTAAGATGGTATGTTTGTTTTCGACGGAGAGAAACGGTTCGACCGAATCCTTTCCCATATAAGGCGCCACGGTTACGCTGTCAAAGTTCATATCTTCAAGGAACGTCTTGGCGTACATTGAAGAAGTATTGCCGATATCGCCGCGTTTGGCATCGGCGATAGTGAAAATATCAGGATAATTTTCGTTGAGGTATTCTATGGTTTTCTGCAGCGACTGCCAGCCTTTGATGCCGTTGGCCTCATAAAAAGCCGTATTGGGTTTGTACGAAACGCACAAATCGTGCGTGGCATCGATGATGGCTTTGTTGAATTCAAAAATCGGGAATTCGGCGTTAGATAAATGGCTTGGGATTCTCGCTACGTCTACATCGAGCCCGATGCAAAGGAAGGATTTTTTTTGTTTGATTTGGGCGGTGAGTTGTTGTGTTGTCATGGTGTAAAGGTAAATTTTTAGGAGCTGTTTCCCGCTTTCCATTGCAATCTTTTTGTTTTAAAAGAAAAACAAAAAGGATTTCAACTGTACCCGAGCGAAGCGAACTGACCGAACACAAAACTCAAAATATTATTCTGTGAGGTAATTGGGGCTATGCTGCCGCAGGCTTTCTATTGTCTTGACCCGAAGCCACGGGCCGAACTGGCGAAGCAAACAGCTTCAAAAAAAAAAAAAAACTACTGAACCTGCCTCAAAATCCACTCCACCCTATCCCCATCCGCAACAGCATTCAAACCGTGTCCGGAATCGTACACCTTCACTTCTTTGGGCACCGGCGTCAAACGAATGAACGCATCGTTCTCTGCATC
>JAKQJQ010000228.1 GCA_029561105.1 Bacteroidota bacterium
GCAGTGTTGCTGATGTTGAACCAATTCGTGAAAATGTAAGGAAGTGCCGAACCTACAACGGCTCCGGCTCCGATAAAAAAGCTCTGCATCGCAAAACCAAGCGTGCGCTGGCTTTCAGGCAGGTTGTCGCCGACGAACGCCCGGAAGGGTTCCATGGAGATGTTGATCGACGAGTCCATAATCCACAAGGTTCCGATGGCAATCCAAAGCGTTGGGGAATTGGGCATAATGAAAAGCGCGATGGCCGAAAGAATCGCTCCGACTAAAAAGTAAGGTCGTCTCCTGCCGAGTCTGGTCCAGGTCCTGTCAGAAAAGTAACCGACGATGGGCTGGATGATAAGTCCCGTTAAAGGAGCTGCTAACCAATAAAGTCCGATTTTGTCGACATCTGCACCCAGCGTGTCAAAAATTCTTGAAGTGTTGGCGTTCTGCAGTGCAAAACCAAATTGTATCCCGAGGAACCCGAAACTCATGTTCCAGATTTCCCAGAAACCTAATTTACGCTTTTCCATTATCGTAATTTAAAATGAATACGATAAGCGCGATGCTTATCAAAACTTACTAAATTTTCGAAGTAAAGTATAAGTCCTGATATTTGGCGGTAAATATATAATAAATTTCTTTTCAAAAAGGCATTAGGAGAAATTAACATTTGCAAAAGCAGCAAAAAATCAAAATTTAACCGTTGATTTTCAATTACTTAACAAAACTACAACGTTGGCGTAGATTCTCTGATGACCAGGTGCGTCTCGATGACTTCGGTCTTGTAATGTTCTTCTTCTTCGTCTTCAGACTCGAGCCTTTCGATTAACATTTGTGCGGCTTTGTTGCCCATCTTGATGCCGTTCTGGCTGACCGTCGTGATGCTTGGCGAGGAATATTTCGAGATGATGCCGTCTGTAAATCCAATCACAGAAATGTCTTCGGGCACCTTGAGTCCGAGCTTTTTGGCGGCCTTGATGGCAGTAACGGCGAACAGTTCGTTGACTGCAAAAATCGCGTCGGGCCTGGTTTTGTTGATGAGCGCTTCGATCTGGTCGTCGCAATTTTCGGTGTCTTCGATTTTAAGGATCAGGTCTTCATCGACAGTGATCTCATGGTTGCGCAGCGCTTTGCGATAGCCTTCGGTTCGCAATTTCCCAACACTCACGTAGTCTACGGTGGTGATTAATGCGATTTTCTTGAAGCCTTTTTTAATCAGGTCGCGTACGGCCTCAAAAGCGGCGAGGTTGTCGTCTATGATGACTTTGTCGCACAATATATCGTTGGTGATGCGGTCGAACATCACAACGGGCATTCCTTGATTGATGACCTCGGTGATGTGGTGGAAATCTTTCTTGAGTTGGGTTTCTTTGGAGAGCGACATGATGAAACCGTCGATACTGCCGTTGGCAAGCATTTCCATGTTGATGACTTCTTTGTCAAAGGATTCGTCGGATAGCGTGACGATGACGTTGTAGCCGCGTTTATTGGCCACGTGCTCGATGCCGCTAATGACGGTGGCGAAAAAGTGATGCACAATTTCGGGGATGATAATGCCTATGGTTTTGGTTTTTTTGTTCTTCAAACTCAGCGCAATGAGGTTGGGCTTGTAGTTGTACAATTTGGCAAAAGCCTGAACTTTTTGGCGGGTGTCTTCGCTGATCTCTGGACTGTCCCGAAGTGACTTTGAAACGGTCGAAATTGAGACATCCAATTCTTTGGCAATTTGCTTTAAAGTGACTTTCCTTTTCATGCGGTTTTGATAAAAATTGATTTGCGAATAAAGATAAATTTAATTTTGGTTAATCGAAATATTCCCCTTAAAAATATGCGTATTTCCGAAAGTTTTCAACACGAAAACGTTTTCGAGTCACAATTAAATGAGTGAATTTTAAACCGTCCTGATTTTTAGTTATTTTTAACATTCGAAGTATAAGTATAAGCGCACAAAACACTAATTCTAACTTAAACAAAATGTATGAAAACAATTTACAAAAAGTTGTTATTTTTATTACTTTTCCTGCCGCTTGGCATACTGGCGCAAACGCTTGAAGGAACGGTCACTGACCAAGGTTCAAAGCAGCCGTTGCCGGGTGTAAATGTGGTGGTAAAAGGTTCGCCCAGTGGCACCCAAACCGATTTTGATGGAAAGTTCAAATTGACCGGTGTAAAGAAAGGCGACGTCATCGTTTTTTCTTATTTGGGGTATAAAAATGCGAGCGTTACTTATAATTCTCAGGCGAATGTTGTTGTTGCGATGCAGGAGGAGTCTAACCAGCTCACGGAGGTGGTTGTCTTGGGATATGGCTCTGTGAAGAAGAAGGATGCCACGGGATCAGTAACCCTTATCTCTGCCAAGGATTTCAACAAAGGACCAGTGGTGTCGGCCGAGCAATTGTTGACTGGAAAAGCACCTGGAGTCAGGATTACCACAAATGGTGGTGCACCAGATTCTGCGCCCAACATCAGGATTAGAGGTGGTTCTTCGCTCAGCAGTAGCAATGACCCGTTGATCGTAGTTGATGGAGTGCCTATCGACAACACCAATCCGGCAGGCGTTGCCAATCCATTCTCACTATTGAATCCTAATGACATTGATAGTTTCTCGATTCTTAAAGATGCCTCAGCAACAGCCATTTATGGTTCGAGGGCATCAAATGGTGTAATCATTATCACTACCAAAAAAGGAAGTTCGGGTGCTCCACAATTCAACTATTCGGCCAGTACTTCTATCGGATATGTGACCGACAGCCGCAAAATACAAATGATGGACGGTCCTAATTACACGCGATTCATTCAAAACTTTCATCCTGAACTCACACGATTCCTGGGGATTGATGATCCGGCGTATCCGGGTGAAAATGTAGCCGGTCAGGACAATCCTTTGACTCCCGAAGTTGAAGGCCGAATTTTGTACAATACCGATTGGCAAGAGGCGATTTACAGAAATTCGTATTCTTATGAACACAACTTAAGCGCTAGGGCCAATCTTTTTAAGAAGCTCCCGTTTCGTGCCTCTGTGGGTTATGTGAATTCAGAAGGTTTGGTGAAAACCAATGACTACGAAAGGATTTCAGGGTCGTTAAAGCTTACACCTATGCTCTTTAACGATCATTTAAAAATTGATATGAACGCTAAGGTGTTTCGGTCAGAAAAAAATGTTATCGATGAAGGCGGCGTTTTTGGAGGTGCATTGAACATGGATCCAACTAAACCCATTTATGGAGCAAGTCCCAATAACAGATTCGTTGGCTACTATCAAGCGACTAAACTTGACGCCGGTACCGGTCGTTACAACATTGACGGACAAACCAACCCGCTGGCGATTTTAGAGCAAAGACAACGTCCTGAAGCGGTAGAAAAATTATTGGGAAATATTGAATTCGACTATAAGTTGCATTTTTTTCCTGACCTCAGGGCGATTTTAAACTTAGGGATAGAAGCTTCGCGATCGAACATTGAAGAGACATTTGCCAACAATTCACTGCAAACGTATCGATTCAATGCAGAGACAGACCCGGACACCAATTACCTGTTCAATCCGGGAATCAACTATAGAGAAGACCAGACCATCACCAACAAAACCATGGATGCCTACCTCGCTTATACAAAAAACCTCAAGGGATTTGTGAGCAGGGTGGATGCGCAAGCAGGTTACTCTTATCAGAATTTTGTAAACGACGGTTATAAGTCAAAGTATATTTACAATTTGACAACGGGTCTACGAGAAGTAGATGTCGATAAGCAGAATCCGAACAACAGGTATTACAACGTTTCTAACCTTCAGTCGTTTTTTGGACGTGCAAACGTAGATTTAGCCAATAAATACTTGTTCACCTTGACCTTTAGGGCAGATGCTTCTTCATTATTCTCTAAAGAAAACAGATGGGGTTACTTCCCGGCTGCCGGTTTTGCGTGGAAAATAGCAGACGAATCATTTCTCGAGAACTCTAAGACGATTTCTGATTTGAAACTAAGGCTGGGTTACGGAATCACCGGACAGCAAAACATTTCGGGAACTGCCGGAAGCTTTTATCCGTACACACCAATTTTTGCGGCCGGAAACCCGCAAAGCCAGTATTTACCGGGTATCAACACCTATTCGGCCAAGCCTTACGATTCCTCTTTGACTTGGGAAACAACAACTACCTACAACGCGGGAATTGATTTTGCATTTTTCAAAAATAGTGCTTTATCTGGTTCTGTTGACGTATATAGAAGGGTTACCGAAGATTTGCTTGCCAAGGTTCCCGGATTGCCAGGCCAGTCGCTTACGAACGAGTTTATCGCCAACGTAGGATCAATGACCAACAAAGGGGTTGAGGTCTCACTGGCTGTAAAAGTCATTGATACAGAAAACTTGAATTGGGAGCTCAGCGGAAATATTGCGTACAATGTTGGCGAAGTGACTGATTTGAAAGGTGTTTCGGAGATTTTAGCAGACGAATCTTCATTGCCAAACGGAACCGGTGTGAAAATCGGTAGACACGTTGTTGGAGAGCAGCCCTATTCGGCCTGGGTATTCGAACAGATTTATGACCAAGCAGGAAACCCGATACAGGGCGCTTTCGTAGATAGGAATGGCGACGGAAAAATTAGTAATGACGACCGTTACAATGTAGCTTTCAGACCCAATTGGACTTTTGGTTTCGGAACCAGTTTCAACTACAAAAACTGGGATTTGAACGCCAGTTTCAGAGGTCAATTGGATGGTAAAGTTTACAATTCCAGAAATCTCGTTGCCGGTTATGTAGATCGCGTAGTGCCAATCAACACAAACAGCTTGAGCAACATCCTGGCAAATGAAATTCCTTTTACCAATGTTCAGGGTAACATCCAATACTCTGACTATTTCCTTGAGGATGCTGCGTTCCTAAGATGTGAAAATATCACTTTGGGATATAAGTTTCCTAAGTTTTTCAAATCAGCGTCTGCGAGATTTTATGTAGCAGCCAACAATTTATTCATTGTAACCAAGTACTCAGGTCAGGATCCTGAAAACTTCAATGGCATCGATAACAATTTTTACCCAAGACCTACAGTGTATAGTTTTGGCGTAAGTTTAGATTTTTAAAAAAAAGCAATTATGAAAAATTTTAAATTCAAATTAACCGGGTTGTTTCTATTGGCATTCGTACTGTTTTCGTGCACGGATGACTTGAATACAGAGCCTAAAGTTGAACTTTCTCTCGAAAATTTGCTTAAGAAAGATCCCAATGCAGTACAAGGACTCTTGTCTAAGATGTATGGTACCTTTGCGTTAACTGGACCCGACGGACCCGGAAGTTCTGATATCAGCGGCGCAGATAAAGGAGAGACAGGTTTCCTTCGCGGCATCATCAATCTTCAGGATTTTACCGCTGACGATATGAAAAACCGCTGGGGAGACGATGGACTTGATCAATTGACCACGACTTCTAACTGGGATGAAAACAACAAGTTTTTCAGATACCTTTATGATAGGGTTTATTACACGGTACCTAACAGCAACAATATCATCAAAGCACTAAAGACTGTGGATATCGCTAATAAAGAACAGTATATTGCAGAGTTGCGTTTCATCCGATCATTAGCTTACTATTATATGATTGATTGCTTCGGAAAGGGTGTTATCGTTACTGAGGACGATTTGGGTTCTATCGATCCTAAGCCGCAGTCTTCCAGACAACAAATGTTTAGTTATGTAGAAAGTGAGCTCTTGGCCATTGAACCAATTATACCGCAAACTAACAATTACGGTCGCGCCAACAAAGCTACCGTGCGGATGCTACTCGCAAAACTTTACATGAACGCCGAGGTTTATACAGGTCAACCAAGGTACGATGATGCCGCAGTTTATGTAAAAAAGGTAATTGATGAAGGTGGCTACAGCTTGGCAACCAATTTTCAAAGCTTGTTTTCTGCAGACAACAACACTTCTACCGAAATTATTTTCCCGCTCATAGCCGACGCGCTCGTGAGTCAAAGTTATGCCAACACTACTTATTTGGTAAACGGTAGTTTGAGCAGTGACACCATGACATTGTCTGATTTTGGCGCCACAGACGGGTGGGGCGGTCACCGCGCTACAAAAGCCTGGTATGGTCTGTTTGGAGCAAGTGCGGCTGACTTGGCTTCGTCTCCCGATGATCGGGCTCATGCATTCTGGACGCAAGGGCACAATTATGAGATGACCAATTACAAGACTTGGACCGACGGATTTCCTTCAACCAAGTTCAGGAACTCCAATTTCTCCGGAGCTTCTACTCCAACCTCATTCTCCAATACCGATTTTCCGTTGTATCGATTAGCAGATGCTTATTTGATGTATGCAGAATGTGCCGTCAGAGGTGCGTCAGGCGCGAATATTTCTCAGGCTTTGACCTATGTCAATGCGGTTAGGAACCGATCGAATGCCAGTTCAGTCGCTACAGGAGATTTGACACTTGATTTTATCCTTGATGAACGTGGAAGAGAATTAAATTTTGAAGGCCATAGACGCACCGACCTCATTCGGTTTGGCAAGTTTAGCGGCGGGTCTTATCTTTGGCCCTGGAAAGGCGGAGTGCCTGCCGGAGCCTCAATTCCAGATACTTATAAGCTGTTTCCTATTCCGTTGACAGCAAGACAGGCCAATCCAAACCTAACGCAAAATCCAGGGTATTAATTTAAACTTTGATAAATGAAAAATATTTTTAAAACGGTAATTGCTTTGTTTTTGATTTCTGGCGTAATCAGTTGCTCAGATCAGGACAAAGACCCGGTGGCTCAGGCAAACGGATTCACACTAAACACGCCTGAGCAAGGGACGCAGTTTGTGTTGACACCTACCGACGCAGCCAATGAATTACTTACCTTAACCTGGGGAGAAAGCAATAACGGAGTCGCGTCAGTATCTGACTACACCATTGAAATTGCAAAGAGCGGTACCAATTTTGCCAACCCTGTTAACGCGGTACTCGATGCTGACGTGATTACAAATAGAACCTATAGTTGGACCGTGGGTTATTTGAACGAATTAATTAATCAGGTAGGATTTACACCCTGTCAATCGGTAGACATTGACGTTAGGGTAAAATCAACCTTAGGACTGGTGCCCGCTAAAGCCTTTGTGCAATACTCCAACGTGGTAACATTAAACGTCACTCCATATTTGACCGATTTGCCGTTAATGGCTTTTTCATCGAGCAATGTTATCACGGCAAGCACGGGTAAAATGGCTGCTTCAGGTATCCTGAACACCGATTACGAAGGTTATATGTATCTAGAGCCAGGTACTTACAAATTTTACAAGGCAAGTTCCTGCAACCTTTTCGATTCAGCAACAGTCTACGGCGACGACAACAGCGGCGCATTCTCCAACTTAGTTCTTAATGGG
>JAKQJQ010000239.1 GCA_029561105.1 Bacteroidota bacterium
TGTGCTGCTTTATGACCTGCACGGGCGGCTGTTACAGACAGTTGAGATGGCAGATAACCGGGCTGTTCTGCGGCGCGGTGTGTTACCTGCAGGGATTTATTTTTTCCAGATAACGGAACATGGTGCTGGTGTGGGGAGCGGGAAGGTGGAGGTGGATTAAATCTGTGTTCGTTCCTTAAACCCAGCCTCGCAAATAAGTACGTGCCTGCCGGTGTAAATACCATAACATAATAATGCTGAGCAGCGCATGAATCGCTAAGCCCAGCAGAATACCCGCAAGTGCAATCTCATCTTTGGGAACCACTTGCGGGTTTTTCTTTGTCAGCATGGAAATAACGAAAAAAATAATACTTCCGAAAAACAGCAACGCGAAGAAACCAATGCTCCGCACACGCAGATGATTTTCCCGCATGGCATGCGGATAAAAAAAATCTGCCTGGTATTCCGGCTGGTCCAGGAATGTCAGAAACCTGCCGGCCCGGCGAGCGCCTGATTCGCCCAGAAATGCATACAACAATCCGAAAAAAAGACCAGCCTGAAGTATGCCCCGGACAATAGCGTTGTCACTTCCTGTAAAGAAAATCAACATAAGGACCACATTCACAATGCCTACAACCGCATAGACATGGTAAATCCTTCGGGTGGCGGCGTAGTAAAGTTTTAGATTGTCGAATGGCTGCATGGTGACGCTCTGGTATGTTGTAGTTCCAAAACCGTGCTGTACGTTTGCATCAGGTCGGAGACACTGATGCGGCGCTGCGCCTGGGATTTGTTGATAAGATTGGGAAGACCTGCCGAGGCCCAACGATTTTATAATTAGGTGCTATCGATGTGTGTTTGGATGCTATCGAGATGCATTTGGGTTCAAATTTTATGCAACCAATCCTAATTTCTCTCTTGCTTTCGCCAGCATCAACGGCCTTACATCTTGCATTTTTTTCACTTCTTTGTAAGGCAAATGAATGACGATGTAACGAAAACCATCTTCAACCCAGTCGTCTTCCTCACCACTTTCTATAGTACACACGTATATGATGCCAACATTTGGCACAGATTTGAAATGATTCTCAATATAATCAATGTCGACTTTTTCTGAAATGTCCTCGTCGACCATCTTGGTAACTTGCATACTGAATATTTTTACAAAATTACAACTTAGGATCATTTTTTCAAACTAGTTCATGATAGGATTGTATGGAGGCCTAGGCAGTCGCAGTTCAATAGGTCTGGCTAAATTCTCAGGCAAATATGGATACATGAAAAGATTGATCTGTTCTTGCTTCAAACATTCAGCAACATTGCCCCTAAATTGAACTGTGTAAATGACGTTGTTCTGAATCAGGAATTTTCCTTTGTACCTCCCAAGTTCACCCTTGGTGGTAACTCCATATCTCCATATTTCGCCAGTTTTTAAGTAGTAGGTTGGAGGACCGTTGAGGCAGGCATAGAGGCCATCACTCCTTGCTACCAGAGCGTATTGCTCAGCATCATCGATTTCTCTCAACTTTTTCTCTAACCTGGCGGCATCTTTCGGCTTCAGTTTTGGTACTTCTCCATCGCTGGGAAAAGCAATTCTTAGAATCATGACAACTGTAGATGCCAACAGTACAATCCCGAGAATACGTGACAACGAGTTTGACTGGGATTCAGGATTGGTTTTATCCTGCTTCGGCTGTTCTGCTCCCATAAGTAAAATTTTTGCGTGAGTTCACTTTTTGGTAACTTTCAAGCAAAAATATTCTCTTTTGACATATTTTAAAGATTTCACGATAAATATATCAAAATGGAATGTGATTTATGGATGGAACAGAAATATATTGATCAAAGTATAAGGCTTAAAAAATTGCTTAATGTGTTGGATATCAATCAAGTATCCTTTGCAAAGAGTATTGGCATGGCTCAGCCAAATATCAGTAAGATGATGAATGGAGAGCGGCAATTATCGCTCGATGTACTTTACCGCATATCGGATAGGTATCATATAAATCTGCACTGGCTGCTGACGGGTGTCGGAGAAATGTTTTTAGATGAGGTACAGAAGATAAGTTCCGGGGTGAATGAAGATGCTGCTCCTTATAAAGCAAAGAGGCTTGAAGAATTGGAAGAGAGTGTTGAGCGGATTGAGAAAATAATAAAGCAGTTGAAAAACAACCCTTTTAAAAACATATAGCAACAAAATTAAAGCATCCAAAAACGCGGGGGTTATTTTCCGCCTCGCAGGTCTTCCCACCCACTTCGTCTAAGCGCCGCGCAGTGTTTCCGAGCGGCGACCAGCGTACAGCACAACTACGCGTTCTTTTATAATAAAACATCATGGTATTGCTTGCCAATGGAGGATATATAGATTGCATCTTTGGCTAACTTGAAGTCAAAAAGATAGTCCTTCCTCCGGCGCTCTGGTATGATGTAGTTCCAAAATCGTGCTGTACGTTTACATCAGGTCGGAGACACTGATGCGGCGCTGCGCCTGGGATTTGTTGAAAAGATGGGGAAGACCTGACGAAGCTAAAAAACTTCTTGATGAACAGTAGATATGAAAGTCAACATTGAAGAACTAGAAAAGGTGACCTTGATTTTATTTTCCAGACTTCGCGAAAGTATTGGGAATGAAATTGAACTAAATCATGATTTTTACTGGGATATTTCTGAGGAAGAATTGTATAATCCTTATGAAAATCCAACTGACATTGGCTTAGGTCAATTATCAGATGACTTGAAAAGAGTACAAAATCTTTTTAAATCTGATGAGGATGCAGTTGCTTATGATTTAAGAAAAATTGCACCTATTTTGATGGCACTAAGCATAGAAAATCCGATCGCATTTTGACAATACGCCCAAGTAGTGCTTTCAGCCTTACTTGGGCGGCCTCGTTGGTGTCCCCCACTCCCCAACAACTGACGCCCCAGCGCCGCTCTTCACTCCAAGCTCCCAAAACCAGCCCGCCACTTTTTTCTTCCGGCCATCGTCTCACCCGTCCCTGCACTACTCACCGCAGGTTCCATGCTGGTACACGTTGCTTTGGTTCCTATGTTCATTGCTTTGGTTCCTATGTTCATTGCTTTGGTTCCTATGTTCATTGCATTGGTTCCTATGTTCATTGCATTGGTTCCTATGTTCATTGCTTTGGTTCCTATGTTCGTTGCTTTGATTCCTATGTTCATTGCTTTGGTTCCTATGTTCATTGCTTTGGTTCTTATGTTCGTTGCTTTGGTTCCTATGTTCGTTGCTTTGGTTCCTATGTTCATTGCTTTGGTTCCTATACACGTTGTAACAGATCATGTATTCGTCTGTAAAATGCCTGTATACGTTGCCGTACTGACCCCTGCAATATGTAAAATGGCAGTACTCCTTGCCTGAATGACTCAGGTGACGAACATGGAAACCATGTTCCTTGAAGGGCTACCTGGAGCCGTCGCCTGGATTCCGACCGAAAGAGATCGACGATTTTTCATCCCGAAAAAACGACCGCTCCGGTTCGTTCGTCGAGCAAATCGACCGCCCCACTTGCGCTCCCTGCTGCGCCCCACCCACCTTTGTTCCGTCAGAAATGACAACAGCATACAAGTTAAACTTTTAAAATTCCATTTTTTTATGCAAAATCAAGTAAAAGTTCTGCGCGCAGCGTTCCAGCGCATCAGTCAGACCCAACTGACCGTGTACGTCGACAATGTGGTGAAGCGCACCCTCAACCAACCCAATTACGCAGCGGTGCAGACACAAGTCACCGCCCTGGCCGACGACCTGCAGGCGTACAACAATGCCCTCACCGCCGCCCTGCGTGGGGGGGTGAGCGACACCGTCAACAAAGACCTGGCTAAAGCCAAACTGCTGAGCAGCCTCGATGCCCTCTGTACCGCCATCGAACAGCAGCCGATGGCCGACGCGGCTTTCATCGCCAGTGCAGGCCTGAGCACCCGGAACAGCCGTCAGGGCGACTCCGGCGAGATCTCGCCGCCGCGCAGCATCCAGGTCAAAAGCACCGGCTTCCGCGGACAAGTGCAGGTGACCATCAGCGACCCCAAAGCAGCGGGCACGCTCAACTACGCGGTGGAGTACTCCGCCGACAACGGCGCCACCTGGACCAATGGCACTTACAGCAGCCGCCGCAGTTTCACGGTGAACAACCTGCCCGCCGGCCGTGACCTGAAAATCCGGATTCGGGTGCTGGGGACGAAGGCGCGACATAGCGCGTGGTCGGAGTCGTTGACCGCTGCTGTGGCGTAGTGACGGGTAGCAGGTAAAAAGAGAGGGCGCTCTGCCGGATTGGTGGAGCGCCCGGTTGTTTTGAGCATTGGTAGGTCAACGGCATGCCGAGCCACTCCACCCCGGCGCTGTAGCAGCGTCTCCGACCTGATGTAAACGGGCAGCACGGTTTTGGACCTGCATCATATCAAAACGCGGAAGGAAGGCCTTTTTTTGCACAAAAATGCAGTCAATATACCCTTGAGCGGGACGTAATTTCAGGATGTTTTTTAGTATAAAAGTAAAGCGTAGTTGTGCTGTACATTGGCCGCAGGTCGGAGACACCACGGCGGCGTTGCGCCTGGGCGGAGTGGATGGGGAAGACCTGATGAGGTGGAAATAGGTTCCACAAGCAAAAAAATACTTATCCTTTCAGAGATGGAAACTAATCCGGAAATGTCATCGTTTCTGGCTGATATTAACTGGGCATGCTCATATCAAGCCAAGCAGTTCTTTCCTAAATTGGGCTTTATATCACTCAAATCATAAATATTCCATCTTCTCCTGATCTATCACTGCCAACCTCCGCCCCAGCATCCCCTCCGAATCCGCATACCCAACCACAATCCGGCCAGCCAATTGTATCATCATATCATTTCGGACCGCCGCGGTATCCACAGCAACCCGTTTCGTTTTTTCCGTAAAGGGAGAAATAATCAGCAGTCGCCCCTCGTCCAACGCTTTTTGTAAAGGTGGTTCCCAGGTTTGTTTTAATCCACGCGCCAGCGCCAGAATGACAGGCTGTTTGCCTTTGAGCAGATAACGCAACACATCTTTTTCCAGTGGGCTGTGAAACCCACTAATGATGCAGGTGCCTGCTTCCCGCTGGGCGATAGCCCAATCATAACAGCGAAGCACTACCTCTGCAGGCACCTTGCGGGAGCAAAGAAAAGCCGTAAGCGGGAGGTCCAGCAAAGATGAATTGCCGAGTTGCGACTGAATGAGGGCGGAGGTCATTTTATCTCATTCTGGTTGGCTATATTTCCAACAATGATCTTATTGCTATTTTCCAGAGGAAAAAAATGTATTCTTCCTGCACCGGGTGTATACCTGGAATGCCAATCAAAGAAACGTGTTTCCCCATCCGGACATACCCTAATCAACTTACTGGCAAAGTCATTCCCACGGGTATCAGATTCTGGTGTAACTTTTGAAGGAAGGTCATCAGATCTAAAAGTTCCCGCACTGCGCTTGGACGCGTATTCTTCCAATTCATATAAACGCTTTTGCATTTGAATGAATTCAGGCTGATTTCCGCTGAATCCTGCAATTTGTCCACGCACGTGGTCGCAAAAAATCAAGTTAGGAAACAGGGTATTTCGCTTGAGCCAAAGCACATTGCCGTTCGGAATATTGGGACGTTTCTGCGATTTCAACCAGGCTGCATGAATACTAAGATGCGCATTTTGATATACATGCCGAATCTCACATGCTTCTTCATTAAGATCGTCTCCATCAAAAATAGAAATGCTTACTCCGATATATGCTTCATCCCATATACTGTCCGGCGCCATACTAATGGATATAGCATTAAACATATGTTGTGAAGCAGCGCCTAAGCCCAAAGCATTTTTCCCACAATACAAGCAATCAAAAACACGGCCGATGCCTGTTTCTTTTTCTTCCAACATAACTTCGATGACCGGGGTAGTTGTGATTTTTGACTTTAGCAACAATCGGAAATCGGGGTCAAATCTTTTGTCATCTACCCATTGAAAAAAAGAACACTCATCTGTGAATGAATGCTCAAAAAAGGCTGCCGGAACTTTAATTTCACCGATACCTAAACCCGCTGCGACTTTATACAAATTACCCAATGCCTCAAACCATTGGTTTGCAACAAAACGATCGGAAGCAACACGTAATGACAACTCATTAAAAAACAAATCCATAAGTATATCTGATTTAAATGAGTTGAGTTAATTGGCGGTCCCATTCATCAAAAAATCCTTCCGGCCGATAGTCTAATTTGCCATTGCTGTCAATTTTAGGTGTTTCGATATAGTGCGTAAACTTCCCATCGATCACATCGCCGGTAAAAAACATCAAGTTGGCTTGTTCGGCCGGCAAAGTTCCTTCTTTCACAGCTACACGAATGCCATTCAGAATATGATCGCTATGCGATTCAACAATAATCTGTACACCCTGCGCAGCGGCCATTGCCAAAAATCGTCCCATTTGGGCCTGACCATGCGGATGTAAATGTGCCTCCGGGTTTTCCAGAAGTAGCAAGGTATTAGGCTCCGAGGCCAGCACTGCAACTAAAAGTGGAAGTATGTAACTGAGACCAAATCCGACGTTGGTAGGACGGAATTTATTGCCCGCATCACTGCCTGCCACAAATTGATAACTGAGCGTAACAAGTCCCATTTCATTCGAACGTGTAACACTTATCCTTGTGCCGGGTCTGATTTCGCTCAGCCAGGCATTTACCTGTTCATACAGGGTGAGGCCGGTCGATTTTGGATGCGCCAGCGCCGGAATTTTAATATCCTCGTCCTGATATTCGGCTAAATAATTGGCTGCATATTCTCCCCGGCTACCAATCTGGTTTTCATTTACCACCGAATGAGTAGAGGTCTCGAAATATGGGCGCGGCCCTATACGCTCCGCATTCAAATAATGAAACTGGTTGTTGAATAAAGATTGAGTACTCCAGTTCCTTTCATCGTAGCCGGAATATCTAATCAGGTTGAGGCTATCTCCACCGGAGCGTCCATCCCAAGTCCATTCCGCAGCGTGATCCTTGTCAAAACGAAGTTTCAATTCGATCTCTGAAGAGTTGAAATATTGGAATAGTACGTCCGAAGCATTGCCACACTGCGTCAGATCGCCATTCAGCGATAAACGTTTGCCCAATGTGTTTCGATCAAAATTCTGACGTAAGAGCAGCAGTGATTGTATGACCGAGGACTTGCCCATACCATTCAGCCCAGTAAGCAAATTGAGATTGGTCAATTCGAAATCGGCTTCCTCGAAGCATTTAAAATTTTTAAGCGTGAGTTTGCGGATCATATTTTAGTCTTGAAGCGTTTGTTTGATCAGGTCGGCTATTTTTTCGAAACGACGGCGTACAGACTGTGCGTCACCGGTAGAACGGCTAATCGCTATATCGAATTCCTCCTCGTTCATCAAGCGAATGAAACCGTCCATCAAACGTTTTTTACGGCGCTTGATCTTGTTGATTTCGTCCGTTGACAGATTCGCTATATTGACCGACCAACTGTCGAAAAGCGCCTTGTTGATGGGCTTTCGCCGGTCTGTATCCACGTAACGTTTTCGAAATGCCTCGTCGCCGAAAATTTCGTGCATGGCAATCATGGATTTTTTAAAATCCGATTTCATAGCCTGCCGTTCGGCTTCGCTCATTGTTTTTAAGCGGGCTAACCCTTTATTCAACCAGGTGTCCAAATCGGGTTGGTAATTCCGGTAATCGTGGTAGAAACCAATAAAACGTGTAACAAAATCACAATCTTCCATACGATCCGTGGGAATTTTATAGCCCGTAGCAATTTTAAATTCTTCATAGCCGGCCATTTCGCGTACTATTTTCGCCGGAATTCCCTGGTTGAGTGCGTTGCGTATTTCCTGCGCCGTGAGCACCAATCCGCCCGTATTGATACGTTTGAATATATTAAATTTGATCTCTTCGGGGGTGCCCGGATTAATCACGTAGATCATCAGTTGTGTCTCTTCGATACGGCTTTGCAAAAAAGGCGGTAACTCATCGAATGTCAAACCATTGTACTCTTTCAGATATTCCAAACCGGTCAGGCGAAGTGCCTGGTCTCCTTTGTCTACCATAAATCGCTTCAGCGTACTGAGTCGTTGCAGTCCGTCTACGACTTCCCAGACGTCATTACTGCCGTCGAAATAAAATACCGGCAGTGGAATCCGTATCAGCAAAGATTCTATCAACTGACTCATGCGTTCCGGTTTCCAGAGTTCCGGCAGACGCTGATAATCGGGATAAAGATTGACACGATCCGTTTTAATGCGCTTTACCAGCAAGTCCAGACTGAGCGATTGTCCCCGGATATCAATTTTCGCAGCATCAAAGGGATTCATAATTTCAGGTGATACGCTCGTATCGCTTGGCGCACTGGATTCGTCTATTTGCTCGATATCGCGTGGCTTCATCTCTTCCGTTACGCGTTCATCATCTGTATTGTTTTCCTGGTCTGCCTGAGTTGGAGCCTCTGTTACGCCTTCCGGTAAAGGTGGTAGCGGATTCCCGCGTATCTCTTCTATACGCCTCAGATGTTTGACAAAATCCAATTCCTGCACATAAAACTCCTCTCGCAGATTACGCGCCTCTACCTCTTTAACAAATACCTTCCAGTCTGTTTCTAAAAAGGATTCCAGATTCTTAACCGGATCGCCGTCGGGATAATCCTTGAAATATTTGTAGCCATCGTAATATGGCTGATTCGGCTTGTAGTAGCCTTTTTCCGTACTGACGATATGGCGGTACATGGCTACCAAAGGCGCAATCGGTTCCGTCCGAAAAATAATTTCGACATGGCAACCGGCGCTTGTGTTTCCCAAATCAGAGAATACCAACCCGACCGACTTGGTCTTGTTGTCCTCGTCGCCGCGCTGCGTGAAACCCACGAAGATGTAAAAATTATCCCCCTGAAACCAGTGTCCCGATTCGAGCCGGCCGTATTTGTTGCGCTGGCGCAAAGCAAACGTGAAGGAAGGGTGCTCCTTGCGGTACTCCAGCAGGCGGTCGAGCAGGCGGTTGCTCCAATATTTTATCCGTTCTTCTTGTGTCATGTTAAATGTAATTCTGTTGGCAAAGATGGATACTTTACAGTTGAAATGGGCTTAATCCAGTCATTTTAGATTTTATTCTTCCTCTCCAGTACCTCTGCCCATCCGGTACTTGATATCATAATTGATGATAAAATCCAGTTCTTCCTCTGTGAAACCGTAATGTTCTGCTAAAACGGTATCGATTTCGTCGATGATGGGTTTGGAGTGCTTAGGAATGATACATTGAATATGTAGTTGGGCATGTTTGAACTTCATTTTCCGCTGCTCAGAATTAGATCGGAAATCTTCCATTAGCCTTTTTGATAAAATGGAAATAAATTCTTTTTTTGATTTACTAAACTTTTCAAGGTTAATGAAAAAATCATCAATTTCACGTTTGTTCAAATGTCGACAATCTGACAAAATAGTAATAAACCAATAAAATAAATTTGAGTTAAGAAGACATAATGCTGATTTAGCATAATCTGAATTTTCAAAAAAAAGTGATTTAAATTCAGATGGAGGTCGTTTATTCCCAAATTCATCTAATACAGTTGGCTCAAAGTTCAGTATTTGAAGAAAATAACCAACTTTTCTAGAAAAATATACAACATTGTTATTAGGTTTCCTTTGATAGGAAATTAATTTATTTTTTTCAGCGCTTATTTTGCCAAGTATGATGGATTCAATCGTAGAATAAGTTTTAGGAAAAGAGTTGTTGAGTGTTTTCGGATCATTTTTCACAAAAACTATCCTTTGAAATAATGCTTCACGCTCAGTGGCATTCCATTTGTGATATTTTGAGGAAAAGAAATCGTTGTCTTGGCGTTTTTTCCCTATTAAGTGTATCGTTAATCGTATATGTTCTAAGCCATCAAATAGACGAGAAGGCCTATCATCATAAGAACTATGGATAAGATCATAATTAACTAAAATTTGTTGTAAAGGTGCATACCCATCTGTAGAGATAGATGAGACAGGAACGATAAAACCTTTGTAATTTTTTATATTTGATATTGATATTGAGCGTTCAATTACTATTGGATAAAGATTCCCACAGGTTACGGTTAGGTAATTTTTTAATGAGTATTTTATTTCAGAATTTTGAATATAAGGCGGATTTCCAATTACCACATCAAACCCCTTAAACTTATCCTCTTCATCATACAGCACCTCATAAAATTCCGACCACCAATGAAAGGGCTGGTGCGATATTTTCCATTGCTGGAACCCTTGTTTGTTTTTTTGGGCATCTACGCCGTATTGAAAGGCCAGGTATTCGTCCAGTGTAGTCGAGAGGTCGCGGAGTCTGCGGGTGAGCTCGTCTTTGGCTTTTTTGAGCCCGGCGCCGTCCGGCAGCGTGGTTTGTCCATCTTTAAAACGTTTGTAGGCCATGCCAATCAGTTCGGCCTTTTCTTTCACAGCATTGATGACTTCCAGTTCTTCTCCAAACACCAGACGCCCCTGTGCACCGGCAGGCAGGTCGCGTTGGTTGATGGCTTCAATGGCCTCATCCAGAGTAGCAAAGCCCACCAACGTATTGCCCGAGCGCAGGTTAAAGTCGACATCAGGTAGAGGCTCCAGTCCCAGATTGGGTTTGCGCCGGTCGGGCCGCACGGTGCTCATCAGTTTCAGAAATAGCCGCAGTTTGGCAATTTCGACGGCTTCGCGCATGATGTCTACGCCGTATAAGTTCTGTACTATTATTTTTTTATGGATGTAATACTCCCGGCTGGGATGCCGTGTCGTATCCGCTGATTCGGCCAGGATGTGTTCAAAGTTCTTGCGGTGCCTGCTTTCACCCGCCTCTACAAAAGCGGCCATACGGTCGAGGCATGCTTCGTAGAGCGGTTCCAGGATATTAAGCGCGGCAAATAGAAACGCTCCGGAGCCGCAGGTTGGGTCGAGTACCGAAACGGAACTGAGCGCACGGAAAAAGGCCCAGATAAAATCCGGGTCTTCCGTTTTTTGCAACACATCCTGTGCGAAGTGCCGGATGTCCAGGTTCAGGGTGATGAAGTCATTAATAGATTGAATCGCACCGCTGTCTATTTTTTCCCGCAGATCGTCATGGCGCTTTCTGCGTTCCACCACTTCCCGCCACCACTCCATGGGGAGGCCATATTCGGGCGGTGCTTCGCGGTTCCAGGCTTTACGGCGCGCTACCAGGTCGGGGCGGGCGGTATCCCGGCCGTCCTCTATGCCCGGGGGCAGCGCCAAGGATACGCCATGTCGTATGGAAGGGAAAATATATCGATCTCCGCTTTGCTTTACCCAATCCCAACAAGCTTGCAGGCGACCTCCGTTGCGTTCGGTTTGGTCGAACAGAAAAGGAATAATACAGTTTTTGGAGATATAATCTGTGATATCTTCCTTCGTATAATAAGCGCCCATATCGGCGCGGTCATTGATGTATTTTTCAAAAATGAAACCAATAACGTCGGGGTTGATTTCTTTTGCGGAAGCATTGGTACGTGTATCCAGGTGCCATTCCCACTGATCGAAGAACTTGAAAATACGTTCGAAGGCTTCGTCCGGAATATCGATACCGGCATAAGTTGCCTCGAGTTCGTGCACATCGAACAGGCCACCGTTGAGGTAAGGAATTTGGCCAATTTCGGCACGGGTCTCTGGAGATTGATTTGGTTCATTCAGGCCTTGATGGAACAGTACTAGTAGAAAACTCCGGTAGAAAGAGTAAAACGTCTTACTGCCTTCGTTTTTTTTAGTCTCAGCCAATTTGTCGGACAGGTAATTTGTATTGTTATCCAGAAATCCTTTTTTCTGGATGAAATAACAAAACATCAGGCGATTGAGCATAAGAGAAGCATACCACTCCTTATCTACCTGGGTGCCAATGCCTTGTATAAAATCCAGGAACTGACCGTGCTCTTTTTTAAACGTGTCGTAGAATTTTTTGGTTACCTTTTCTGCATTTGTACTGAAGGCGTCTGTGACGCGGCTCGTAACATCGACAATTGTAATGTTTTCCTCTTCATCCAGGGCGAAAAAGAGGCCCTGTGTGCGTTGCCAGAGCACTTCCGTATCCTGTCCTTTTTTCCAACCTACCTCAATGTTTTTAGGCGGGCGGTTGGGTGCCCGCAGTACAAATTGCCAGCGTTGTTCGCGCTGTGCCTGGTCGGCATAAATAATAAGATGGAAATCTTTCACTTTTGTAAAAGCCGAGTCGATCTGACGCCGCACGGGCAGAGAAGGCATTTCCATTGCTTCGCAGAGCATGACAAAGAATCCATTCTTTTCGGCAATACTGGTCAACGGGTAGTTTTGGTCTTCGATCTTAATGTTGCGGCTAAAGGAAGTGTTGTTCCAGCCGAGTTCGTTGAAGAGTTCGGAAAATTTAAAATCACGGACCAGCCGGTCAAAGTCATTTCGTTTTATGGTGGGCATAATCTTATATTATTCCAAGCGAGCAAAGAATTTGAGGTTGGGCCGTAGCGGCATCATCGTCGTTGTTTTCGATGACGAGTTTGTTTTGTTCCCACAAAGACAGGACCAAATCGGAAAGCCCTTCGTCTTTGATACCGGCTCGTAATTCTCGGTTGAGTGTCTCACGGGCATACTCCCGCAAGGGGAAACGCCATATGTCATCGATGGCCTTTTTGAGGTCTTCCGGCGCCGCGAACAGCTCCCCTTCACGTTTTTTGATGTATTCCGTCAGCCTGTAGAATACGCGGTATTTAGCAGAACTACGTTTTCCCAGCGTACCGATTTGGCTGCGTTCATCATCATGTATGAGCGTAAGCCCCTGTTTTACCAGATCATGGTGGTCGTTCCTTCGTTCAGACGCCGGCGTATCGTAGTCGCAGGCTGCCGCGCGCAGAATGCGGAACTGGCTTTGAGTGACCACCGAACCGTCGGGGGCCAGCCAGGTGAGGACGTCATTTTCGCGAGCGGTGCGTGCGTACAGAATTACGCCGGGTTGAGGTTCTTCCGCATTAGCTGTTTTGGTAGAGTAGGAAACGTTTGGTAAGTCGGGAATGATTTTTTTCAATTCAGGTCGTGCGTCGATGGCATTTTTCCATATCTGGAATGCAAAAGAAGATAAATCCACATCCATTTCAGTATCAACTTCATCCAGAATGCCGGATTTTTCGGAATAGATGTCCTGAATATTAATAGGGTCGCCATCGAAAAACACCTCGTCAGAACCGACTACCTCTGCATTTTCACGGATTCGGGTAGATAGCCGGCGTCTGAGGCGTATGATGTTTTCTATTCCATCCTCCGGCAGAAAAGAATAACATAAAATATGATCGCTTTTTTGTCCGATACGGTCAACGCGACCAGCGCGCTGGATTAGCCGGATAATGGCCCAGGGTAAGTCAAAATTCAGTACGATGTGTGCATCCTGAAGGTTTTGTCCTTCCGATAGTACATCGGTGGTAACTAATATTCTGAATTGCTGCCCCTCGGGGAAGTCTTTCTTATTGCTCTCCGGACTAAATCGATAAGCGAGGTCAGTCGGATTTTTAGAGCCACCCGTCACGATACCAAGTTGCTTAACACCGCGTTTTTGCAGGTTTTCATAGAGGTATTGGGCGGTATCTGCAAATTGCGTGAAGATCAATACCTTTTCTTTGCCATGTTTATTGGTAATAAGGTCAAACAAAGCATTCAACTGTCTGTCTGAATCGGGGCTCCAAGTCTTTGCCAGATCGAGAATGCCGCTTAGGTTTTGCGCATCCCGTTCAAGGTCTTTCAGTAAATTACTGTTGAAATAATGTGGTGAAATCCAGTCAAATTTACCGGTGTACTTTTGTGTTTGAAACAGTCGATAGGCTTTTTCAGCCTGTTTTAAAAAGCCTTCCTCGCTGATAAGCAGACCGATTTTTTCTTCTTGCTGGTCCTCGGGATTGTCATCCGTATCCTGATCATCGATAAAATCGTCGAGTATATTGGAGATATGCGTTCCGATGGGAATTGGCAAGTTGTTTTGAATGGCATACGCCGTGACGTAATTACGCAGAATATGCCGACTCACGGAAAGAAGAAAGGCCCAGCCGCTGCTTTCCAGGCGTTTAAAAAGGTTAGTACGGCAAAAGCCCCGCAGGCGTTCACCTGCGCGCGACAGATTATCCAGTATCACAGCATCCGAAGATGATGCTGTAGCCTTTTCTTTGTCTTTAATATATTTGCGAAGTCCATAGCGGGGCAGCGCCAGATCACTGATAATATCTGCTACAGTGGAAGAGTAAAGTTTGGCATATTGATCAGATCTGTCATCAGGGTCAAATTCGTATTCAACCTTTTTAGGAATACGATCTGGGAAATAAGAGCGGTCACCATTTGAAAAAGTGAGGAAACGCCTGCCGTTAAACGGATCCAACTCCGTGTAATTTGTTTTGATAAAACTTCTCGTGCGTCGAACCATGTAGAACCGAAGTAGCTCACGCCAATCGTCCGCAAATTCACTTAACTGGAACGCTTTGATATTGCGAATAAATACTTCGGGATGCCTGCTGAAAAAGTCGGTAGCGCCTCCGATACTTTCAATATAGTGTTCGGGGCTGATACCCAAGTCATTATCCTCAGTTATGAAAAGGCTGAGTTGATTGGCGATATCCTGGAAAGACTTATTATATGGTGTGGCTGAAAGCAAGACTACTTTGCAGTCGTTCTCACTTATATATTCTTTGATTGCCTTATATTTTTTTCCTGTGTTGTTGCGCAGGTTATGGCTTTCATCGACAATCAAAAGTTTATAACGCTTTTTGTCTTTTAAATCGTTTTGCACGGTGCCAATCGAAACAATATCGGCATGCAGATCATATTCCTGTTTGTAACTCTCCCACATCGGCGCAAGGTTCGGAGGGCAAATGATGAGTGTTTTGTAAAAAAAATCCTCCTGAAACACTTTAGCAACCGCTGCTGCGGTGATGGTTTTGCCTAAGCCAACCACATCTCCAATAATGACGCCTCCTCGTTTGTGGATGTGGTAGGCGGCAATTTTTACCGCTTGCTGTTGAAATGGCAGCAAGCGCTCCTCAAAAATTTTAGGCAACCGGAATTCATTCAACCCTGCCCTCGCTTCCTGGGAAAGGTGATATGCGATTTTAAGATAGATATAGTAAGGTGGTTTTTGTTGTACCCAACTGTGGTTGTCGATAATGTCAGCCACCTCTTCTGAAATATCCACGCACCAGCGATCATTCCAGCGTTCTTCAAACCAATCTCGAAGCAGTTCAGAAGCGGTGCTATCTACCACATCTACGTTCAATTCACCCTGACTGCTCAGACCTGAAAAAGTAAGATTACTACTACCTACAAAACCCACTATTGGGGCATTTCTCTGGTTGGTATGAGCTAGATACAACTTTGCATGGAGCGTATTTTTGAGATAAAGTTTGATTGCCAGCCGCTTATTCCTGATCTGTTGGGAAAGTTTCTTTAGATAAGATTCATCTCGTTCGGTAGGATATCCGACGGTCAGTTGTCTGCGAAATTCTTGCGCCATGCGTTTGCGCAATTCGGTGGCTTTTTTGTTATCCAGTGTGCTGGGTTCATTGAAAAAATCCCGTAGCAAATCATCCGGTGCTTTGTGCATACCGACCAGAAGTCGGCAATAGCGGAGAGTGTTTCCATCCAAAGCCTCTTCAAAAATTTCTTCACCGGGGAGATAATCTACCAGATCAGCCAGTTCGTTCCATCCCCGCAAGTTGAAATATCCTACGCAAAAGTCGGCTCGGCGCGCTGTATGTAAGGTATCTCGCAACTCTGTGGTGAGGAGTAGACGCTCATTGTCAATGATTTTGGGCATAAACGAAAGGATACATTGGCTTTTTATAGATATACTTGATATTGGTCACAATTATACGGTCAGGTATGCATTCAGTGGTCCGTTTTGCAACTTTTATGCCTGAATAAAAAAGAAATGAAGGAGAGACCCCACAGTGAGGCATATATAATTCATCCGCTATTGACCGCAAAATTGCCGGGAGTGTTGAATACAGAGTAAATTTATTCATCCAGCATCCTCCGAAAGCCAATGAATGAGAGGTTTTTGCAGCCACAACCTCATCTCTAAAAAGAATTTTGTATGCAAATCGTATACAAACAAAAAACGGCCTACGAAGCCGTCGCCTCATAAGCCGTTGATATTCAAAGTGATCTCGATGGGACTCGAACCCATGACTCCTTGATTAAAAGTCAAGTGCTCTACCAACTGAGCTACGAGATCAACGCGATTCTAACCGGGGTTAGAAAAGCGGGGCAAAGATAAGACCATGCATTCCGAAAAACCAAACCCCGCTGAAAAAAAATCCAATTTTTATTTGGAAAACTATCCCTTGAACAAGAGCAGGGAAAAAATAGTTCTGAATAGGCGTACCTTTGTGGCACTTTTCCCACCATTACCGCGTTTGACCCCAAAGTTTTTTAAAAGTTATACCTGACCAATACCATGGAATCGATACGACAGAAGCAGATTGGAGAGCTCATCCGACGCTATTTCGGCATGATCCTTTCGGAAGAAGGCGTCAATATTTACGGCCGCAACAAACTGGTGACGCTCACGACGGTGAAAATGACGCCCGACCTGCTGGCCGCCAAACTGTACATCAGTGTGTACGGCACGGAAAACAAGCAGGAAGTAATCCTCGAACTGGAAGACAACTATCCGCGCCTGCGCCAGGCTTTGTCGGCCAAACTGGGCAAACAAATGCGCCGTATGCCCGAACTGGAATTTTACCTCGACGATACGGTAGACGAAATGTACCGCGTGGAAAACCTCCTGAACCGCGTGGAAAACGAGGACAAAAACCTGGGTAAATGAAGATCGGCTTGTTTTTCGGGTCTTTCAACCCCGTGCACGTCGGCCACCTCATCATTGCCAACCACATGGCCACCCAAACCGACCTGCAGAAGGTATGGCTGGTAGTGAGTCCGCAGAATCCGCTGAAACCCAAAAAGACCCTCGCCCGCGACCAGGACCGGTTGCATTTGGTGCGGCTCGGCATCGGCGACAACTCGCGCGTGGAAGCCTCCAATATCGAATTCAGTCTGCCGCAGCCTTCTTACACCATCGATACGCTGGCCGTATTGAAGGAAAAATACCCGCAACACGAATTTGCGCTCATCATGGGCGGCGACAACATCGCCTCGCTGCATCTGTGGAAAAACTACGAGCAGATCCTGGCCGGCTACGATATTTACGTGTACAAACGCCCGGCCTACGAACTGGGGGCACTGGCCGATCACCCGCGTATCAAAGTGTGCGAAGCGCCCCTGCTCGATATTTCCGCTACCTATATCCGCGAATGCCTCAAAGAAGGAAAATCGATCCGCTACCTCGTGCCGGATGCTGTTTGGGAGTATCTGGAAAGCGGTAAATTGTACCGGTAATGCGGTTTATCGCAAGCGGTCCATCGACTTCACCAGTTTGTCATCACTTTTAATGGACCTACCCGCCAGCCACTGCATCAGCAGCGCTACGCCCGGCAATGCGATGCCTGCCTGATAAGCCACATGGCTGTTGGCAGGCAAAATGCTCAGCAACTTGTACACGCTGAGGCCCAAAAGGATGGCCAGCAACACCGAACAAAGGGCCGCTCCGCCCGCAATGCGCCGCTGCAAGCCCCGGTTTTTAAACATGAATATCGCCACCAGCGAAATGGCTGCACCCAGCACACTTAATCCCAGCAAACCGATGTTGTCAAATGGGTTGTACACCTGGTCGGTCAGCGCAGGCAGCACGGTGGATGGGTCGCCCGAAGGTACGCGCAGGTAGGGGAGTCCGAACTGACCAAAACCGGCCAGAGAAGCGAGCAATAGATAAATGGATTGAATACGTTGGATCATGGCTTAAATGATTGAGCGGCAAAAATAGGAAAATGTTGAGGATGGTTGATGAGGTTTATAAGGTTGATGAGGTTGATATTCAGCCGCTCGAAAAAAGATGAATTGGTTCACTCATCGAGCGGCAAAATATCAACCT
>JAKQJQ010000248.1 GCA_029561105.1 Bacteroidota bacterium
GGAATAAAACATGGGTAGTTTCGGGCGGAAAAAAAGCCCGTGTATTCTATTCGCCAGATCAGGCCCAAACCTGGCAGGTTTATGAAACGCCAATGGTTCAAGGTTTGGCCATGACAGGAATCTTTACCGCCGATTTTTACAACGATACATTGGGTATTGTCGCCGGAGGCAATTACGATCTGCCCCAACAGCAAACCGGTAACAAAGCACTTACAAAAGATGGTGGAAAAACCTGGGAGTTGCTCGCAGAAAATGAGGGTTTCGGTTACGCTTCGTGTGTACAGTTTGTTCCCAAAAGCAAAGGCGCCCAAATAGTAAGCGTAGGCGTTTCGGGACTTGCGTATTCTTTTAATTCTGGGAAAACCTGGGTCAAACTACTCGAACAGAAAGACCTCTACACGATAAGATTCCTGAATCACAATACTGCCGCGGCTGCCGGGCCAAACGGCTTATTGGTGCTGCACTTCAAATGATTATTCTCTTGGGTTTTTATCGCGATATTGCCTGAGGAGTTTTCGGTTAAAGCCTTCTTCGGCCTTTTTGAGTTTGATGATTTTCTTCACGGGTAAAATCCCTTTGAGGTTAGCGATGAATTTTTTGCGGAGTAGGTACAATTCATCTTCTGTTTCCTCCATCTGGTTCAGGAAAGTACTGGCTTCCTTTTCGCTCAATTTATTGATATCCTCGCCATCCATCCGGTTGAGGTACGAACGGATTTTCTCCTGTCGCAGCTCTTTTTGTTTGTCATCGTAAGCGTTGTAAACCGGCCAGAATTTGGCGGCTTCATCGGGTGTGAGCTCAAGCTCATCGGTGATATAGGCTACTTTTAGCGTTCTGATCTGTTCCATTTTTTGCCGAAGCCTGGGTTGCGCAAACGCGGTCAATGAGACAAAAAGAAGCAGCAATGAAAGGAGTTTGGATATTTTCATGTCAAGGTAATTTAATTGATAAGGTAGGACTCTAAGTTGGCATTGGTAGAAAGCAAATCCTCAATGGCATCTTTCTCAATGCCCGAGTCGATGCTCATTTGCTCGAGGTCTTTTTCGTCAAGAAGCTCTACAAAATCGGCGTCCGAAATGCCACTGTGATCAGTAATATAATTTTCAAGAGTGGTATTGTCGAGCTCCAGGGTTGGTTTTTTTAGGATGTTGTAAAAAGGTATCGATAGCGAGACCACCAATACCGCTGCTGCAGCA
>JAKQJQ010000271.1 GCA_029561105.1 Bacteroidota bacterium
TAAACCATAGGATGCACTGGTTGCACCGTTAACGCCGATGCGCCCGTTGATCCGGGCATTTCCTGTTAGGGTACCGCTGCCCGTTACGTTCAGCGAAGAAACTAATGTGTTGCCGGAAATTTGCCCATCGCCGTACACACTAAACATTTTATTTACAAATCCTTCACCCCCCACGGTTAGCGCATCCGTCCTGGTTTTGCCACCAACCACCCTCACCCTTGCATTGGTCGCCCCGGCTAAATTGCCCACAACCAAACTATCATACAGCACCCCGTTTTGATAAGCGATCAAATCATTATCAACCCTCATATTACCATGTACGTGCAATTGTTCCTGGGGTGTATTAGTGCCCACACCTACTTTTTGTGCGACAAGCATCGTAGCGCTGCAAAACATTACAGTTAATAAAGAAATTTTTTTCATGTTGATTTTATTTAGTGTATCTCAATTTTTAATCCGATCATTCAAAAAAATTAATCTCTCATGATCACGGTGAGATAGAATGTGCCCCGGAGTGTTCTGCCAAAATTGGATATGTTCCGAAACCGGATGCGGGCCGTGTTGGCAACAGGATCAATATCGCTGACCCACCAGGTAAAGTCCTCCGGGTCGCTGTCACCCGACGGCATGAACTGCGCAATTTCAACTCTCACATCACCAACGGAAGTACCAAATTCCGGCAATGAAAATAAGTGCGAACCGTCGTGATTGCCGGTCATTTCCTGGTTGACATAGGTTGAGTTGAACGAAATGCGTAAAGGCGAGGGTCCGTTACTTGTAACCATGCCTTTCCCGTTAACGGACAGGCTTCCACCTACCGTTAAATTCCCGGATACCGTTGCGTTGCCCTGCAGGTAACTATTGGCATTATTTACCATTAATCCGTAGGCTGCATTGGTAGCGCCGTTGATGCCAATGCGTCCATCGACTCTTGCGTTTCCGTTCACCACGGCGTCTGCCGTTACAGTAAGATTTCCCTGCAGGTATGTGTTGGCGTTATTGACCATCAACCCGTAATTCAAATTTGTCGGGCCGTTGATGCCGATGCGTCCATCTACCCTTGCGTTGCCATCAACTGTCGCGTCGCCCTGTAAATACGAATTGGCATTGTTCACGATCAATCCATACGAAGCATTGGTAGGACCGTTAATGCCGATGCGTCCATCAACCCTGAAATTGCCGTTTACGGTGCCATTCTGTGCCACGTTGAGCGAACCCGTATTCAGGTTTTGCGAAATTTGTGCATCGCCGTACACACTAAACATTTTGCCGGTATATCCTTCGCCACCTGCCGTTAATGTTGACGTCCAGGTTTTGCCGCCCGCAACTCGCAGTTTATGATCTGTTTCACCCAGCACAAGACCCACAGTAAACTTTTGAAGAAAAAGACCGCTGCCATTCACTTGCAGATTCTGCTCAAGCAATACATTGCCTCCACCTACATGTAATTTTGCCAATGGTGATGCCACACCAATACCAACGTTTTGGGCTGTTGTGTTACCAGTAACCAATAACGCTGCACTCATGCATAGCAGCGTTACAATTTTTTGAAACTTTGTTTTAAATGGGTTCATGTTAATCGTTGCCATAGCTTCCTTTTTTATTTTGAGCACGCAACATACCCCACTCAAGTGCGCCGCAAAAGCGGCGGTTACCAAGCGGTGTTTTCTTTTTATCAAAAGGAAAGACAATGTCTTTATCTACAGCTGCTTCGCCACCAAAAGTTTGATTGCACAGGCATTTCAGGATGGGAGCTTTATTAACTGCAGGAGAACATTTCACAAAAAACTGGAAGCAGATACCTGCTGGAGGCTAACATCACCGAATGGT
>JAKQJQ010000275.1 GCA_029561105.1 Bacteroidota bacterium
TTAAAACCGTCCACTAATTTTCGGTGTTTGTATTCGGCGGTCATTAATTCGGCATAATCTACTTTTTTGTCTTTGCCTAAACGCACTCTGACACTGTCGAAAATGGCATATACTACAGGAACGACAATCAAGGTTAGGAAAAGGGAAGACATCAATCCTCCGATAACTACCCAAGCCAATCCGTTGTTCATTTCGGCAGCGGCTCCTTTGGCCAAGGCAATTGGAATCATACCAATTACCATCGCAATTGTGGTCATCAAAATAGGACGAAGACGAGCGTGATTGGCTTGAACTAAGGCATCGAATGTACTTTCTCCTGCATCTTTCCTGTGGTTGGCAAAGTCAACCAGCAAAATCGCATTCTTACATACCAAACCAATTAGCATAATGATACCCAAGATGGTAAAAATATTCAATGAGTTGTTTGTCAATGCCAAGGCTAACAAGGCTCCAATGAACGATAACGGAATAGAAAACAATACCACAAATGGAGTTACAAAGTCATCATACAAAGCTACCATTACAAGATAAACTAAGATAATCGCTGCCAATAAGGCAATTCCCAATGTACCAAAACCTTCGGTTTGGTTTTCCATATCACCACCCCAAACATAGTTTACACCTGCTGGTCTTTCCATTTTAGAGAATACAGTTTCCCATTCGGTAGCTACTGTTCCTGAAGGGCGACCTACAGTTTGTGCTTCTATAGATACGGCAGTACTTTTGTCTCTACGTTCCAGCATACTTGGGCCAGAACTTTCGATAACATCGGCAAACTGAGATAATTTGATTTGTTGTCCAGCACTATTTAGAAAAATTAAATCGTTTACATCTTTGGCATTTGAACGATCGTATTCATTAAAACGAATGTTGATGTCGTACTCGTATTCTCCAGCACGGAATTTACCATCAGTATTTCCGCTGAAAGCCGTTTGCATAGTCATCCCCACGGTTTGTAAAGTCAATCCTAAAGCCGCCATTTTATCGCGGTTTACCACGACTTTAATCTCAGGATTTCCTGCTTCCGAAGTTAATTTCACCTCAGATGATCCCGGAACTTTTTTCAATTCGGCAGCGGCTTTGGTTGCAAAAGCCATTGCGTCTTCAAAATTTGGACCAGTCACAGTTAGTTTGATTGGTGCTTGGTCGGCTCCTAATAATCCCATAGGAACGGTTTTAACTTTGGCTCCAACCAATACTTTTTCTAATTCGCGTTTGATTTTTGCTGCAAATATAAAGGAGTTGTCTTCGCGTTCTTTTTTCTCCACCAATGAAACCAAAATTTCTGCTTTGTAAGAGGTAGCTTGTGTAGCTCCCATTCCTTCGCTAGTTTGTCCAACGGTGGTAATCAAATCGACAACATTTTTA
>JAKQJQ010000289.1 GCA_029561105.1 Bacteroidota bacterium
GTGGTTCGGATATCTGGCATATTGATGTATCCACCCTTGAGTTCCCCCTGCAAATAAAAGTACTTAAAGAACGTAATGTTCAAACCCGCTTTGGCCGAAACGCCGTAACCCGAGATGTGAAAATCATCATGTCGTTCCTTACCCAGCAACTTGGTGTTGGTCTTAGGATAGAGTATTCCCGCTCCTAGGCCTTCAGTAAGGTTGAATTGTACTTTATCGGGATTGCCCAGATTCAATTTGGTGAGTTTGGCAATGTCATCGTGTCGCGACACCTCGGCGTTCACGTAATTTAAACCGTCGGTGTGCTCAAAGGTGAGGAAATCTTCGGTGAGCCATACCTTGTCGCCAGGTTGCGTTTCTGAATAGGTGCCCGGATTGGGGTAATACCCTTTCAGGTCAACCGTTTTGTACTGATACATCACGTATTTCATATGGTCTACGCCAATGGCCACGCTGTAGTGGTCGTTGACGAAATACCCAATCCTAAGATTGGTCTGGGGAATGGTCATTCGCGCCGGGTTGATGTAATCGATACTCCAACCTTTTGGCTTGTCATGCGCCTGGATGTCATAAATGGTAAAGTTGTAGTCTTTACCGGTAAAAGTCACATCCGAGGTGGAGTAGGTTTCACGGTTTCCGCCCCAGGAAATAAAGAACTTTCCCTTGTTGTGTGCGGTGTATTTTTCATTTCTGTATTTTTCATTGCGCTGTGCCCGCGTGGTTTTCTGCGCACTCATATTCAACGAGAATAACGTCAGCAAGACGTATAAATGGGAAGTTTTCACACTGATAAAATTAAAAGGAGTTAACGGTTTTCCTGATGGCGACGAGTTTGGTCATCAAAGGCTCAAATAAATCGAGGTGCAGCATATTGGCACCGTCGCTTTTGGCATTCGCCGGGTCGAAATGGGTTTCGATGAAAATTCCATCTACACCAACGGCAATTCCGGCCTTAGCGATTGTTTCAATCATTTCTGGCCTTCCGCCGGTCACACCCGCCATTTGGTTGGGTTGTTGCAACGAGTGCGTGACATCCAAAACCGTCGAGGCAAACTGCTGCATGGTTGGGATACCGCGGTAATCCACAATCATATCCTGGTAGCCAAACATGGTACCGCGATCGGTTACCATGACGTTCTGGTTGTTGCAATCGAGCACTTTTTGTACCGCATGTTTCATGCTTTCCGGGCTCATAAACTGTCCCTTTTTGAGGTTTACGGTTTTCCCAGTATTGGCTGCGGCTACGACCAAATCGGTCTGGCGTACCAAAAACGCGGGAATCTGCAGCACGTCTACATATTGCGCGGCCATGTCGGCATCTTCATTGGTGTGGATGTCGGTCACGGTAGGCACGTGGAAAGTCTCAGAAACCTTGCGTAGGATTTTAAGCGCCTTTTCGTCACCAATCCCGCAAAAACTGTCAATCCTGGAACGGTTGGCCTTTTTGAAAGACCCTTTAAAAACGTATGGAATCTGCAATTTGTCTGCAATCCCGATGAGTTTCTCGGCAATGCGCATCGCCATTTCCTCTCCTTCGATGGCACAAGGTCCTGCGAGTAAAAAGAAATTGCCGCTATTGGTGTGCTTGATTTGTGGTATGTTTTGTAAATTCATAGTTGTCTGTTTGTTGGCCGCAAAGGTAACTATGAATTGCGAATTTTTAGTGAAGATTTTAGGAATTTTTATGAAGCTGTTTCCCGCTATCCGTTGCAATCTTTTACTGGCTAAAAAAGCCAGCAAAAGGATTTTCACTACTATCGGGGCTAGTCTTACTTTTGGATAGGCCCAAAAGTAAGCAAAAGGCCATGCTCCAAAAATTACAATCTTGAAAACTACCTCAGAAAGCGGTCTACGGGCTAAGCCGCTCGCCTGAAAAAGGCTCGACTCCCACGCCCTCCGTTGCCGCTTATCTTCGTTGTTTTGCTTCGCCAGTTCGGCATGCTGCCTCGGGTGTACGATTCTAATTTAATGTCGCGCCAGGTCGGAAGTATTTATTTTATTTTCGGCTTGCGCGCTGCGCCGAAAATCGTTCTCCGAAGTTCAGCAATCAAAGGATGCAATTTTCTCTTTCTACAGATATTGTAAAAGAACTACCGCTTCAAAGTCAACCCAACCGGAACCATCAGTACGCTTTTCTCATAAATGTTGAGATA
>JAKQJQ010000308.1 GCA_029561105.1 Bacteroidota bacterium
GGGTAACCCGCGCCCACGTCAATCCGGCTGGCGAGTTGCGTGGTTTCGGTGAGTTTCATATAATGCCGTAGTTCGAGCTCGGCCTTGGCATATTGGCTGAACGCAACACCCAAAACCTCTTTGGTTTCGCCATTCTTGGCATTGGCGCCCGAAGCCAATCCGGCGATGGTTCCTGCAACGTCGGCCGCACCTTTGAAATAAATCGTGTGCCGTTTGGCGGTTTCCATCGTATTGGTATAGGTGTAAGTGTAAGTAGGGCCAAAAATCAGTTGCTTTTCGATGACTTTGCGCAGCGCTTCATTTTGGTTCATTTTTTCCTCATACAATGCCGACACATTCGTGGGACTTACATAGCTGATTTCGGTCACATTGAGCTGGTGTTCCTTTCTGATGTTTTCCTTAAAAATGTATCCAAACGAACCCTTAAAGGAATTGAGCGAATACAACTTTGCGCGGTTTTGGTATTCGTATCCAATCGTCGCTTTGGTGCGCGGCATGTATCCGCTGGCGGTCTCGAATTTGAAGGGCGACACGAAACGTGGCCAAACCAGACTCGTTTCGGTTCCCACGCGATAGACATCAAAACCTTTGTTCTGCCCGCCTAGCTGTACTTCGAGCCCGCCGAACGCACTGATAGAAAGTAATTCGGCACCTTTAAATGTGTTGCGGTTGCTCCAACTAATGTTGAGCTCTGTTCCCGTATAATTGGCCGAATTGGTTTTGCCAAGCGCTTCTACCCGGATCGATTTCTTCTGCATCGGCGTGAGGTAATAAAATGCATCGAGGTAATTGCCGATAGTGTCACTTACTTCAAATTGGTTCTTGACGAATTTAAAAACGCCCAGATTCACCAGCCGGTTCAACGACAGATTGTGGTTGGTGCGGTTGTAAATGTCGCCTTTCTTGAAATACAGCGTGCGGTCGTAAATCCGCGGGTTAAAGGTGTTCTTAGGGTCGACAATCGTGAAATCGCGGTATTTTCTAATCGTGTCATTGGTCTTGAACGCCTTCCTGCGCAGCGAATAATTCGGATAGACAATGATATTGTTGATGCGGTAAACTTCTTTGGCTTGCTCTGGCGTTTCGGGTTTGACCTTAACGAGCAAATCTACCTGGTGTTTCCCAACAGTGCTGTCTACCTGCACCTTGAGGTAATCGGCATTAAAGAAGAAGTATCCTTTCTCCTTGAGGCGCGTGTCAATGCGTTCGCGTTCGGCTTTGATGATGTCGAGGTCGTAGCCATCCTGGGGTTTGAGAAAAGTACTTTTGGCTTCATAGGTCACGGCTTTTTCGAGTGCTGTCGAGTCGCCGGGAAAAGTAACCTGCCTGATTTTGTAACGCGTTTGCGGTTTAATCAGGAAATCGGCAGTGGCCTTTTTGCCTTTACGCGTCGAGTCTGCGGCAACCTGGGTGTTGAAATAGCCTTTATTTTCGGCATAACTCTGCAATACTTTTTTGTTGAATTCTAAATCTACCTTGCTGAATAAAACCGGCGCTTCGCCTACCTTATAGCGCAACCAATAACGAAAACCCTTATCCTTTTTGGGTTCGCCGGCAAGGTTGTAGAAATACAATTTTGGGCGCAAACCCAACACCTTTTTGTTGGGTTTTGGCCGAATCATTTCTGTGAGTTCCTTTTGGAGCGCCTTGCGTTGCTTGCGGTCTACGTCATTTCCTTGAACCTTTACCTTTGGCCCAACATACAATAGTTCGCCCTCGGCCAGGTATTTGGTATTGCTGCACGACGCCAGAAAAATCACGAGGATCGTGTAATATAAAATCCTATTTCTTTTCATCTTTTTTCAATTTTGCCGCAGCTTTTTTCTCTTTTGCCTTTTTCTCTTCGCGCAGTTGTTCCCTCGATTTGCGGAACAGTTCCCTGAATTTGTTGTAATTCATTGTAATGGTAAACGCCACGCCGGTCTCGACCACTTGGCCCTGCAGCGCCACCTGATATTGGTTTTTGCGGTAGGCGCGCACGCGGTAACGGCCATCGCGTGTGAGCTGGTATTCGGCCGAAATATCTCCTGCCAGGTTGTTCGATTCCTGGTTGGCCTGTTGTTCGCCTTCCAATCCAAATGAGCTGCCAACCGTAACTTTTAAGCGGTCATCAAGCAAACGTTTGGAAACGCCCACATTCAAATCGGTGCGGTTCTGGCGTTGCCCTGTGGTGTAATCATCGGTCGATTCGAGGTCGAAATCGAGTTCAACGCCTTTGATCAAATCACCCGCGAGGTTGTTGAGCTGTTGCGACAGGATTTTGCTGGCACTTTGTCGCGCTAAAGTCTCTGCCGTTGCACCGCCAGATTCACTGGCAAACGGATTCTCGCCGATGAAGCGATTCAACAACAACAAGGCGAAAACCTGTTTGTTGAGTTCTGACGGTTCCTGACGCAATTGCGCGAGCTTGATCTGCGTGTTGTTGATGATCTCGGTAGAAACGGTATTGTTGCCTTCGGGCAGCACGATATCGAAAGTGATTTCGGGTTTGAGCAATTCGCCTTTCATGATCAGGTTGGTCTCGAACGGGATGCGCTGCTTGTAGGTGTTGCGCACGTCTTCGGGCACGTTTCCGAGTTGGTCGCCCACAAGGTCAATAGGAGCAGCCTGGTTTTTGTACACCGCGGTAATGTTGATGTCGGCCTGTGTGGGTTCGCCGGTCCATAAAATATAACTGCCTTCCTTGATGTTGAATTTGCGTTTCAAGAGGTTGAATGTCATTTCGTAGGTACCTTCGGTGAATTCGTATTTGCCGGTGAGCGTGGTTTTTCCCGATGGGTCGATTCCGGCGTTGAGGCGTGCTTCGCCTTTGAGCTTGAGGTAATCGCCGTTGCCTTTGTCGATCACCAGGCTCAATTCGGCGTCCTTGTCGATCTCGATATTCACCGATGCATCGATACCGCGGATTTTGGTCATGCC
>JAKQJQ010000313.1 GCA_029561105.1 Bacteroidota bacterium
CGAAATTTTCCTTGAGCGAACCCAGAAACGTCTCATTGGTTTGCTGGCGGTCGATTATCGAAAGGTTTGGCGTTTTGCTGATGCCCTCCACAAAAGCATCTCGCTTTTCGGGCGGGACTTTTACGAGGCTTGAAATCGTATAGAAACCTTTGCGATCGGCGGCGAATTCATCGATGAAAAAGGCGCTTACTTTGGCGTACTCGGCTATTGACACCGGTTGGAAATCCTTGTTAAGCGTATGGTAAAAACCATCGAATGAGGTGTCCTTAAATCCAACGGTTTGGCCGCTGGTAATCAGACTTTGTTGGAGTCGGGCTTTTTTTGCATCGTCCCAAAACTGTTGCCATTGCCCAATTTTCTCCTGTTGCGCCCGTGCCGACAACACCATGCCGCCGATGGAGCTGAAATTGGCGATCTGCCCCGATTGCATTCTCTGGTCAAGCACCCGGAACAAAAGGTTGTTGGCTTCGAGTACCGCTTCCTGGCTGTTGCCGTAAACCGCTAGATATAACGATTTGTTGGCGCCATCGGCGATTTTCTCCAAGTGGATTTCGGCCTGTTTGAGCTCTTGAGGTACAAAGTTGAGCGCCGAAAGATCGTTGTTGAAAGTCACCTTAGAAAAGGTAAAACAACAAGCAATAGCCAACGCCACTACCGACAACACAAGGAATTTGCTTTTGTGATACGGATACCCGCCAACCTTATCGAGCAGGTTTTTCTTTTCAATGAGTTGCTTTTCCTTGGCGCGATACAGCAATGGCATGAGCAGCAACGAGAATACAGCCGTCGCTGTAACGCTCAGCGCCGCAAACACGCCCAGGTCCCGCAAAGCCTCAGACTTTACGAAATACAAACACAGGAATGTGATTCCCGTAGTCATCCCGCACAACAGCAACGGTTTGGTGATGTCTTTGTACAGTAATTTGGGGTCTTTGTTGTTGCGCAGGTGCGTGAGTACATAAATCGAATAGTCGGTGGTTTCGCCGAGCAGGATTGAACTGATGCCCAACGATATGGCCGAAATGCTGCCTTTTGTAAAATACAACACCGCCAGTGCGAAGGCAGCTCCAAACAAGGACGGTATAAAAATAATAATCGGTGTGGTGAGGTTGCGGTAAAAGAAGGTCAGGATCAGGATCAGCGTGACAACGGCAAAAATCGAAGTGTGCTGAACGTCTGACTTGATTTGCGTGGCGTTGGCAACGGCCACCGGCGTCGCGCCAAAATAGCTCATGCTCGCCTTTCCTTTGTATTTGGCGTTTAGTTGGTCTTTGGCCGATTCGAGGTGTTGGATGAACACGGCATTGCGGTCGGTTTCATTGGCCGGCAACTTTGGGGTGATGAAAAGCAGCAGGTTTTTGTGATCCTTGGTAATGACAAAGCCGTTTTGCAGCTCAAACTGGTCGCCGATGCTGAGTTGCTGGAGTTTTTTGAGCGCGAGAAATGAAATGCCCAGCGGGTCCTGCAGGATAAAATCCTTAGACACCATTCCGGCTGGCGAAATGATTGATTTGTAATCCTTCTCGACAATAGCTGTAATACTGTCTTTAGATAATTTGTTGCCAATCGCCTCGTAATCCTTTTGGTCGAGGAAAAGCGGTAAATGTTCGTACAAAAAATCAAATGTCTGTTGGATATTTTCTTCGTCTATGCGCCCTTGGATTTTGGCGATAAACGGTTTAGAATTGCCTTCGAGGCTGTCGAGCAGATCTCCGGCGTAGGCCGATAAATCATCGGTAGTTCCGTTTTTATCTATAGAAACTACAATCGAGATTTTGTCTGAAAAATTCATCTGCTTGAGCACTTTGGCCGCCACGTCCGATTTGTCGTTTGAAGGAATCAGGTTGGTGATGTCTTCGCTGAATTGCAGGCGCGAAGCGAAAAATCCGAGCAAGACAAACAACACTGAGAATAACGCAACAGAAAGGAATTTCCTTCTATTCACAAAGGAATGGACGGCATAGAAAAACTGCTGCATGTATTATTTATTTCTAAAAGTACTAAAAATGCTCAAGAGTAAAAAGCTGGCAAGTCCAAAAATTATTGACATTGCCGCTGCTAAAATAAGACTTCCTGCGAGATACTGTGCAAGGTGTTCCTGCACGGCTGCAAAAGTGACCGAGCGGTCAAAATCAAAAGAAGTACTTTGCGGGAGAAACCACTCGCCAATTTTAAGCGAGGCATAAATAATAAAAGGGATGAACGGCGGAAGGCTCACGTTAGAACCCGCGAATGCAATCACTTTGTTTAAACGAAGTAGCGCCGCTAAGAAAAGTACGATTACCGTCTGGAATCCCCAGAATGGTGCGATCCCGATAAAAACGCCGAGCGCAATCGAAAGCGACTTTTTTGTGAACGAGTCATCGCTGTGCAGGATATTTTCCCTCAGGAATTTGCGGATGCCCTTTTTTTTTAAACTTCTGAAAAAATCACGCGGTTTGATGTAAAGAATCGCAAACAGTACCAACACGGTGTTGAGGATACTGATCCGCGTAAAATCCTTGAATGGCCTGAAATGCGAAACCCTTTCTGTTGGATCGTATAAGATATCTATGGGGATATTTTTGACCGGAATGCCTTTCCAGGCCGAGCGTACGATGACTTCAATCTCAAACTCAAACTTGCGCGTCACGTATTTTTTTGGAATGTGCTTGAGCGGATACAATCGATAACCTGACTGCGTATCCTCGAGCCGTATGCCAGTTTCAAACCAAAACCAGAAGTTAGAGAAGTTGTTCCCGAAACTGCTTTTCTTTGGGACACCGTCCTGGGTCATGTTGCGGCTGCCAATGAGCAAGGCCAAACCATCATTTTGGACGGCGTGGATGAATTTGGGTAAGTCTGAGGCAAAATGCTGACCGTCGGAATCAATGGTAATGGCGTAGTCAAAACCCAGCGAGATGGCCTTTTTAAAACCGTTGCGCAACGCCGTTCCTTTGCCCGAGTTCTTTTCGTGGTGGATTTGAAACAGTTGCGGATAAGCTTCAAGTATTTCAGCGGTTTGGTCGGTAGATCCATCGTTGACGACAATGATGTTGGCGGTGTATTGCTGTACCGAGTCGAGCACGCGACGCAGCGTTTTGCTATTGTTGTATGTAGGAACAATAACGCAGGCATGTACGCCGCTTTGCGTCCACCGGTTTTCCATACGGGATTATTTAAGGGATTTCCTTTCGGCAGGCGTAAAACTTTTGGATTGGTTGATGAAATTGCGGATGTATTCCTTGAGTTCACCGGTATCCTTGAAGTTTTTTAAAATCATGGCCTTGTCTTCTTTCTTATTGGCGCGGTAGCCTACAATCTTGGGCACACTTTCCTGTACACTAAGCCGAATCATGCGGATTTCTACGTTATTAGGATCGGCTGCGACCGCAGCATCGATTAATTTGGCCCCCGCTTTCATGAAGCTAATTTTGTCTACCAGTACTTTGGAGAACTTTGAATTTAGGGTAAGCCCGCATCCTTTATAAGCGACAAGGACTTTATCAGGGTCATTGTCGGCAATTGTGGCCACCTTCTCGTTAAAGGCTTTTGTATTGCTTTCTGACTTGGCTGCGTCGGTGTACAATTTGCGCACTTCGGCAAGATCAGGATTGGCAAAGAGAAAAAGTAAGATGGGCAGGAATAATTTCATTAGGCCGTTTTTTTATACACGCTGCTGAGTTTGAGCGCCGTAGTTTCATTAAAATAAGAGGCGTTTTTCACTTTTACCAAACCGTCTTCGGTTTCTATAATATCGAGTTCCAGTCGCAGTTCGGGCGTGACATCTGGATTGATGAGCGCCATGAACTTTACGTTAGAAAGCGTTTGCAAAACAAGCTGGCAACCGGTAATTTGCTCGGTGAGCTCTTTGATGATTTGCATCATACAAACGCCTGGCATGATGGGATTCCCGGGAAAATGACCCTTAAACACCTCATGCTTTTCATTGACCACAATGATGGCCTGGTGTTGGTTTTCATTTTTGTCGAGTGACATAATTTTGTAAAAGTCTTTGAGCAGCATGTTTTTGTTATTTCATCTTAAACGAATACGATACGCCCACCTGAATGACCTGGTTGAGCACGATATCATCTACGTTATAGTTGTTGTAGTAATTGCCGTATTGATCGTAGTAGGTATTGAATCGGTCGTATCCGTATACATCCACCAGACCTTGTTTGAGTCTAAGGTCAAACCCCAAGCCGTTCTTGAGCACAAAACCAACTCCGGCTACCAAAGACAAATCAAAATCCTGTGGGCTTCCATAGCCATACGAATCAAAATTATCGGCTACCTTAAAATCAAATGACGGGCCTACCATAACCTGGAATCCGGGGCCGAAAGTGAATTTATTGATAATCCCCAATGACAGGTAATCGAGTGAATATTTGCGCTCTACTTTGCGCTCGGGATAAAACATCGGATCAAACTCGGGAACCAGAGCATTATAATAATCCGCTGCTTTTGCCCCTTGCCTGGAGTAGGTCAATTCGGGTTGCAATGCGTAGAATTTCGTGAATTTGATGGCGATTGAACCTCCAACAAAAAAGTCGGTTTTCATATCGGCATCAGAGTTGGTCAGTTTTGAGAAGTTAATCCCGCCACGAACTCCGGGCTGGATAGAAACTTGTGCGTTTGCGGCAAGGGCAACAAAGGCAAGACAGCAAAGGAATAGTGTTTTTTTCATTTTATTTTAAATCGAAGGTGTAAGACAATCCTAATGAATAAACCACGTTGTCATGGTTTGAAGAAGTATCCACAATTGGAATTACGCCTCGTTTGATTCGCGCCTCAAGCCCAAGGTTTTTCGTGAAGTTGTATCCGGCGCCCAACTGGAAACCCAAATCAAGATCATTGTCGGTATCAAAATTACTATCTACTTCTACATCTACGGTTGGCCCCAGGTGAATATTGAAACTGTTGAACGTAAATTTGTTCACTACACCCACAGACAAATAAGAAACATCGAGATTAAATTCATTCCCAGACGGTGTCCTCACTTTAGAACCTTGGTTGGTATACAAAACCTCGGGTTGCAAGGTGTAATATTTGGTCAGGTGCAATTCTCCTATGAAACCAACATAAAAACCAGTCTTTGAGCTAAAATCACCGTCATTGTTATTGACCTGGTACGGATTGTAAGCGTCGTAATAATAAGTATAGCCGTCGCCTTTGCTAAAATGCGAAAGGTTCACACCCGCCCTGATTCCTGGCTTAAAAGTCACCTGTGCTTCAATTTTTGAAAACGCGAATAAAGCAATCGCAATACATAAAATTCCTTTGATGGACTGTTTCATGGTAATAAAATGGTTTTATGGTTTGAAATAATGCAATACTATTGTAAGCTTGATGTTGTAATGTTTAATTGTAATATCCTCGGCAAAAATATCCTTTTCTGAAGTAAAACTAAGGTTTATTTTTTCTTTTCGCGGCGAGGCATTCACAATCTTAACTAATTTTTTGGCTTTTTTGGAGAAAAAAAGGTAGTTGCTGTTTTTACCGTCGGCCGATTGATAGATGGTGTTTTCTGTATCTTCAAACTGTTTCTGCACTACAAATTGCTCGCGCAACAACAACCTGAAATCCTCGCGCAAAGTGTTTACAATAATCTTACGATCCAGTTCGGGAACGATCGCATTGACCTTGAAATCGGTGGGTGAAATCTCGCAATCAATGAGCTTGTTGCCAAATTCGGTGGTAAAAACCACGCGATGGGTTTTGTCATTGATTTTCTTGGCGATGAAAATTCCCGTAAGCGCGTTGCCGTAGATGGCGATATTGGCCTTATAGACATAATCAGTTTGCAGATCTGAGAAATACAGCACGTCGTAAACCGTTGTCGTTAAAGGTTTTTCTACATAACCGGCGGTAACTTTACTCGATCCGCACGACACCAACGCCAGAAAAAACAGGCTAGTGGTTAAACACAGAATCGTCGATCTTTGCATTGATGGTTTTGTTTTTAAGGACAATCCGGGTGTAATCTTCAGAAGATTCGAGCAGACGCACCTGCACCACGGTAAAATCCTCCTTGTCAAAGGTGAGTTCGATTTGTTTGATGTATTTCTTGAGCGCCGCATCCTTGGGGTTGAGCCGTGTCACGTTCTGGCCTTTCACTTTAAGGTAAGTAATGTCGAATTCCTTGTCGTCAAAAAGATTACCACTAACACTACCCACGATGAGCTTGTTGATTTTGGCGAAGATTTTAGAATTGCCCATATCTACGGCACTCTTCTTACCTTCATCGTTAATCAGGATTTTGCCGTTCTTGAAAATAATCGAGTAACTATAAGGCTTCTTGTATTGCCAGGCGAGGACGTTGGGCTCCTTAAAATTCATTTTTCCCGACGTCTCAATGTCTTTGGCGAGGAAATCCATGTGTTTGTATTGCACAAAATCGGTGCTTAAGGATTTTATTTTTTGCGAGACTTCGTTGACACTTTTTTTGAATGAAGCCATTTCGGCAGCGGTCATTTTCTGTTCCTGCGCCAAAGCCGACAGTGGGAAAATCGCGAGAAACAGCAATACTATTCTAATTTTCATAAGCTTTTAAGTTGAGCAGTTGTTCCAGGGAAACCACTTCATAATTTTTTTCGCGCAGCGCTTGCAACAACCGTTCCAGTACGCCTACAGAATGTTGCCCCGAGTCGTGCAAAAGTATGATACTGCCCGGAGAAATACGGCTTTTGATCCTGTTAAAAATTAAACTTTCGCTTTTAAGCCGTCCGTCAAACGATCGGATATTCCAACCTATGACGCGGTGTTTACTGCGTTTCAATGCGCGTCCCATAGACGGTGTGGTAACGCCATACGGCGGACGAAAAAACCGTGGCTTTTTCCCGATGACTTTTTCAATCAAGGCATCGGTTTGCTCGAGTTCGACTGTAAATTGTGCCTGGTTGCTAAAATCGATCAACGGCGAATGGCTATAGGAATGGTTACCAATCAAATGGCCGCAATCAAAGGTCTTCTTTAAAATTTCAGGGTGTTGTTCAATGTTCTTCCCGATACAGAAAAACGTCGCTTTGGCGTTGTACTCCTTGAGCACATCAAGGATTTGCAAAGTAACCGGGCTTGGACCATCGTCAAAAGTAATGGCTATTTTCTTTTGGGTCTCAAGCCGGTTCGAGCAATAGGTTTTGGTATGGAAACCCGAGCCGATATAAGCCGATCCGTACATCGAGATTACAAACCAAGCCACGCACACCCATACAAAATAACCAACGCCAATAGGGATGTAAAAACCCAAACCCGTTAAAACAAGCAGCAGAAAAATAAAAACCAGCGCTGTCTTATGGTGTCTGGACATGGCGGATCAGGGTAAAACTGTGGTCTATGCCGCGGTATTGGTTGTATAATAAGATGTTTCTGAATTGCGATTGCCCGATGGCGTTCACTTTGAGAATCGCCGGAAGCTGCTGTGTTTTAAGGATATTCGCAGCCACATACAGTCCAAAAGCCGATGCGGTATTGTACTCGCCGCTCAAGTGTTTGTAATAAGCTTGCGGCGTGTGGGCGAATTTTTGTTGGGTCAATGCGTCGTAATACGCACAGAAGTTGGCGTCACCGTTGATTCCCGTAATCAGCAAGTCAATGTCAGCAATAGACAGCCCGTTGGATTCTAAGAACCGTTCGGCCTTTTGCGAAACCGCATCGACGGCGATTTCATTAAGCATTTCGATATCGACAACCTCAGCGTAAGTCGAGGCTGTTATTTTATTTTCGAGCACAAAGAAAGTCGAGCCTTCGCCAAAAACAGTGCCTTGGGTTTTAGAATTTAAAACTGGAAAAGTTCCTTCGGCATCGTCCTTGATGAATCCGGCCAACTTGAACAATGACGCGGTATAATCGGTCATTTCATCCACACCGCCAATCAAAATAGACGCCGCTTCATTGGCGTCAATCTGCATTTTAGCATCGAGCAAAGCCGATTCGAACGAAACCGCCGCGTTCACATAAGTAAAATTATAGGCCTTACATTGCATGCCCAGTGCAATCTGCGAACCCACGGTATTGTGTGTCGATTGGATGAACGAAGTGGGCGTAAGGAATTCCTCGTTGTTGTCTATAATTGCTTTAAGGAATTTGTCTGAATCCTCGATGCAACCCATTCCGGTTCCGGTGATGATTGCATCGGGCATTTCAAGCCCTGCTTCTTTCATGGCAATAGCCGAAGCGACGATGCCATTCTTGACACCTTTGGCCATACGCCTGGCGGCAATCGGTGAAAAATAGTCCCCATAATTGGGTTTCACGATGGGCAAGACATTCAAATCTTCAGGCGTCTGGAAAGCCCAGGCGAATTCCCCTTCAAAAGTGTGCTGTGCCGAGACACATCCGATGCCGTTGATATAGGTTTTCATCAGCTTTTAGAGAATATAACGGTAGAACAATTGCCGCCAAACCCGAATGAGTTCGACAAGACGTGTTCGATATTTTTGTGTTTCAGGGTCGTTTGCGGAATAAGATTGAACTCTTCCATCGGTGTTTCAAAATTCAGATTCGGATACACCACGCCGTTTTGTATGGCCAATACGCTGTAAACGGCTTCAATAGCAGCCGCAGCTGCCAGCGTGTGTCCGGTAAAGGCTTTGGTGGATGAAAAATCAGGAACGCCGTCCTCGCCAAAAACCCTGATGACCGCGCGTCCTTCACTCAAATCATTATTGGGTGTCGCCGTGCCGTGCATATTGATGTAATCGATGTCGGATGGCTTTAATCCCGACACCTCGAAAGCTTTGTTCATGGCCAGGAATGCTCCTTCACCGTTTTCGGACGACGCCGTTTGGTGAAACGCATCGTTGGCGTTGGCGTAACCCGAAACATACGCGAGCACTTTACTGTTGTGCTTTTTTACCGATTCCTCTGATTCCAACACCAGGAAAGCCGCGGCTTCTCCCAAGTTAAGTCCTTTTCGGTTATTGTCAAAAGGCGTATTGAAAGTGTCCGATTGGATCATGAGGGTTTTAAAACCGTTGATCGTGAATTTAGCGAGTCCGTCGGTTCCGCCCACAATCACGCGATCTAATTTCCCGGCCTTGATGAGCCTTGCGCCCAGCATAATGGCATTGGCCGCCGAGGAACAGGCTGTACTGATGGTGGTTACAAAACCTTGAAGTCCGATGGTCTCGGCGATTTTCTGCGCCACATCGCCGCCGTCGTGAGCACTGATGTACTTCACGAGGTTCGGATCCTTGAAATAGTCGTAATAATGTTTTTCTGTGGTGTCCATACCGCCAACGCTCGTAGCCGAAATGAGGCCGGTTCGGCAGTCGTTGATGGCTGAAATTTTGGCATCCAGAACGGCTTGCCTGGCTGCAATGGCGCCTAGCATAGCGGTCCTTGAATAATTGTTGTCGCCAGCCAATCCCAATTCCTGGGCGAGCGCTTCATTGGTTTTCTTGATCTCGCCAACCATGATTACATCGGCATGCACGGTGGCAATATTAGAAATCCGCGTGATTGCCTTTTGCCCATTGGTAAGCGCATGGTAGTTTTCTGCAACCGAATTCCCGATGGCAGAAACGATTCCCATTCCGGTAATGGCAACTCCTTTGTTCATGGATGTGTTTTAGATTTTATCGACGGCAATATACCTTCAAAGGTTTCCGCACGTCACTTTAAGCTCTCGCCTTTCAACTTTCGACTTGTGACTTTCGACTAATAACTATTTCGTCCTATTGGCAGTAATGTAATCCGCCATGGTATTGATAGAGGCAAAAATGTTTTTACCTTCTTTGGGATCGGTCAATTTAATGCCGTAATCTTTGTCGAGCATTACGATAAGTTCTAAAGCATCAATAGAATCCAATCCCAGACCATCGCCAAAAAGCGCATCGTTGTCATTGATATCCGCAGCGCTGACATCTTCTAAATTCAACACTTCAATAATTTTCACTTTCAATTCTTGTTTTAATGCTTCCATAATTTATTGGTTGTATGCTGTTTCCAGACTTTGTTTGTTATGTATGGTGTTCCCGTTTGGTGAAACCAGGTACAGAAACGCCCGGTAATCCTCGTTGAAATATTCAATCCATCCGCAAAGCACCGCGTGGGCTTTTTGGGTATCGATTAGCAAATTGGCGTAACTACACATCAGGTTTGCATTGAACGCGTCAAATATAAAGAAAGAATTCTCACTTTTCAATTGATGGCGGATACTAATTTCACCCACGCAGATATTGGGCAAAGTGTACACAAAAACCGCCGGACTGGGAAAATAATTTCCTTTGTCGGCTATGGATTGCTGGTATTTGACGTCGGTGTCGAGGCTGGATGATTTGTTGGCAAAAACCAGTGCGGTGTTGCTCTGGTGATGTTCTGGCTTCAGCAGCAGCTCGGCGCCCAAAAAAGCCAGTTTGCTCAGGTTGTCCATCTTGAAAAACTTGGGATAACTGATGCCGAGGTGCTGATAGGCTTTTTTAGAAAATTCGGCAAAATCGGCCGCTTGGGTTTTAAAAATAGATTGCCCATCCACAAACATTTCATTGTTATGGATGCGACACCTAGCGGTTATGTAGTTGTCGTTTTGCAAAATCAATTCATTTTTTCAAAGATGACCGCGGTGTTGCAGCCACCAAAACCTGATGCCGTTTTAAGGAATCGTATCAAGGGCTTGTACCGGTTTTCTTCTATTATATTAATGGGCTCGCTTACCCCCAATTCATCATAACCCAGCGAAACAAACAATTGATTTCTCAATACCGATTCTATCCCGATAACCGTTTCGAGCAAGCCAGACGCACCCAAAGTGTGTCCGTAAAAACCTTTGAGGCTGTTGAGTGGCGCTGCAGAAAGACCGCTCCTGCTAAAGGCTATCGATTCCATTTCATCATTGAATGGCGTCGCAGTGCCGTGTGCAGAAATATAATCGATTTGTTCGGGTATCATTTTGGCTTCTTTCATCGCGCTGGCCACGCTCCTAAATAAACCTTCGCCGGTTCGTGAGGGTCCCGAAATGTGATTGGCATCGTTAATAGAACCATCTCCCAGGATCTTGACTTTGGCATTTGTAGGATCTGAAGTCACCAGAACCGCCGCGGCCGCTTCGCCCAAAGTAACGCCGCTACGATTTTTTGAATAGGGCTTACAAGGCGCGTCACTCATGGCCTGAAAGGAGTTGAATCCGGATACTACAAATTCGGTTACGGCATCACCGGCGACGATAAAAACGTGTTTGTAAACCTCAGCCTGGATCAATCTCTTGGCTACCGATACCGCCATGATGCCCGACACACAAGCGTTAGAGATTACAATGGGCTGCGTTTTGAATCCAACAACATCGGCCATTTTCTGTGCCAATCCGCTCAATAGCGCAGGCTCAATATTGGTGTAGTTTTCTTCTAATTTCTCAACATTCCCTTTGGTAGTCGAGAATATCAGAGCCACCTCCTCGTTTAGAACAATGCCCGATTCCGTAACTACGGGTTGCAAAGCCAGCAACAACATTTTCTCGAGCTTAGTGAAATGCATTCTGGCGTCCTGGAAAGCTTGATTCAATCTGTGCTCGTCGACAACAGCGGCATAAAATGGAATTCCTGATTTGGTTAAATTTTGATGCAACGCAATGCCCGACACTTTGGCCAGGATTTGCTCAATATTGCCATCCACATCAAATCCCAATGGAGTGATGCAATTGGTTTGCGCTATGTAAACCGGTTTTGACATCTTTAAAGTAATCCCACTTTGCGTTTCCAATCTTCAAAAAATGGCGGGTTGGTGAGCATCAATTCGCCTTCGCGGTTCATAAAAACCTGAACGGTTTCGCCGGTCGCCACGACTTTATTGTTCTTGTCGAAAATCTTGTAGACAAAAATCATCTTGGCCGCCGGCGAATCGACTATCGTGGTTTCAATCCGCGCCACATCGCCATAGCGCAACGAGAGCTTGTGCTCGCATACCGATTTGACGATGGGTGTCGTAAAGCCGTTTTGATCCACATCGAGATACGAAATCCCGTGGTGCCTGCCAAAAGCCTCACGACCGTCCTCAAAATAGGTGATGTAATAGCCATGCCATACGATACCGAGCGGATCGGTTTCGTTGAATCGTACACGGATATCGTGCGAAATGGTTAGTTGCGAGGCTTCGTTATACGGCTCTTTTCTTCTCATCATACCACAGGGCTATAGTTATATTTATCAGGAAAAACAAAAACAACAACCCGATTTCGGGCAGGATGGACACGATGGTTCCGTTGCGCAAAAGTACGTCGTAAAAAGCGTTCAATCCCCAGTTCATGGGTGAGGATCTGGCAATGACCTGCATCAATTCGGGCATGGCAAAAACCGGAACCCAAACGCCGCCAATCGCTGCCAGAATAATGGCCGAAGTGGCTCCGAACGGTGCCGATTGCTCTTGGGTCTTGGCGACGGTGCCTAGCAAAATCCCAAAACCAATCGCAGCAAAGCCAGAGAACGCAGCCACAATACTCATTAGCAACATATTGCCTTCAACATTGAGCGCTGGCAATCCAAGACCAGGAAACAAAAATACCGCTGAAGCGACCATCATGTAAAATTGGATCATGCAGATAATCAGATAGGTAATGGTTTTCCCGGCCATCAAAATCACATTAGAAGTTGGATGGGTGCGCAATCGGATGAACGTGCCCTGGTTTTTCTCCTTGACAATATTGATGGACAAAGGAATTACGATGAAAAAGATGGCAAACAATGTCCACGCCGGCACGTTATGCTGCACCGAATTGGGTTTGATTTCGCGATCGCCCACCATGGGTACGATTTCTTTGAAACTGATGAAACTTTCCTGATCAAACTGCGCGGTTTCTTCGCCCAATTGGTCCTGGAAGGCTGCGTAAATCGATTGGGTTTCAATCTGCGAAATCATCTTGTCTACCGAACTCATTACTGCATTCTTGAAACTCAACTGCACCGCTGGATCAAAATACAGGTTAACTTCTTTTCGCCGGACAATTTTTGGCGCGCCCGCTTTAGCAACGCTATCGGTGAGCCCAAAATTGCTCAGGATTTTGTCTACGTTTTGGTCTATTTTGGTTTGCAAATCGGCGCTTAGGTTTGCTGGGATGACGATTGCCAATTGGTATTTGCCTTTAAAAACGGCGTCTTTGGCTATGGCTTCTGTAAGGGGTTTGTCGTTGATTTTAGTGACTACTGTAAACACATCGCTCTTTTCAAGATTGGTGTAAACTTCTTCCGATACTTTACCTTTATCGTTGTTTACCAGCAATATAGGAATTTTTGCATTGTTGACGGTCTTGAACGTGTTGTCCTGGATTAAGGTAACCACAAAAATTAAAATCAAAGGCATGATAAACAAAATGATCACGCCGCCCAGGTCGCGCCTCAATAACAAGATTTCCTTATGGACCGACATGAGCAGTTTATAGAGCATCTCTGAGTTCTTTTCCGGTTAATTCAATAAAAACTTCTTCGAGATTGCGTGCTCCTGAGGTTGAGGCAATCAATTCTCCCGGTGTGGCGTGCGCGAACATCTGCCCGCGATCGACTATGGCAATATCGGTACAGAAATCCTGCGCCTCAGCCAAGTGGTGCGACGTGTAGATGATTGTCATCCCATCGCCGTTAAGCTGTTTGAGGTATTCGATGATGACATTTCTCGAATGTACATCAACGCCTACTGTAGGCTCATCTAAGAACAGCAATTTAGGTTGGTGCATAATCCCTGCGATCAGGTTTACGCGGCGTTTCATACCGCCCGAAAAGGTTTCGATACGCTTGTCCGCAAATTTGCTCAATCCCAAAATCTCGAGATTGTCTTTGACTTTTTGTCTGAGGTTTTTTCCAGACAATCCGTACATACTGCCAAAATACATGAGGTTTTCCTGTGCGGTAAGTGTGGGGTAGAGCGCGTACTCCTGTGGGACGACACCAATAATTTCCTTGATCTTTGTTGGATGCTGCGAATAAGAAAGCCCTTCTATGGTAAAACTGCCCGAAGTAGGCTTGACCAGACCGCATAGCATTGAAATCAGCGTGGTCTTACCGGCACCATTGGGTCCGAGCAGGCCAAAAATCTGCCCTTCGTAAATAGACAGCGTGAAATCCTGCAAAGCATACGATTCAGCATCTTTGTATTTCTTGGAGAGCGCTGTTATTTCAATAATGGGCTGCAAAATATCAGTAAGCTTTAATGACGTCTTTTAGTTTTTTGAAGAATATCTCTTCGCGGTCGGCAATGGCCAACATTTCTTTAGAAAGCGTGTTGTAAACATCCTCCTGCGTGCTTCGGTTCTTATACACGCGTGAGGCATTCACGGCAAAATCGCGCCACATATCCCCGATTTTCGTCATCTCAAGTGACAACTCGCGCAATTTTTCATTGCCTAAAATCGCAGAGGCTTCTTGTAGGAAAGCGGCGTAAATAAACCGGAATCCGCCGCCGCCGGTACCAATTTCCTCCTGCATGCGCACGATTTGTGCGAGGTAATGATTGGCTTTTTTGTTTCCGAGCTTTTTGGCCCACTGTGGGATTTTCTTAGCGATGGTCCTGATGCCTTTCACGCCAACAATCGGCACCGGCGCGAGCATGTCACGGCAGGTTTCCTTAATTCCCTTAACTATAGCGGGTGCCAATGCTGCCTGTTTAGGGATAGAAATTGGGTAGTACATTTGCCCTTTGGGTGCAAAAGCGCCTTTGGCAAAACGCACTTTGTTCATGTCTGCGTGCGTCAAGGTTGTGACGGTTTCCATGACGGGATCGCTAACCAAATAATGCGTATCGGTTTTCCCGTACACCACGCAATTGTGCGCGTTGAAATGGAAACGGTATTCGTCTGGGAAATAAGTCAGGCCATAAACGCCTACTTGTAGTCCTGTGGGGATGTTGTTTTTGAGGTTGTCGTCGAGCGCTTTTTCGGCGGCTTTTGGGCTCGAGAATTTGACGCGTTTGACTTTGAAACCAAGTCTTTTGGCAGCCTTGTTGAAAATGGTACCCGGCATGGGTCTGTAGGAAATCGCCGGCGCGTGATTGACCTGTAAAAATGGGATGTAAACGAAAAACAAACCAGAACCAATCCCAAAAATCATGGGTTCGCTAATCTCAAAACCGTTGTGTCTAAGCAGGTTTGAGGCTACGCCGTTTTCACAATGGGCAGACTGGTGGTGTATGAAATTGGTTTCCATTATTCGGCTTTGAAATTCTTGAGTTCATCTAAGGTGATGTCGAAAGTATCGGCATACTTCTGCAGTAATTTGTCGCTCAACCGATTGAAAACTTTGGGACGAAAATGCCTTTTAACACGCCATTTCCAGATACCAACATAACTCGCGAGGATTTGTGGATCCATCTTATGTAATTCCATATAATACACAATCGGGCTTGCCTGGCCGGCTTTGACCTCGGCTTTGGCCGCCTCGATGCGTTCGTTGATTTCGGCAATCGAGTTAGAAAGCGCAATGGATTTGGGCTCCCAACCCGAACTCAAGGCCGTGGTATAATTGCCTTTGTCGTCGGTGGCATACACCAATTCCTTCATATTGCTTTTAGAGAGATTGCCTGCGTCTTGTGGTACTTCCTCTTTTTTCATCTACGGGGGTATTGGTTGTACTTATTTCTGGCTTTGCGTGGGCTCCATTTGCTGGATGAATAGGTTGATTTCGCCTTCGAGCAGTGTTTGGTCGTCGCAAGTCGTGGTGCAGTTCATCGTACACAAAGTATAGGTTTCTGTAATGAACTTGGAGGCCAACGTGGCATTGGTATAAATGGTACTCCCGATTTTTGGGAGCGCGTGGATTTTTAGTGTTTTGAGTGCACTGATAAAACCAATGACCGATACACTTTGTTTGTCCTGATTGTCTTGGTCTACGTAATAATCCTTGGCTACAATCGCCGAACAGGTCTGTGCGGCATTTTCTATCAAACCCGATTCGACAAAGATCCCTTCATTTAAAAAGATGTTGTCGGGCTTGATTTCAAAAAAAGTAAGAACGCTTTCCTGGTCCATAGCCGTAATCATATCTACCATCAGCATGGGCTTACGGTGTGGTAGGTAATGTTTGATGTCTATGGTCTCACTCATCTGTTTTGGCTAAAATGGTTTTCATTTGTCCGCTCGCGATAGTCTCTCCGTTGCGTTCGGTTACGATGTCCACCAAGGTAATCCCGGCAAATTCCTGTAATACCGTTACCGTGGTTTGAATTTCATCTGATAGTTGCGGCAAAGCCGTGATGGCTATTTCTTTTATAGAACCGATGTAACCTGTTGGAGCTGGTTCATTCTTTAGGAAAAACTGATAACCCGTATGCAAGGCCACCGATTGCGCCATGTGCTCTATCAATCCAGGTTCTTTGAGTTGGCCGTTCTCGAAAAAAATATTGTCGCTTTGGATTTGCAAGCCCGAAACCAGTGATTCTGGAGTGTATGCGTACATTTTATCCACCATTACAAACGGATATTTCTGCGGAATGAGTCGTTCTACAAATTCCTTGTCGAATGGTGCGCCAATCGTGTCCATCTAGCAAACGGTTAAATAGGCATAGGCAAAGGAGAAACGACCGCTTTCGGGAACCGAGAGCAATATCTTATTCCCTTTTTGGAGTTTTCCCGAATGCATTAATTCTTCTAGGGCAAGGTAAATGGAGGCAGAACCCACATTGCCTACATTGGCCAGGTTCATGAACCATTTTTCATCGGCTACGCCAACCCCTTTTTCCTTGAGCGATTCTTTGAGGCCGGGAACGAAATAATGCGAGGAAACATGCGGTAAAAAGAAATCGATCTCATCAGAAGAAACCTTGTTCTTTTTCAAGGCTTCACTCATGCTTTCGGCGCCTTTTACAAGGATGTGTTCATCGAGTACTTTGACATCTTGCTTGATGGCAAAAACCGATTCCTTAAGCCATTCGTCTGGATGGTAATCGCTCCAGGGTTTGATGTCGCCATTTTCTAATTTATCGCCTCCGGCATACATACAGGCTTCTAGTTCGTGTGCGTATGAGTAGGCTTCCATCCATTCAATGCGCAGTGAAATGCCGTTTGGATTGGGTTTGTTTTGAAGCAGAAGTGCACCAGCTCCGTCAGAAAGCATCCAACGCAAAAAATCTTTTTTAAAGGCAATGATGGGTTGTTCCTCGAGATTTTTGAGGTTCACCACTTCGTGTTCGTATTTGTCGGCCATGGTCCAGGTAGACACGCGTTCAGAGCCTGTACAAACCGCATTGTTGGTGTTTCCGGATTTCACCGAAAGGTAACCGAATTTGAGTGAATTCATCCCGGCACAGCAAACTCCGGTAGAAGAGTTGAGCTCGACCGACTGGTTTTTCAAAAGTCCATGCACCATAGCTGCGTGCGACGGAAGAAAATTGTCTGGAGTAGAAGTACCGCAGGAAAGCAGTTCCATGTCTTGAGCGCTAAAGTCCTTATCGAACATCGCGCTAATGGCGTTTACAGTGAGCTGGGCGTTGTTGTGGGTGCTTTTTCCGTTCTTGTCCAAGGCATAATAACGTGTGATTATCCTGTTATTTCTTAAGATGATTCTCCTTGCCTTAGAAGCCGTTTCATTGATAAGTCCCAAATAAGTTTCCATTTCATCGTTAGAAACAGGTTCATTTGGCAAATATTTTCCTGACTTTGTAATATATACTTCGAACATAATTGGATGTAAACTTTCTAAACCCCTTGATAATATTGAGTTTCCTTCTTTATTTTATTTCGTTTCAGAGGGTACGTAAAAACATGCAATATATACACAATTGGCGAGATTAACCAAATTGCGAGGAACAAATAAATATAAAACACTTTGAGCCATGCTTTTCGCGAATTTTTTCTCGATTTGATAAAATTAGACCATTTATTAAAGATTTTATTAGCGGTCTTGTCAACGGTAACAAGATACGGGCTGATTTTGACTGCGCCAGCCGCCACCATTTCTCCCTGCAATTGGTCTAGTGTGTCTTCATTTAGGTTTTTAAGGATGATGTCGCCGAATTTTTCGGATTCTTTGATGTCCTTTACGGACACGCCCGGTAGCGGAAAAATCCCCAAATACTTTTTCTTGACGCCAGAAAACATCCACTCCACAATGGTAATCACGCTAATTAAATTGCCCACGCGATCCACCAAAGCAATGTTTCCTTTGAGTTTCGCGCCATGCTCCCTGAGCAACACCTTGACTTTCTCGTGCGCCATGACCCACATATTGCGCGATCCACTGATGGTCACTACTGGCGTATCCCGCAGTAAAATAGCCGCTTCAGGGCTTTTCAAAAACGAATTAACAGGGATTGAAGGCGACAAATACCAAACCTGATAATGAAACAAAATCAAGTCGTATTTTTTATTTAGGATTTCGGCGGGAACAGGTTTCAATGCTGTAGGTATCTGCAAAAACGATTCGGGGAAAGTGTCAAAAAAACTTTCTTTGTCCCAAGGAAAAGGAAATGGTTTTTCTAATACTATTTCATAGAACGTCACCTCCACCGACTCGGAATTTTCCAGAGGCAAAGCCACTTGCTGTGCGATTTGTTTAAGTTGTCCCGATTGCGTGTAATAGATAACTAGAACCTGTTTCATTTTCCTGATATTGGTGCCGCAAATTTACGCTAAAAACGGGGATCTGCTGCAACATTGGCGATGGATTTGAAATTCCTGACCTTGTCTGCGCGTTTGGCATGTACCCAGTCTGGCCAGGCTGTTGGTTCTTCGGCGTCGTAGATGCGCAATTTTTGGTCGGCATCTTCTACCATCAATTCCTGTGGAGTACATTTCAGGATAATCGAGGCCACATTAACGCCAGAATGCGTTGCACCGCCAACGCCATGCGACAAGGTACTCGCGCCGCACATAAACAGGTTTTCGATCTCGGTTTTGTTTTTATAAGAAAATGGTCCAACCTGGCTTAAGGTTTTTTCTGTGCCGTAGACATTGCCGTTGGTAGAATTAATGTAGAACTCATTGGTTTTGGGCGTCCCAAGCTCGGCCTGCACAACGTGCTGTTTGGCGTTCGGGATTGCCTTTTCAATGTTATTTAGGAGCTTGTTGGTGACTTTTTCCTTGAAGATTTTATAGGCTTCTGAGTGGTAATCGTCGTCTCCAAAATCAGGGAGTTTATTGTAGTCTACATAGGTGACTACCTCAAAATTATGGTATTTACCATTATAGCTCACCGGATCTTTGAGCGTGGTGCAACTGATGAAAACCGCCGGGAAACAATCGCCCTGCGTCATGTCATCGTCCATTAAATCCCTGAAATTCTGGTCGCCGTTGGCATCTTTCATCATCCAGATATTGCCCGAATCGATTCCGTGCGGTACAACATCCATCTCTAAAGTCAGGAACAAAATCAGCGAAGTCACCGAGTATTTGGTTTTGTCTAACTTTTTAAGGAGCTTTTTGCTCAGGTGCTCCTTGCCTACCAAATTCAAATAGGTAATCGATGGATCGGCGTTTGAGATTACCCTGGAAGCCTTGATTTGCTTCCCATCGGCCAATTGAACGCCCACCGCCTTATTTTCTTCTATGAGGATTTTGGTGACATTTTGCTTCACGCGGATTTCGCCTCCGTGTCGTTTCACGCCGTTGGTCATGGCCTTGATGATGCCGCCGCCGCCGCCCATTGGGTAAAATCCGCCCTCGAAATAATGGCTCATCACCGAGCAATGCACTGGGAAACAAGCGCGATAGGCCGGCAATCCGTGGTCACCACATTGGATGTTGAGCACCGCTTTGAGCAAGTCGTCTTTCACATGCCAATCCACGACACGTTTGAGCGAGAATAAAGCAAATTTCCCAAAATTCTTGGTCCTGAAAGGCACGGTAACTTTTTGCCACCAACCCTTTAGCTTGGGCATGAGTTGCAGTTCATAGCTTACTTTCGACACCAAGGTGAGGTATTCCCGGATGTTTTTCTCCTCATCAGCAAACCGATTGGCGAGGGTTTGTTTGAGGTTTTCGATACCCGCCGGCAAATCGATTTTTTCGTCGCCAATCAAGCAATGTTCATAGGCTTTTGCGTTCATCCTAAAGAAAACCATATCGTTGGCAATCCCCAAGCCGCGGTACAACTCGTTGGTGCTTTGGCCTTCCTCTATCAGCCCCACATAATGAACACCTGGACTAAACCGTTGGCCATTGAGCGTAAAACTGTGGCTCCATCCGCCGGGCACATAATGCTGCTCCAGAACCAGGACTTTTTGTCCGGCACGGGCCAAACAGATTGCCGCAGCCAAACCGCCGACACCTGAACCTATAATAATCGTATCCCACTTTTCCATATGTTCTGAGTAATTCAACTGCGTTGGTTTTAGCACAAAGCCTCAAGTCGATAAAAATACGAAATGGCAATTGTACGCCCTTATTAAACAGTCGTTAAATTATTTGTGTTGGTCTTTGAAATGGCTCCAGAAGTCAAAGTAGTTGAACCATTGCAAAGGGTATTTTTGTACCATAGACTCGACGCTTTCAATATAGGCCTTGAGCAGCGCTCGCTCATCGCGATGTTTGACTTGCGCTTCTCTTGCATATAGGTGGTAATGCAACTTTGGTTCTTTCATCACGTAAACAAAAACCACAGGGACTTTGAGCCTTGAAGCGATCAGGAATGGGCCTGCAGGGAAATCGGCCTCGGCGCCGAGCAACTCACCTTTAAGTGATTTGACCCCTTCAAAATAACGGTCACCGGTAAAACAAACCAACTCGTTGCGCGCCAGTGCTGCATTGATTTCAAAAATATGCGAAAGATCTTCCTTGATGATGATGAATTTAATCGTAGATCCTTTTGAAAGGCTTTCCAGATAATCCTTAATGGCCGAGTGTTCGAGGTCTGTGGTGACCAGATTGATTTGAAAATCCAGGTCAATCTCTCCAAAAAAATACTCTGCAATTTCAAAATTCCCAATGTGGGCACTGATCAGTACACCGCCTTGTTTCTTGTCTAGGAGGTCCTTGAGCAGCTCAATACCGTCAAACTCATAGGTAAACTTATTGCGCATCCCAGCCGTAATAGATACTTTGTCTATGATGGTTTGCCCAAAGGTGTAGTAACTCTTAAATACGTTCAAGCGGGATTTTAAAGCAGAATAGCCGAGCCTTTTATGAAAATAATAATAAATCGCCCGGTTGCTTTCTTTGAGGAAAAGAAAATAATATGAAGCAACGAAATACAATACAAAATAAGCCGACCGGATACCTATTTTATTGATGAAGAAAACAAAAATTTTGTATCCGAGAACAGTTCCTTTGGATTTTCCGTCCCATTGGCTCATTTAGCCCTTTGCTTTTATCTTGTTGTCAATCAGATCGTAGAAACTCTGGAAAGAAGCGATTCCGACAAAATCTGCCTCGACGAGTTTCACGCCAAAATTTGATTCGACAGAAACGACCAAATCTACGTAGTCTAAACTGTCTAATCCTAAAGTATCTTTTAAAATGGCATCTGGCTGGATATCGTCCTGGTCTACTTCAAACTCGTCTGCCAAAAACACCTTTATCTTTGCAATAATCTCTTCTTTGTTCATCTTTAATCCTTAAACTTTTTGACAATCAGGGCAGAATTTGTACCGCCAAAGCCAAAAGAATTCGACAAAAATATGTCAAATTTTTTATTTAACGTTGTTTTAACAAGATTTAATTTTTTCGAGTCTTCGTCGGGTGTTTCAAGGTTGATATTGGGTGCGATGAAATCGTGTTGCATCATTAAAATCGAGTAAATCACTTCGCTCGCACCAGCCATCCAACACTCATGCCCGGTCATTGATTTGGTAGAACTCACATACGGATTACTGTCGCCAAACACCTTGTGTATCGCATTGGCTTCATTGGCATCGCCCACCGGAGTCGACGTTGCATGCGCATTGATGTACTCAATTTGCTCAGGCTTTAATCCTGATGCGTCGAGTGCGCGCTGCATGGCCAAAGCCGGGCCGTCTACATTTGGGGTAGAAATATGCCCGCCATTTGACGAGAATCCGTAACCGGCAATCTCTGCAATGATTTTGGCACCGCGCTTTACCGCCGATTCATAGCTCTCTACAATCAGCGTAGCGGCACCTCCACTGGGCACGAGCCCGTCGCGTTGCGAATCGAATGGACGGGATGCTTTTGCGGGATCTCCTTCGCGCGGAGAAAACACACCCAAACCGTCAAAGCTGCTCATCGCATATTTGTTGATTTCTTGTGCGCCGCCGCAAATGACCATATCCTGCAGCCCACTTTTGATGAGCAAATACGCCAATCCGAGGGAATGCGAACCGCTAGCGCACGCGGCACTAACCGTAAGGTTCACGCCTTTCAACCTAAAGATGGTAGAAAGGTTCATGGTCACCGTGGAGTTCATTGACTTGAAAATAGCGCCCGAACCAATCAGCGCGGTATCTTTCTTCTCGCGGATGATGTCTGTGGCTTCAATGATGCCTTTAGAAACACTATCATTGCCGTACATAATCCCGATTTCGTTCGCATCCAGAAACGTGTCGTCGATGCCGGCTGCTTTGAGCGCGTCGATTGTGGCCATATAAGCATACTCGGTTTCGTCTCCAATGCTGATGCGCTGCCTGCGGGAAAGCAAATCTTTGAGCTCTGGCTTAGGGACCATACCGGTCAAGGCCGATCGGAACCCGAATTCCTTACGCTCGGCGTCGTATTGAATCCCTGATTTTCCCTGGTATAGTGATTCTTTTACTTCATCGAGCGAAGTTCCGATGCAGGAGTAAATTCCCATACCCGTAATGACGACTCTTCTGTCCATTCTATATTGTTTAGGAATATATTCCTCCGTTGATATTAATCACTTCGCCGGTTATGTAACTGGCTTTACGCGAGGTGAGAAAGCTCACCAAATCGGCAACTTCTTCGGCTTCGCCAAAACGATTCACGGGAATGAGCCTGATGAGTTCTTTCTCATCCAAATCGCCCGTCATGTCTGTGCGGATAAATCCCGGAGCTACCGCATTCACGGTGATATTTCGTTTGGCCACTTCCTGCGCCAATGCTTTTGTAGCGGCAACCACAGCACCTTTTGCGGCCGAATAATTGGTTTGTCCTGCCGTTCCTTTGACGCCCGAAACAGAAACCATGTTTACGATGCGGCCGTATTTGTTGCGCAGCATTTTCTGGATAAAAAAATTGGTCACATTGAAGAATCCGTTGAGGCTGGTGTTGATGACACTGCTCCAATCTTGGGCAGACATCCACATGAACAGACCGTCTTTGGTAATGCCTGCATTGTTGACGATTACTTCTACAACTGCTTCGGGATTGGCTTCCTGCCAGGCCGTTAGGGTTTCGGTGACCTGGGCGGCGTCGGCTACGTCGAATTGGATGATTTCACCGGTACGACCGTAGCTTTTCACTTCGGCCAGGGTCTGCTCGGCTGCAGCCGCATTGGACTGGTAGTTGATCAGGATGTGGTAATCGGATTCGGCTGCCAGCTTGCGGCATATGGCGCTACCGATTCCTCTGGAACCGCCAGTTACTAAAGCACATTTCATATTGTCTTATTTACGGAACAATTCGGCGTTCTCAAACCATTGGCCACCTAAAACCGCGCCGTCTGTTTTGATAAAACCCCATTTCTTTTCATTTTTCACGCGGGCGATTCCGTTCACGAAGCCTTTTTCATCGCTTTTGAAGATTGACAGCAATCCTCCGGCAGAAATCTGGTACTGCGCCGGGATGACCATTTTACCACTGTCATTGATGAATCCCCAATTTTTGTCATCTTTTACCGGAGCCAGGGCGTCATTGCTGAAAACTTCGGCATCGTCGTATTTAGGCTCAATCACAATGGCGCCTTTGTCATTGATATAGCCCCATTTTTTACCCACGAAAACCGGCGCGAGTCCCTTGTTGAAGGCTTTGGCCTTGTCAAATTTGGGCTCGATTACCCAATTGCCTTTGGTGTCGATGAAACCTATTTTTTCACCTTTCTTGGCATAGGCCATACCGTTAGAGAAATCCCATATCTTGGTAACTCCGTCTATAGCCGTGAACTTGGATCCGTTGACCAAACCAAAACTGCCGCCGCTTTTCGCCCAGGCAACACCTTGGTAATAATCGCCGATATCGTCGTAGATCACATCTACAATTACTTTTCCTGTTTTATCGATAATGCCCCAACGATCGGTATTCTTCACCCTGGCGAAACCGCCTTCGAAAGATTTAATCGCTTCGTATTTTGGCTCAATCACAACGTCCATTTTTGAATTGATGATACCCACTTTGCCATCGCGTTTGATCCAGGCCAGGCCGTTCTCAAAGTCATACACTTTATCGGTTGGCGGAGGCGTAACGGTTTCGCCCTTTTTATTGATATAGAACCACTTTTTATCTTTGGCTACGACGCTGATGCCGCTGTCAAAATATTTCGCTTCGTCGAAAGTTGCGGGAATCACCACATCGCCTTTCATATTGATGTATCCCCATTTGCCGTTGTCTTCAAATGCGGCGAGCCCGTCAGAAAAATTCTTGGCTACCTTGTACTTGGGCTGGATAGCGAAATCGCCGGTCTTGTTGATGTAACCGAATCTTTCGTCCTTGCGTACCAAAGCCAGTTCCTGGGCACTTACGAGTTGTGCCGCTACCAATAATAAGAAGATCATTTTTCTCATGATATACAGATTTATTTTAGACAAATGCTAATGTAACAATTATTTGTGAATCAGGTAATCCTTGACTTTTTGTACATAAGGATACATCACTTGGTCTTCCTTGAAAACCGGTACAATCGCGCGGATTTCGTCGTAAAGCTTTTTAGTGACCGTAGATACTTCTCGTTGTTGCCCGAGATGGTCTATGGCCTGGACAATTGTGATAAGCTCTATAGCTAGAACCTCGAATGCATTCTCGATGACCTTTGAAGCAATCACAGCCGCGTTGGTACCCATGCTCACAATATCCTGATTGTCATTATTGTTGGGTATGCTGTGGATGTACATCGGGTTGGAGAGCATCTGGCTTTCGGCTGTGGTAGAAGTAGCGGTGAATTGCACGCCCTGCATCCCAAAGTTAAAACCCAAAGTACCCAAATTCACAAACGGAGGAAGGATCTCGTTGATCTTTGAGTTGAGTAAATAATTGAGTTGGCGCTCGGCGAGCATTGTGAGTTTGGTCACGGCAATCTTGAGTTTGTCCATTTCCAGGGCAATGTAATCACCGTGGAAATTACCGCCATGGTAGACGTGCCTGTTGGCTACATCGATAATGGGGTTGTCGTTGGCCGAATTGAACTCGTCCTCAAGAATCGAGGCGGTATTCTGGATGGTTTCGAGGATCGGGCCTACAATCTGAGGCACGCAACGCAACGAATAATATTCCTGTACTTTTTCCTTGAAAATGTCTTCGGTGTTTTCGCCCGAATACAAATGGTCTTCGCGCTTGCGGATGAGTTTGCTGTCGGCGATGTGCGCGCGCATTCTTTGGGCCACTTCGCGTTGGCCTTTGTGGAGTTTGGTGTGGTTGAGCTCGGCCGACATATGGTCGTCGTAAGCCCTAACGATTTCATTGATGGCACAAGACAATTGGAGTGACCAGTCTACAAGCTTGCCGGCTTTGTGTACGTTGACTACGCCGATTCCGGTCATGACCGAGGTGCCGTTCATGAGCGCCAATCCTTCGCGGATCTCAACATTGATTGGCGATAGTCCTTCTATTTCAAAAACTTCCTTGGTGGATTTGCGTTCGCCTTTGTAAAATACTTCGCCTTCGCCGATGAGTACCAGGGCCAAATGCGCCAACTGCACCAAATCGCCCGAAGCGCCCACACCGCCATGTTCAAAAATGAGTGGGGTAATGTCGCGGTTGATGAGTTCTTTCATCAAATGAATCAGTGACGGATGCACACCCGAATAGCCCAACGAAAGCGTGTTGAGGCGCGCAAGGATTGCTGCCTTGACCGCTTGTGGTTCAATGGGTTTTCCTGTACCCGAAGAATGGCTGCGGATCAGGTTGTATTGCAGTTGCAAACGGTCCTCGTCCTTGATGCGGTATTGCGCCATAGGACCAAAACCTGTGTTGACACCGTAAATGACTTTATTGCGTGAGAATTCATTTAGGAAATTAAAGCTTCTTTTTACCCTTCTCAGGACCGCATCGCTGATTTCTATCTTTTGATTTTCAAAGATTACGGCTTCAAATTCGGCTAAACTCAGGTATTCATTTATCGTTTTCATGCAACTTTTTTGGATTAGTGCTACTAAATTAGTTTTATTAAAATAATTGTAGTTAATTTGGAGTGCAAATGTAATATTTTAATCTATAAATACTAAGAAATTATGTTAACCGAGTTTGTTGATGTTTTGGTGATTGGAGCTGGTCCTTCTGGCTGTGTTTCGGCGGGACATCTTCATAATAACAATGTGAAGGTGAAAGTGGTTGAGAAGACCAAATTTCCGAGATTGGTGGTAGGCGAAAGCCTGATACCGCGTGTGATGGATCATTTTGCAGAAGCAGGACTTTTTCCTGCGCTCGATGCGATGGGTTTTGAGAAAAAACTCGGCGCGCGTTTCATTCGCGGCGAGGAAATCTGCCTCTTTGATTTCAGCGATAAGTATGGTGAAGGCTGGGATTGGACCTGGCAGATACCAAGGGCAGATTTTGACAATGTCATGGCTCAGGAAATCCTTAAAAAAGGGATTGATCTGGAGTTTGAGTCGGAAGTTTTAGCCGTGGAATTCGAAGGCAAGAATTCAATCACGACCGTCAAGGATAAAGACGGAAACATGAAACAGATTCACGCCAAGATGATTATCGACTCGAGCGGTTACGGACGCGTTTTGCCGCGTTTGCTCGATTTGGATACACCTTCTAAACTCGATCCGCATTCGTCTATATTCACCCACGTTAAAGACATCAACCGTCCCGAAGGCGAAGAAGGCACGCTCATTTCATTTGACATCCTTGAAACTGAAGTCTGGCTTTGGGTAATCCCGTTCTCTAACGGAAACACCAGTGTGGGCGTTGTGGGACCAACACACTTTATCAATTCACTCTCAGAAAACAAAGACAACCGAGAAGCACTCAACAATGCCATCCAATTGTCTGATTACTATGTGAAGCGTTTTGGCGGGGTGGATTTCTTGTTCGAGCCCGTAAAGCTCGAGAACTACTCGCGTTCTGTTAAAAAAATGTACGGCGATGGCTTTGCGCTTACCGGTAACAGTTCTGAATTCCTCGACCCGGTATTCTCCTCAGGTGTGGCGTTTGCCACCGAATCGGGTATGCTGGCTGCCAAATTGTACCTTAAGGAACAACAAGGTATTGCTGTAGATTGGGAAGAAGAATTTACCGGATATATGAAACGCGGCATCGGCGTTTTCACAACCTATGTCAAGGAATGGTACACCGGAAACCTGCAGACCTTGTTTTTCCACCGGCCCGAAAACCCTGACGTAAAACGCAAAATCTGTGCGGTATTGGCCGGATATGTTTGGGATGAAACCAACCCATTTGTCAAGAAACATGACAACCTGATCAAGAATATGGCACACGTCATCCATATGGAGAGTGAGCAATAGGCATGAAAATGAAAACCCCGATTTTAAGTCGGGGTTTTTTTATAGGAATCTTTTGAGCTGGATGGCAATGTTTTTGGCGAGTTTTTCGTAGGCCGCCGTAATCCTGTTGTCGACTTCAAAATCGTATGCGTTTTCAAGTCCTTCGGCATGCGGAAATTCGACCTTAACCAAAGTATTTGCAGGATTGGCCGTTTCATAAACAGTAATGACGGCACTGACCTTTGCGGGTTCCTTTGCGATGAAGACGTCGTAACCCGGATAAATCCAAGTGGTTTGTACGCTCATTGTGTACCGGATTGCGGGATTTTCAACGATCTGGATTTCACTTTTTTTAAACCTGCTGTTAAATGAGCTGATGAAACCCGGTTTCCATTTGGCATCATGCGCCGCGTACCAATTCTTTTCGAAATTGATGGCTTGCAAGGTGTCTTTGTGTTGCTTGCGCTTTTCGACCTTTGCGTTAACAAACGCAATCTCCGAATCGAAACCGTGCACGACCATCCCGGCTTTATCTAAAGTTACATGGTACTCGGTGATGCCTTTAAGGTTGTCGAGTTTTCCGGAAATAATTTTATAGCGTTGCGCCGATAAGGACGCCGTAAAAATCAGCAAAAGCCAAATGGTTTTTTTCATGGTAAAAAGAAAGCCCGTTTGCGAGTTTTTATTTCAACGTTACTTTAAGCAAGACGTCTTCGCCTCTTTTCTTATAACTCTCAACCAAGAACGTGTTGTTGTTGAGTTTAACCACGCTGTCCATTTTCATTCTTTCCAGATTGAAATCGCCGGCATCGCGTGAATTGAGTATCGAACCCTTGGTAAAGGTTCCGTCTGCATCGGCAATTTTTACAGCCGTAAGGTATCCGCCTTGTCCGTCACTGTGATGCGCCGGAGTCTTGTCTACCGGTAGATTGATGTTTTTGACGTTGTCGAGAAACACCAGAAAATGGCTGTCCTGAGTATTCAAATATTTATAAGACATACCGCCTTGTCCCTTATGCCCGGATTGCGCCTTGGGTATCTTCTTCATCCAAGACAACTTGCCATCGGGTAATATTTTGGTGACCAATATATCATTGTAATAATAGGTCACGGTGGTGCTGCCCGATGAGCCGTTCATACCTGGATTATTCCTAACAACAATGTATTGCTGCTCTCCCACCAGGACGATGCTACCATCGTCACCCACTTCAAGGTCTTTGAGCTTGAGGTTGGTGAATTTCGCACCTTCGCCTTTTTCTTCTTTACGCTCGTTTTTGCGTTTGGTCTTGTTGCTCTCGTATTCATTGATGAGCTCGACAGGGATGTCGTAGGTGAACTGGTCATAAACAGTACCGTTTGCTTTCATCTTAAAAGTAATCACTCCGTCGCAGTTGACTTCAAAATCTTTGCCTTTACCGTTGCTGAAATAGCCGCCCGCAATGAGATCGCCTTTGGGAGAATCGAAAATCCAAAGCTTGTTGATAAACTTGTCTTTGTTTTCAATCTTGGTGGTGATCATTTTGTCTGACCCCGATTGCAGCGTGAACAATTCGATGTGGTAATTGGCTTCTTCGTCTTTTCTTCTCTTTTTATCGTCGTTACTGTCATCGTGGTACACTTTGGTTAACATAAAGAGATTGCCCTGATTGTCTAGTTGGTAATCGAGGTTGTCCATCCGTCTTTCGGTGTACGGCATGGTGATTTCGCGGCTGGACAATTGGTTCATATTGCCGTCAAATGCCACCAATCCGATTTTATCGAAACTCTTTTTATCGTCTTTCTTCTCGGGAATCCTGCGATATTTGACCAGGAAGCTTTTATGGTCAAAAGAACGATACACGATGAATTTATCGACAAGGTTGAAATCCATGACCCGTCCCTATCCTTCTCCGGTAACCTTCCCATCTATTTTAAGCAACAGTTTCGCAGGGCCTTCGAATTCGCCTTTGTCCATATTGATTTCCTGAATGTACAATTGCTCCTTTTTGTTAGAGCCATCCCATTGGGTATAAAACAAAACTGCTTTGCCATTGATGAAAAGGATACGCTCGACCACCGCATTCTTGGGATAGGCATCTTCGTATTTTTTCTCGCTGGCCAGACCGGGTTTGTCGGTGTTGTATTTTTGAACGTAAATGTCCCTTTTATGGATTTTCACCGAAATCAGTTTTCCGTCGCCCGACAAATAATAATTATCGTTGGCGTCAACCTCGTCATAAGGCGCACTTACTTTGTATTCATAATCTTTTGAAAGCGTTTTTTGTGCAAAAGCACAAATACCTGTGAACAAGGCAAGGATGCATAGCAATCTTTTCATGATGTTTTTTTTGGTTTTATAAAAGGGTTTTAGGTTTTGTCCTTTTTGATGATTTTGAAGTAATCTGTTCCTTCTACATTGGTGGTGCCGCCATCGGCTTTGATGACGAATTGGGCTAATGCCGAGTTGAAAAATGCGAGCAATAGGATTGAGAAAAGCACTCTGGTCTTTTTCATGTCTGTGGCGTAATTTGGTTGTTGGTTTACAAACATATATAAAAAAAGCCCGGAATCTACCGGGCTATAAAATATTTTAAAAAATGTTATTTAAGCACTTTCTTGAGCAGGAATTTCGCCAATGATTTCCCTGTTTTGGCAAAGCCTTCACCAATTCTCGATTCGTTGCTGAACTGGCTTCCCCATTGGTCGCCCGGTGCTTCTTCACTCGTAATTTCTGCCAATACTTTAGACTTATTTGCCGTTTCAACGAATTTGAGATTCATGGATACCTTGGCAGGTTGCTTCATCACAGAGGCGTCCCAACCCGGGAAAATCCATGCTACTTCTGCGATGAGCGTGTACTTGGCAGAAGCCAGGCCTTCCTGGAACATAATATCTTTGTCGTCTTTGTTCATTACGACGTTGACCAATTCTATGAATTTTGGCTGCCAGATACCATCTTTGGCGCCTTCCCATTTCTTTTTCCAGTTGTCGCCGTTGCCTCTTGATTTTTTATTGAGGTCTTCTGCCCTTTCCTGGATGTAAGTCGCTTCTGATTTTTTCTCTTTCATCAAGGTAAGCTTGCTGTAATCGAATTCTACATTGACTTCCTTGACGCCTTTAAGGAAACTGAGGTCTCCGCCTTTGACAAGATCCATGTCCTGCGCCATGGTAAGGGTGGTAACGAACAGCGCTACGGCTACTAGTATTTTTTTCATGTTGTTGTTTTTTAAATGTTTCTGTTAATGGGCGCAAGAAACAAAATTTTTTGATTTCTTTTGAGTGGCAGGCACAAATTATGCACAAAGCGCCGTTTTATTACCAACTGCTTTGAACCTGATAGACTTTGACCTATATTTGCCGAAATAGTAAAAAGTCGAAAGGGGAAAGTCTAAAGACCGTAACTGTTCGACTTTCGACTTTCGACATTTATGCTATATGAAACACATCAGGAATTTTTGCATCATCGCACACATTGACCACGGGAAATCAACCCTGGCCGACCGTTTGCTCAGCGCCACACAAACCGTGAGCGCGCGTGAGGAAAAGGCGCAATTGCTCGACAATATGGATCTGGAGCGCGAGCGCGGCATTACCATCAAGAGCCATGCGATACAGATGGAATACAAATACAAAGGCGAGGATTACATCCTGAACCTCATCGATACGCCCGGACACGTAGATTTCTCTTACGAGGTTTCGCGATCAATAGCGGCTTGCGAAGGCGCGCTACTTATTGTAGATGCCGCACAAAGCATCCAGGCACAGACGATTTCGAATCTGTACCTAGCTTTGGAGAACGATTTGGAAATCATTCCCGTTTTGAACAAAGTGGATTTGCCGAGTGCGAATCCCGAAGAAGTAAGCGATGACATCATTGACTTGCTTGGTTGTAAATTAGAGGACATCATCCACGCCTCGGGCAAGACCGGTTTTGGTGTGGAGAATATATTGGCGGCGATTATTGAAAAAATCCCTGCGCCCAAAGGCGATCCTTCTGAGCCATTGCAAGCGCTTATCTTTGACTCGGTTTACAATCCGTTCCGCGGCATTGAGGTCATCTTTAGGGTGAAGAACGGCGAGATCAAGAAAGGCCAGAAGATCAAGTTCATGGCCACCGGAAACGAATATTTTGCCGACGAGATTGGTACTTTAAAATTGAACCAGGTCCCCAAACAAACAATTTCTGCAGGCGACGTAGGTTATTTGATTTCGGGTATCAAGGAAGCCAAGGAAGTGAAAGTGGGCGATACCATTACCGATGCCAAAGTGCCCACGCAAGAAGGAATCTCTGGATTTGAGGACGTGAAGCCGATGGTATTTGCCGGGATTTATCCCGTTGATACCGAAGATTACGAAGAACTCAGGAATTCAATGGAAAAGTTACAGCTCAACGATGCCTCGCTGGTGTTCCAGGCCGAGAGTTCGGCAGCGTTGGGTTTTGGATTCAGATGCGGATTTTTGGGCATGTTGCACATGGAGATTATCCAGGAACGCCTCGAGCGCGAATTCGACATGACCGTAATCACTACGGTTCCCAACGTTTCTTACCTTGCCTATACCAAAAAAGATCCCGAAAAGGCAATTGTGGTGAACAACCCGTCGGACCTGCCAGATCCGTCGAGAATGGATCGCGTAGAAGAACCTTACATCAAAGCTACCATCATCACCAAGTCTGATTTCGTGGGGAATGTAATGAGTTTGTGTATCGAAAAACGCGGTTTGATTACCAACCAAACCTATTTGACCACCGAGCGCGTGGAGCTTAATTTTGACATGCCGCTGGCCGAAATCGTCTTTGATTTCTACGACCGACTCAAGACCGTTTCTAAAGGTTACGCGTCTTTTGACTACCACCCGATCGGGATGCGCGCCTCGAACCTGGTAAAGGTAGATGTGTTGTTGAACGGCAACGGGGTGGACGCGCTATCGGCCTTGATCCATGCCGACAATGCCTACAATATCGGGAAGAAAATGACCGAAAAACTCAAGGAACTGATCCCAAGACAACAGTTCGATATCCCGATCCAGGCAGCGATTGGTGCCAAGATTATCGCACGAGAAACCGTCAAGGCTTTGCGTAAGGACGTTACGGCCAAATGTTATGGTGGTGATATCTCGCGTAAGCGTAAACTTTTGGAAAAACAGAAGAAAGGGAAGAAACGCATGCGCCAAGTGGGGAATGTGGAGATTCCGCAGGAGGC
>JAKQJQ010000323.1 GCA_029561105.1 Bacteroidota bacterium
TCCCGTTGGTGCTGTCCTCGATGACGATACAATTGTCAACCGGCGTGTTGGCCAGTTCAGCGGCTTTGAGGAAAATCGCCGGATGCGGTTTAGATTTAGGAAAATCCTCGCCCGAAACAATATGGCTGAAATATCGGTGCAGATCAAAACGCTTGAAAATCTTCTCAATCGTCACATGTGCCGATGACGACGCGAGCACGAGTTGCATGCCGTTGCGATGCAAATCCTTTATCAAGTCTAGTACGCCTTCAAGCAGGTACAAATCTTCCTTTTGATCGAAAGCTTCGTTGAACAAGTCGCGCTTGGTTGCTACCAAATGCTGCAAGTCGTGTTCTAGCTTATAGGTTTCCTTGAGCCGCTCGTATATATTTCGGGTGGAATTTCCTGTGAAGGAATGGTACATCTCTGGCGAGACATCAATATTTAAATTCCTGAAATGCAGGTTGAACGCGTAGTGGTGCACGGGTTCTGTATCGACGATAACGCCGTCCATGTCGAAGATTACTGTTTTTATCATAGGTACTCGTTAAGGTGTTAAGGTAAAAAGGGACTGAGGCTAAAAACCTTAGGATCTTAGCCCCTATTTTCCTCAGTACCTTTCTTCAAAATGTAACGGATTACATACTCGGCCGCATACAACCCAAAAAGCCCCGGCATATAACTGTTGGTACCGTAAAACGACTTCTTGAAATTCTTTCCATCGGTTGTTTTGAGGCTGCTTTCATCCTGGATTTCTGAGGAGAAGACCACTTTCACGCCTTTGTCAATTTTTTCGGCTTTGAGCCTCTTCTTGATGGTTTTGGCGAGGAAACAATTCTGGGTATTGCTGATGTCGGCGACTTTTACTTTCGAGGCTTCCATCTTCCCTCCTGCGCCCATACTGCTGATGATCTTGACTTTTTTGCGTTTGGCCGCGATGATCAGGTTGAGTTTGGGCGTGACGCTGTCGATGCAATCCATGACGCAATCAAAATCATTCGTCACGATTTCAAACGCGCGTTCGGGTGACAGGAATTCGCGAATTTTAGTGAGCTGCAATTCGGGGTTGATGTCCATGAGGCGCTCGCCCACCACGTCGATCTTGGGTTGCCCGACCGTAGAATGCAAGGCCGGCAATTGGCGGTTGATGTTGGTAATGTCCACGACATCCCCATCCACTATGGTGATTTTGCCTACACCGGCACGTGCGATGAATTCGGCTGCGAACGAGCCCACGCCTCCTACGCCTACAATAAGCACATTGGCATTTTTTAATTTTTCGAGTCCTTCGGGTTTAAAGAGCAATTCGGCTCTTTCTGTCCATGCTGCCATATTTTAGATTTTTAGAAGCGCTGCGCTTTAGACGGCTGGCGTTTTGAATACTGTTTTAAAATTCGTGTTGATGATTTGCTTGAGTGTTTCCAAATCGATGTTTTTGTATTTCGCGGCGCGTTGGTAGACTTCGCGGATACCTTCTTCCATCGTGTCGGTTTCAAGGAAAAACCGGTCGCTTGGGATGGTTTTGAAAACATCCTCGAGTTCGGGATTGCGCAAAAGGTATTTCCCAAACGAAAGGTAAAAACCATTGTCGAGCAGTTGTTGTGCCAATTCCTCACTTTTGGAGAATCCGTGGATGATCATGGGAACCGAAATGCCGAGTTGCCTTTTGAGTACAATGGTTTCCTGAAACGCCGCCACGCAATGGATTACGACAGGTTTGCGGTACTTTTGGGCCAATAACAATTGCTTTTCA
>JAKQJQ010000324.1 GCA_029561105.1 Bacteroidota bacterium
AAAAATAGGGAACTTAGTCGGGAGAGAAAAGTCAATATGTCGAAAGAGAAAAGTCGAAAGAGAAAAGTCAATATGTCGAAAGAGAAAAGTCGAAAGAGAAAAGGCCAGGATTGACGATGTGCTGACCGTTTAACTTCCGACTTCCGACTTTCAACTTTCAACTTTCAACTTCCGACTTTTGACTTGAGGATTACTCATTGCGATCTTCAGCCGTAAACTCAGTTTTGCGCAACGCGTTCTTATAAACGATACCGCCCGCAATCGCGCCCAAAATCGGTGCGGCGATGAACAGCCAAACCTGCTCCAATGCCCAGCCTTGTACAAAAACGGCCTGGCTTAAGCTTCGTGCCGGATTCACAGAAGTGTTGGTTACCGGAATGCTGATCAAATGGATCAAGGCCAACGCCAATCCGATGGCAATTCCGGCAAAGGCTTCTCTCGCGCGGTCTTTTTCGGTCACGCCGAAGATGATGATGATGAACATAAAAGTCATTACGAACTCGCATACAAATGCCGAGAGCATGTCATAACCGCCTGGAGAATGTTCGCCAAATCCGTTTGCAGCAAAATCCCCAACAGCACTGCCGTTTCCGGTAGCGATTACATATAAGATGCCCGCGCCTGCAATCCCGCCCAGGAATTGCGAGGCGACATACGGTAATACGGTTGAAGCCTCGACACGTCCGCCGGCCCAGAGCCCGATGGTCACAGCTGGGTTGAGGTGCGCGCCAGAAATGCGTCCCAAAGCATACGCAATGGTGAGTACGGTTAGTCCAAAGGCAAGCGACACGCCCACGAGCCCAATGCCAATAAATGGTTCAGACGAGAAATTGGCCGCAAGGACCGCGCTCCCGCAGCCGCCCAAAACGAGCCAGGCGGTTCCGATAAATTCTGCAATCAGTTTTTTCATAATGTTTGGTTTTGGTTAATATTGGTGAGGTTATATAATTAGTGGCGTATAGGCGTAAGCCCAGGCAATCAGTACGACCTGCAACGGCAACCGAAGCAGTAAAAGCCATTTTGAAAAACCGAGTCGGGCTGTCTCATTTTGATACATGAACAAATTGGCAGGGAAGATACAAATGAGCAGCGCAATCAGGCCCAGGGCCGCGTAGGGCGACGTTGCGGGAATGCAGAGTAAAACTCCAAGGGCGATTTCTGCAAATCCGCTCAGGGCGTTAAGCAATTTAGGTTTCGGGAAATAAGGAGGGATAATCTTGAGGTACAATCGCGGCCTACGGAAATGGTTGATTCCTGCAAGAATATACATTACAGCCATTACATAAAGATGCCACGGTAACTGCATATGGTACGATTTGATTACGAATGTAACCAAAAAACCAATACAAACCCCACCAATTGATACAAACCTGCTTACCGCTATTGAAGGTCAGCAATAGTTTCGCTTGGGTTTTTGCACTTATACAAAATACGGTGGCGTTTAGCACCAATTCATTAACAGTTAAATAAAAAAATAACAATAGCTAACAAACAAAAATGTAGTAAATTAGCACCCGCTTTAAAAAATTTGTATCTATGGTTCCAGCTTTACGTTTACGCTTCTTACTGATTGCTTTTTTATTTGTTTTTTCGTCGCACACGGCCTATTCGCAGTGCTTTCAGATTGAAAGCATCCTGGTAGATGCGTGTGACACCGGCGCAGACGAAGGCCTCAATGAAATGGTTCGTTTCAAAGTGGGTAACGCGCCACTCAACGTATCCAATTTATCGGTAACCTGGCCCAACAACAACTGGGAAGGTTTGGTACAAAACGCAGCCACAGCAGCAAAAGTGGCGGTTCTTAACGCACAGGTTGATGCGGCGGGCGGTTGCGGGAATATCCTCGAGCCTACCGGCGGTGTGCTTCCGGCGAATGCCAAGGTGATTCTGGTCACTAGTTTTAATTTCGGCGTTACCGCTAACGTTTTTGGCGCCTTAACACAAAACATCTACATCCTGTTCCAGGACAATCCGACTACTACGACCGGTCATTTCGCAAATTACAACGCCAATCCGGGAATCCGAACCCTTACAATGAACTTCGGTGCTTGTAGCGATACCGTTTCCTACGAACGTTCCCTGCTTGTCAACACCAATGGTACGCAAGGCGGATCGGCAGCATTGCAGAACGGTTCAACCGTCAATTTCACCGATGCCGGAGTAGCAACTTATGTCAATACCGGCTGTGTCGCTCCAGTAGATATTTTTACGGTGGATGCCGGTATTGCCACGGTAAATGCCTGTCCTGGATCTACAATTTCACTTACCGGCACGGCAGTTGGGCAAACCTCGGTTTTATGGACCGCGCTTTCTGGTAGCTTTTCGGCGGCCGGATCTTTAAATACCACTTACACCTTACCGGCCAATGCTTCGGGAACGATTGTATTGACGCTGACCGCGACCAATACCTGTAACGCCACTATTACCGACATTGTGACCATCAATGTCAACCAATCGCTGACACCTACATTTAATGCGGTGGCACCGATTTGTGTGGGTTCGGCAATTAATCCCTTGCCTACGACTTCTAATAATAGCATCACGGGAACCTGGTCACCAGCCATCAACAATACGGCAACTACGACCTACACGTTCACGCCAAATGCCGGGCAATGTGCCGTTTCCACTACGCTGACCATTACGGTGAATCAACCCACGGTTCCTACTTTTAATCCTGTTGCAGCGATATGTACCGGCGCGACTTTGAACGCGTTGCCTACAACATCCACCAATACTATTACTGGAAGCTGGTCGCCAGCGCTCAACAACCAAGCGACGACAACCTACACTTTTACCCCAAATGCGGGCCAATGTGCCGCTTCAACGACGCTTACGATCACGGTGAATCCCGGCAATACGGTTCCGACCTTTAACGTTTTGACACCGGTTTGCGCCGGTGCCACCATTGCTCCGTTGCCAACAACCGCTACCAATGGGATTACAGGAAGTTGGTCTCCGGCAATCAACAATCAGGCAACCACAACCTATACTTTTACACCCAATACCGGCCAGTGCGCCGTATCGACCACTTTGACCATTACGGTCAACCCTTCGGTGACACCAACATTTGCTGTCGTGGCTGCAATTTGCGCAGGAACAGTCCTCAATCCGTTGCCGTTGACATCAACCAACGGAATTACAGGAACCTGGTCGCCAGCACTCAATAACCTCGCTACGACCACTTACACATTTACACCCACTACGGGACAATGTGCCACAACCACAACCTTGACCATCGTGGTCAACCCGGCCAATACATTGCCTACATTTGGCGCGATTGCACCGATTTGTGCTGGCGCTGCAGGCAATCCGCTGCCCGCGACTTCTGCCAACAATATCACAGGTACCTGGTCACCGGCTTTCGACAATACTGCCACAACGACCTATACCTTTACCCCAAACGCCGGACAATGTGCCATACCAACGACATTGACCGTCGTGGTAAACGTTGGGACCACACCGACTTTTACACAGGTTGCCCCGATTTGTAGCGGAGATGCCTTGGCTGCACTACCTACTACCTCGAACAACGGCATTACAGGAAATTGGTCACCAGCGCTCAACAATACACAAACAACTACCTATACTTTTACACCCAATACAGGCGTGTGTCCGATAACGGCAAGCATGACCATCGTAGTCAACCAGCCCAATACGGTTCCCACATTCACTACCGTTGCGCCAATTTGTGTAGGTGCGGCTTTATCGGCTTTGCCTACTACGTCAACCAACGGTATCACCGGTAGCTGGTCTCCGGCGTTGAACAATTTGGCGACAACCACCTACACGTTCACACCCGATGCAGGCCAGTGCGCCACAACCGCCACCCTTACCATTACAGTGAGTGACGGCTTCGACTTTATAATCTCGGCCAAATGTGTGGGTGCCAATTACGTATTGGAAACCCATGTTGTAGACAACCTCTTTGACGAAAGCGATTCTGATTTTGAATGGCAGAATGCGCTGGGGCAAACGGTAGGTAGCAACAGTTCGACTTTTGATGTTTCGGCCTATGTCAACGCAGCTTCGCAAATAGCAACTTTTCCGCAAACATTTACCCTCACCGTTACTTCTGTAGAAGGTTGTACCAAAACGAAATCGTATACCGTTGAAACCATCTATTGTAACATCCAGAAGGGAATTTCGCCAAATGCAGATACCAAGAATGACTTTTTTGACCTGGCTTTGCTCGATGTGAAACGCCTGAGTATTTTTAACCGTTACGGAGTAAAAGTGTATTCTAAGCAGTCTTACGTAAACGAGTGGTACGGTCAAGCCGATGACGGAAAGGAACTTCCGGACGCGACTTATTATTATGTCATCGAGTTTAACGGCGCCGCAAGTGCCAAAACCGGTTGGATTTACGTAAACAAACAACAATAGCCAAATAATTTGGGGATTCCTGCGTTTTGACCAGGATTGGCCCTGCATCAAACTTGCTATCGGATCTCTGAAATGAAAATAAAACTTACCATCAGGTTGCTTTTTTTTGCGCTGCTGCTTGTCGTCCCGACTTCCAAGGCGGTTTCGCAATGTTTCCAGATAGAAAGTATCCTGGTTGCGGCTTGTATCGCTTCGCCTGGAACCGAAGGGTATAATGAGATGGTGCGTTTCAAGGTAGGCGCGGCACCGGTCAATGTTGGTACTTTAACAGTCAACTGGCCTGCGCAAGCCTGGCAGGGATTGGTGCAAAATGCCACGACTGCAGCCAGTGTGGCTGCCATCAACGCCGACATCGCACTGGCGGGAGGTTGCGGACAACTCATTGAGCCAACCGGCGGTGTAATTCCTGCAAATGCCGAAGTCGTACTCATTACAAGCCAGAATTTTTCGGCGACAGCCAACGTATTCGGCGCCATCACCCAAAATATTTACGTTATTTTCCAGGACAATACCACGGTCACGGCCGGACATTTTGGGAACTACAATGCAACACCGGGAATCAGGACTTTATCAATGAGTTTTGGAGGCGGTTGTACCGATACGGTTTCGTACGAACGTTCTAACCTGTCGCCCAATCAGGGTGCGACGGCAAATTTTACCCCCGCTGGCACACCATCTTACACCAATCCCGGCTGTGTGGCACCTGTTGAGGTTTTCTCTGTAGACGCGGGCACTACTCCGGTAACGGCGTGTCCGGGCGATGTTATTTCGCTTACCGGAACCGCAGTAGGAGCAGCCACAATCAACGGATGGACGGCTCCAAGCGGTACCTTTTCAACGCCCACTGCACTGGTAACCAATTACACTTTGGCGGGAACCGCGACGGGTAGTATTACCCTGACGTTGTCGGTTACCAACAGTTGCGGCAATACCATTACCGATACGGTAGTTGTGAATGTTAGTCCTACGGTTACGCCGACTTTTAATCCTATTACGGTTTGTGCAGGTGCAGCCGATCCGCTTCCAACCACTTCATCCAATAGCATTACGGGAACCTGGTCACCGGCTTTCAACAACGCTGCCACTGCAACATATACGTTTACGCCCAATGCGGGACAATGTGCCTCTACAACCACATTGACCGTAACGGTCACGCCTTTGGTCACGCCTACTTTTAACGCGATTTCGGTATGTCCCGGCGCGCCCGATCCGCTACCGGCCACTTCGACAAATGGTATTACCGGAACCTGGTCACCGGCTTTCAACAATGCGGCGACGGCCACCTATACCTTTACGCCCAATGCGGGACAATGTGCAGCAACGACTACTTTGATTGTTACCGTGACCAGCTCGATTACGCCGACTTTCAATCCGATCACGGTTTGCACCGGCGCAGCCGATCCGCTTCTGGCCACTTCGACAAATGGCATTACGGGAACCTGGTCTCCGGCTTTCAACAGTGCGGTGACGGCCACCTATACCTTTACGCCGAATGCGGGACAATGTGCAACAACGACTACTTTGACCGTTACCGTGACCAACTCGATTACACCGACTTTCAATCCGATTACGGTTTGTACGGGCGCAGCCGATCCGCTTCAGACGACTTCAACAAATGGTATTACGGGAACCTGGTCACCGGCTTTCAACAACACTGCGACGGCGACTTACACCTTTACCCCGAACGCGGGACAATGTGCGGCAACAACTACTTTGACCGTGACGGTTACGGCTTTGACTACACCAACGTTCAATCCGATTGCGGTTTGCACAGGAGCGGCCAATCCGCTGCCGGCTACGTCAACGAACGGTATTACAGGAATCTGGTCTCCGGCTTACAACAATGCCGCGACGGCGACTTACACGTTTACACCGAATGCAGGACAATGTGCCTCGACGACGACTTTGACTGTTACGGTAAATCCGGCTACGACACCTACATTCGCTGCCATTGCGCCGATTTGTGCGGGCGCTGCCAATCCGCTTCTGACGACTTCAACGAATGGGATTGTGGGAACCTGGTCGCCGGCGTTTAACAATGCGGCGACGGCGACTTACACTTTCACCCCGAATACCGGACAATGCGCCTCGACAACGACTTTGACCGTTACGGTGAATCCGGCTACAATACCGACTTTTGCTGCCATTGCACCGATTTGTGCGGGCGCTGCCAATCCGCTTCTGACGACTTCAACGAATGGAATTGTGGGAACCTGGTCACCGGCGTTCAACAATGCGGCGACGGCAACTTACACGTTTACCCCGAATGCGGGACAATGCGCCTCGATTACGACTTTGACTGTTACGGTGAATCCGGCTACAATACCGACTTTTGCTGCCATCGCACCGATTTGTATAGGCGCTGCCAATCCGCTTCAAAGCACGTCAACGAATGGTATTGCAGGAACCTGGTCACCGGCTTTCAACAATGCGGCGACGGCGACTTACACTTTCACCCCGAATGCGGGACAATGCGCGGCAACAACTACTTTGACCGTTACGGTAAGGCCTTTGGTAACGCCAACGTTCAACATTGCTACACCCGTCTGTACCGGTACGCCAATTGTACTGCCTGCGACGTCTACTAACGGAATCAGCGGAACCTGGTCGCCAGCACCCAATAACCTCGCAACGACCACATATACCTTTACGCCAACCGTCGGACAATGCGCGGGCCCGGTGAATATTACGGTGGTCGTGACCAACGCTATTGTACCGATCTTTTCGGGAATCAACCAATTGATTTGCGGTGGCGATCCTTTACCGCCGCTGCCAACGATTTCTAACAACGGAATCACGGGAAGCTGGTCACCCGCGCTCAACAACCTGGTGTCGACGGTTTACACTTTTACACCCAATTCGGGACAATGTGCGGTGAATGCTACATTGGGAATTACCGTAAACGACCCGATTATCCCATTGTTTGATGCTGCGACAATTCCCGTTTTTATTTGTCGGGGCCAACCGCTTGCGTCGTTACCGGTTGTTTCTCAGAATGGTATTCCGGGAACCTGGTCACCTGCGATAGACAACATGAATACGACAACTTATACCTTTACGCCGACCGCTGGGTTATGCGCCACCATCAACTCGCTTACGATTAATGTAATCGATCCGGTGACTAAAAATGAGACTTATTTTATTTGTATCGATGCGGCAGGTAATCCGACGACTTCGGCCACAATCAATACGAATCTATCCTCGCCCCAGTATAGTTTTGCGTGGTTCTTAGACAGTAATCCGATTGCCAACACCGCCGATTTCTACCTGGCCACCCAGCCCGGAATTTACACCGTAGAAGCCACCAATACCCTTACCGGCTGTGTGACGAACACAATCATCGCCGAGGTAAAAGGAGTGTTGCCGGCCACAGCCACGGCACAATTGAGCAATGATTTTGCCGATGCGCAGCAGATTGTAGTCACCGTCGTTGGCGGACTCGGCAGCTACGAATACCAGCTCAATGGCGGCGCCTATCAAACCAGTAATGTGTTCAGTATTTATGAAGGAGGCGAATACACCATACACGTCAAGGACAACCTGGGTTGTAATGACTTTACCCTAACGGTTACAGCGCTCAACTATCCAAAGTTCTTCACCCCGAATAACGATGGCTATCACGATTTCTGGAATATAGAAGGGCTTACCACTGCCAACAAGGCCGAAATTTACATCTTTGACCGCTACGGCAAACTGCTCAAACAGATTTCTCCGCTAGGACAGGGTTGGGACGGAAGCTATAACGGAACGCCAATGCCTGGAACCGATTATTGGTTCAAGCTTTTGTACACCGACAAAAACGGCATCCGAAAAGAATTCAATTCGCATTTCGCGCTCAAGCGATAGTTAATAATTAACTTTTAGTGCAGATTTTACCTTCGGTCAGTTCGCTGCGCTCGGGTCTGCTTTGAAGATTATGCGAGAAATCGTAGATTACTTTCAGGGAAGGGGCAATGTTGTCCCTTAAAAAAATTAAAAAACCAGCATGCAGAAAGCCTGGAAATTTTCATAAAAGATTGTTCTGCAATAAAATGAAAATAAAAAAAGCCTGTGAAATCTTCACAGGCTTTTTCATTTTTAACCCAAAGGTTATTTGATCAGCTCAAAACTGCGCTTTACAAAGGCAGTAAGGTCTTCGCCTTTGAGTAGGTTTTGCGAGAGTTTCGCCAGATCTAAGGCTTGTTTCACCAGGCTTTCCTGCGCGGTTTTATCGGTCGTGTTAAGGATGTTCGTGGCCAGCTCAGAATTCGTATTGACCACAAGATTGTACATCTCCGGGAAATTCCCCATGCCAAACATACCACCGCCGCCGGTCTGACTCATTTCTTTCATACGGCGCATGAACTCGGGCTGGGTGATAATGAACGGCGCGGCATTGCTGTCTAGCGCTTCGAGTTTCACCGAGTAAGTAGGTTGCGGTACGATGGTTTCGAGTACGGTTTTGAGGTTGGCTTGTTCTTCCTCAGACAATTTAGAAATCGCGTCCTCGTCTTTCTTGATGAGGTTGTCGATGTGGTCCGAATCGACACGAACAAAAGTCAAATCACTGTGGTCTGACTCCAGTTTCTGGATCAAATGCGAGATAATCGGAGAATCCAACAACAACACTTCGTATCCTTTTTCTTTAGCCGATTCAATGTAAGCGTGTTGTGCGTCTTTATTTCCGGCGTATAATAAGACGAGTTTCCCGTTCTTGTCGGTTTGCGAATCTTTGAGGTTTTCCTTGAGTTCGTCGAGTGTGAAATACTTGTCGTCGACAGTTGGGTATAAGGTAAACGCGCCGGCTTTTTCGTAGAATTTGTCTTCAGACAGCATGCCGTACTCAAGGACAATCTTGATGTCGTTCCATTTCTTCTCGAAGTCTTCGCGGTTTTCGGTAAACAACGATTTGAGTTTATCGGCTACTTTGCGCGTGATGTAATTCGAGATTTTCTTGACGTTTCCGTCGGCTTGGAGGTAAGAACGCGACACATTGAGCGGAATATCCGGAGAATCCACGACACCTTTGAGCATCATCAAAAATTCGGGAACGATTCCTTCTACATTGTCGGTCACATACACCTGGTTTTGATACAATTGGATTTTGTCCTTTTGGATTTGCATGTCCGAGCCCAATTTCGGGAAGTACAAAATCCCCGTCAGATTGAACGGATAATCTACGTTGAGATGGATGTTAAACAACGGCTCCTCAAATTGCATCGGGTACAATTCGTGGTAGAAGTTTTTGTAATCGGCATCGGTAAGGTCTGTTGGCGCTTTGGTCCAGGCCGGATTGGGGTTGTTGATGATGTTGTCTACTTCTACGGTTTCTGCCTTATAATCCTCAGGCGCGTCTTCTGGCTTTGGAAGCGTCTCGGATTTGGTGCCGAATTTAATCGGGATGGGCATGAACTTGTTGTATTTGTTGAGCAAACCACTGATTTTAGATTCTTCAAGAAATTCGAGCGAATCTTCGGCGATGTGCAAAATGATTTCGGTGCCGCGTGTGGCTTTGTCGGACGGTTCTAAAGTAAATTCGGGGCTACCGTCGCAAGTCCAGTGGGCTGCGGGTTCGTCTTTGTAGGATTTGGTGATGATTTCTACTTTCTCGGCTACCATAAAAGCAGAGTAGAATCCCAAGCCAAAATGCCCGATAATCCCAGAATCTTTCGCGGTATCCTTGTATTTGTCAAGGAATTCCTCGGCACCAGAAAATGCTACCTGGTTGATGTATTTCTCCACTTCGTCGGCTGTCATGCCGATTCCCTGGTCAATGATGTAGAGTTTTTTACCTTCTTTGTCGATTTTTACGTCGATAATCGGGTTACCGTATTCGGTCTTGGCCTCGCCGATGCTGGTAAGGTGTTTGAGTTTGAGGGTCGCGTCGGTCCCATTGGAAACGAGTTCACGCAAAAAGATTTCGTGATCGCTGTATAAGAACTTTTTGATAAGGGGAAAGATGTTTTCTACCGAAACATTAATTTTTCCTGTTGTCATAGTTTGAAGATTTTTTAGTTAAATTCGTGACAGCCGCCTTTCAAAATGGGTACCAATTGCAAAAAAGTGACAAATTGTCGCGACCTACAATCTTGATAAGATTTTCTTAAATTTTAGAACAAAATTAAGAGTTGAGGCGGTATCTTTGCCAGATAAGAAACCATAAAATCTAACAAAAGCATGAAAAAATTAATCGCATTGGTAGTCTTTGCAGTGTTAATGTCAGCCTGTAAATCGACTTCGGCCACGAACACCAAAGTGGATCGCAAATCACAGGTTGCGATCAAAGGAGAATGGGTGATCACGTCTGTGAGTTATCCCGGTTCAGAGTACATTAAGGTCAATTCATTCGAAATTACCGACTCCAAATGTTTTGAAGGAAGCACTTGGAAATTTATTTCCAATAATGACAAAGGTGAAATGGCTTTGACCAAATCGGGTTGCGCGTCTTTTAGTTCGCCAATCAGATGGTTTGTAAACAAAGACGGGCAGTTTGTGCTCAAAATCCTTGATGCGGGCATCAAGGCGAAGAAAGTGCGCGAAGGTTACGTACTGAATGTAGCCAATCAAAGCGAAAGCAGTTTCCAACTCGTCGACAAGATTGACGTAGGCGGAAAAATCACCAACGTGGTGTACCAATTTCAAAAAACA
>JAKQJQ010000337.1 GCA_029561105.1 Bacteroidota bacterium
TGTTTTTCTAAAAACACCTAACGGCTATGCTCGCGCCTCCAAAAGTACAACATTTTCTACATGGTGCGTCTGCGGGAACATATCCACCGGACGCACGCGTGTGACCTTGTATTTCTCGTCCATCAAAGCCAAATCGCGCGCCTGTGTCGCAGAGTTGCAGCTCACGTAGACGATTTTTTGCGGTGCAATTTTTAATATTTGCTCAATGACGTCCTTGTGCATGCCGTCGCGCGGCGGATCGGTGATGATTACATCGGGTTGGCCGTGCTGCGCGATAAAACTGTCGTTAAAGACCATTTTCATGTCGCCAACAAAGAACTCACAATTGGTTATGTTATTGCGCTCGGCATTGATTTTGGCATCGGCAATGGCTTCAGGGACGGCTTCTACACCAATGACTTTTTTGGCGTTTTTAGAAACGAATTGCGCGATGGTGCCGGTTCCGGTGTACAAATCGTAAACGGTTTCGTTTCCGGTAAGCCCGGCGAATTCGCGCGTGATTTTGTAGAGTTCGTAGGCCTGGTGTGAATTGGTCTGGTAAAACGATTTGGCGTTGATGCTAAATTGCAACCCTTCCATTTCCTCGAGGATGTAATCGCGGCCTTTGTATAAAATGACGTGTTGGTCGTAGATGGTGTCATTGGGTTTGGCATTGATCACGTATTGCAGCGAGGTGATGTTGGGGAAATTGGCGTAAATGTGGTCGAGCAACAGTTCGCGGTTTTGCTTGTCGTCTTCAAAAAACTGTATCAAAACCATGATTTCTCCCGTTGATGCTGTACGGATCATAAGCGTGCGCAACAAGCCCGCGTGGTTCCTCGCATCAAAGAAAGTCAGTCCTTTTTCATTGGCAAAATCCCGAATTTCATTTCGGATGGCGTTAGACGGATCTTCCTGCAAATGGCATTTGGTGATGTTGAGGATTTTGTCCCACATTTTTGGGATATGGAAACCCAAAGCATTGCGGTTGCCGAGGTCTTCGTCGCTGCCGATTTCCTTTTCGGTAAGCCAGCGCGCGTTAGAGAACCCGAATTCCATTTTATTGCGGTAGAAAAATTGTTTTTCTGAGCCCAATATCGGCTCGAATTCGGGAAGCTCCACCTTGCCAATGCGCTGCAAGTGGTTTTTCACTTCATTTTGCTTGTAGAACAACTGCTGGCTGTATTTCATGTTTTGCCATTTGCAGCCGCCACAAACCCCAAAATGCTCGCAAATCGGGTCTACGCGGTGTTCTGAAAATTCATGGAATTGTATGGCTTTGCCTTCGTAATAGGCTTTGCGTTTCTTGAAAGTCTGTACGTCGACGACATCGCCTGGAACGACATTCGGAATGAAGATTACTTTTCCGTCGGGCGCTTTGGCCACCGAGACACCTTTGGCGCCGGCGTCGAGTATTTTTATATGATCAAAAACAATCTTGTCTGTATTTTTTCTTCCCATGCCGCAAAAGTAACGTATCGCTGCGATTTATAAATTCAAAACATCATTTTTTTTGGCTTTCGTATTCGTTTTTTTACCAAACAGACAGGCGCTGTGCGGGTGCTGGATTGTCACGGTTTTAGTAACATCGCAACAGCGTCCTTGAAATTGAACAGGAAAATTTTGCAGGACGTCAGCGGTTTTCGAATGTTTAGCCAATGCCCGTTTTGCCGATTAAATTTTCGTTAAAAATTGCAAATACGGCCCAGCGGGTAGCCGCAAAAATTGTAAATTCGAGAGCAATTAAAATCCAATTGATTATGAAAAGAAATGCAACTCCGTTTGGCATGGCTCCCTTAAGGAAGGGAACGGAGTGTTAACTACGCAAAGTAAAGTACTCGACAACTCACAATACTCATTCAAGACCCGTTTTGAGGGCGGCATCGGCACCAATCCAGAAGAGCTTGTTGCGGCGGCGCATGCCGGTTGTTTTACGATGCAGTTGTCGGCCTACCTCACCGAAGCCGGCTATGAGATTGAAAGCCTGGAAACCCGCTGTGACATTGTCATGGAATCGGGAACGATCACCAATTCTGACCTCAATGTCACCGGGAAAATACAAGGCATTACCGCTACCGATTTTGAGGAACAGGTAAAGAAAGCAGAGCAGAATTGCCCGATTTCACGATTGCTCAACGCCAAAATTACTGCTAAGGCTACATTGGCCTAATGGTATTCAAATAAAAAGTCCCGCTGATACGGGACTTTTTTATGGTGAAAAAATAAAGTTCTTAGAAAGCGATATCGAAGTTTCCGTTAGAAATGGTGATCGCGTTGCCTTCAAAATCATGAAGTGTTCCTGAGAAAGTGCCTTTTATTTTGTTGGCTTTACCCTGGTTTACATTTACATGAAACGAGTTGCCGTCTTCTATGTCAAACTCGGCCGCGCCCAACTGATATAAGAAATAGTAACAGGTCTCTGTTCCTGTTTTAAGGTATTCCAGTCTGAATTTAATTTGCGAAGAAGTGTCATTTTTCTTATTGGCCGTTACAATGAGGTCTGTGTAAGGAACGCCTTCTGAACTGATGAGATCTTCTTTTTCAACCTTTGTTTGGTCGAACATATGCGCCTCGCCGTTGATGCTGGCTGCTACAAATTTGTTCTGCACTGCAATCGGGATGTAAGGTACCGCATCGGTTGGGTTGTTTTCGTCGCAAGAAGTAAATAGGAGACAGGTCGCAACGGAAAACAATAGTAGAATTCTTTTCATATTTTCGTGTTTTTTCAAATGTAGACAATTCAAGAAGTTAATTGTCAACGAAAGATGTTAAAAGGTTTTATAAAATTACAATCCAGTTATAAAATTTCCACATGAAAAACCAAATGTTTACAAGTGATATTTCAAAATCAGAGTTTCCCGAATCAGAGCGTGTGTCTTGTAAGTTCATCAGCAATCCTGTGTTTTCGTTGATTCGCGAGGAATACCCCGAGATTAATCAAAACAACCATATTGCGTTAAGCGAACTCAATACCTACAGGCAGAAATACATACTGTCGTACCTCTCCAAAGGGAGTGGCGAGTTGAATAATCTGGAATCTATCGTCCAGCAATCACTCAACGACGATGAATCGATTGTAAGCAAGCTCAACGATGAAATCAACACCTATACTTTTGGCCAACGCATTGCCGATAAGGTGGCGACTTTTGGCGGAAGCTGGACGTTCATTATTCTATTTGCTGTAATTATCCTCTTTTGGATTGGCTCTAATACCTATTTGCTCAACAACCAGGGTTTTGACCCCTATCCGTTTATCCTGCTCAATTTGGTTTTATCGTGTCTGGCCGCGTTGCAGGCGCCTATTATTATGATGAGCCAGAACCGACAGGAAGAAAAAGACCGCGAGCGTGCGCGCAATGATTATATGGTGAACCTCAAGTCTGAACTTGAAATCCGGATGCTGCACGAGAAAATAGACCATCTTATGCTGCACCAACAACAGGAACTCATTGAAGTACAGAAAGTTCAGATGGATATGATGTCAGACATCCTCAGGCAGCTCAAAAATTAGACATCATCAAAAAATCAATTTAATCCTTATTGATTTCACAATTTTATAGCTATTTTTGGGGCGTAAATTGGATGATTTCTCTCCGTAAGAAGGAATTGTAAAGCATAGTTTTAAAATAATTTACCATGTCAGTTTTAGAAAAAGTCAGTTCCCAAAATCTTATTGAACTAGAGGATAAATACGGCGCGCACAATTACCATCCGCTTCCGGTTGTGTTGAGCAAAGGTGAAGGCGTATATGTGTGGGACGTTGAAGGCAAAAGGTATTACGATTTCCTATCCGCTTATTCGGCGGTCAACCAAGGGCATTGCCATCCCAAAATTGTGGGCGCGATGATCCAGCAGGCGCAGACGCTCACGCTTACCTCTAGGGCATTTTACAACGACCAATTAGGTCCTTATGAGGAGTACCTGACCCGATATTTTGGTTTCGATAAGGTTTTGCCCATGAATACTGGTGCTGAGGCCGTAGAAACTGCCATAAAAATCACAAGGAAATGGGCGTATGAAGTGAAAGGCATTGCCGAGAAACAGGCAGAAATTATTGTCTGCGATGGTAATTTCCACGGACGCACCACTACAATTATCTCTTTTTCGAATGACGAAAATGCACGTAAGAACTTTGGGCCTTACACCGACGGCTTCATCAAAATTCCTTACGATTCTATAGAAGCACTCGAGATGGCGCTGCAATCTTCTCCAAATATCGCTGGTTTTTTGGTAGAACCGATACAAGGCGAGGCCGGCGTTTATGTCCCATCCGAAGGCTACCTGTCTAGAGCCAAAGCCCTTTGCGAAAAATACAATGTATTGTTCATCGCCGACGAAGTACAAACGGGAATTGCCCGTACCGGAAAATTGCTCGCAGTAGACCATGAAAACATCAAACCCGACGTATTGATCTTAGGAAAAGCAGTGTCTGGCGGCGTATATCCGGTTTCTGCGGTTTTGGCCAACGACGCCATCATGAATGTCATCAAGCCCGGCCAACACGGATCAACCTTTGGCGGAAATCCCGTTGCGGCAGCCGTTGCCGTTGCGGCGCTCGAAGTCGTAAAAGAAGAAAAGCTCGCTGAAAATGCCCATCGATTGGGGAAAATCTTCAGGAGCAAACTCGCAGCGTATACCACCAATTCTAAGATAGCCACTTTGGTTCGGGGAAAAGGATTGCTCAATGCAGTAGTCATAAACGATACAGAAGACAGCGACACCGCTTGGAACATCTGTATGGCTTTGCGCGATAACGGTTTGCTCGCCAAACCCACACACGGCAACATCATCCGCTTTGCGCCGCCACTTGTAATGAATGAGGAACAATTGCTCGATTGCGTGTCAATCATTATCAAGACACTTAAACAATTTGAATAAAAAAAATCCTCCATTAAGGGAGGATTTTTTATTGGTTGAGTTCCTGTTCGTATTTGGCCTTTTCCATGAGATTCTTGACCATGTCGTTGATGCCTTCCTGGCCGATGGTGGCGTAGAGGTAAATCGTCAGCAAAAGATAAATTGACGAGAGGACAATGCCTACGATAGCAAACGTCCGTCCGAGGTTAAGGTTGGAGTAGCCGTCATAACCTTCGGGATTTTCGTTGTACAAAGCCATGTCTTTCTTGGCTAGTATGATGGCTACGATGCCCAGAATGATTCCGATGGCGCCGCCCACGCAACAGCAGGTGAGTACCGAGAGTATGCCCAGAATAATAACGGCAGTTGAATTGGGTAATTTTTGTTTTTCCATATCAGGGATTTAAGTAAGGTGACATTTTAATAAAATAAGAGACAATCATAATCGCTGCGTTGGTTATAGCCAGACCTATCAAGATGCGTTGGTAATCACGGCCCTTATCCAGGAAATGCAGGGCAAGGAATCCAAAGAACAATATCGTTGTGTAGATTGCCGGGAATTGATAGAATGCTTCGGTGAAATTGCCTTTCACGATTTGGAGTAAAGCGCGTTGGGTTCCGCAACCCAAACAGTCTATCCCAAAGAGTATTTTGTTGCCGCACGGCAGCATGTATTTTTCCAGGTCCAAGATGGGTATTTTTGTTTTACAATTTTACGAAAAAATATTCACAAAAAAATTGACGTTGTTTTGTTTTAAAGTTTGCTACTTTTGAAATCCGTTAATCCAAACGCCATGAAAAAACTCCTTATCCCCATCATAATTATTGCCATCATTGTGGCTTTGTACGAACAGAGCAAAGCCGACAAAAACCTCTGGGTGATGATTGTGGCCGTCGTCATTTTCATGTTTGGGATGATGCGACTAAGTGCAAAAATCCCGAGTAAAAACCAAGATCAAAATGAAGACGATGTTCAATAAAGGAGACAAGGTTGCCGTACTCGATGACGATTTCAACGGTGTGGTGGTTTCGGTCAAAAACGACGAAATTACCATTGAAACCGAGGATGGTTTTGTAATGACTTATTTTGTCAACGAATTAATTAAATTAAACGAAACCAGTAGTTTAGAAAACAGAGTCAAAAGTTTCAATTCAAATTTAATCAAGCAGCAAAAGGAAATAGAAAAACCGCGCAGTTTTGTCAGGGAGAAGAAAATAAAAGGTGAAATCCCGCCGCCCGAGTTTGATTTGCACATTGAAAAACTCGCGAAAAATTTTCGTTCGATGAGCAACTTCGATATATTAAATCTTCAGATGGAAACCGCCAAACGCCACATCGATTTTGCCATCAGGAATCGCATTCCCAAGATTGTTTTTATCCACGGCGTAGGCGAAGGAATTCTAAAAGCCGAACTCGATTTTTTACTAGGTCGATATGACAACCTGAGTTTCGGCGATGCCAGTTACCAAAAATACGGAGCGGGCGCTACCGAAATTTATTTCAGGCAATCTAAATAATCAAATAATAAGGTTTCCCCAAAGGATGTCGTTCCCGTAATAAAACGAAACGCCGCCTTTTCTAAAGGTGATGCCTTTAAGGCGAATGGTGTGTTGAAAAACACCCGGAGCATTGCTCGTTGTAGTCACTTCAATAATCCCACTTACATTGGCGCCCGGATCGGCGAGCCATTCTTCCACGACGGCAGGAGTCGCCGGCAACGGTGACGAGCAAAAGTAACCGTCATTCCCACCTGTAGGCAGGGCCGTCTGGAACAAACGATAGCTCAATTTATTGGTGGTAGAACTAATGTATCTGGTTTTGGGCGTGTCCAGAACGTCGGTCGCCAGTAACGCAGGGTCGAGGTTCTCTATAAACATGCCTTCAAAACCGCCGTCAATGGCATTGTAAAGTGTCGTGCCCGACGGGCAAAGATGGATATTATTGGGCGCAAACTGTAAAGGTAAGTTAGTGGCATTGGTCGTATAATCGCCAAAAACAAATTCGTTGTAGATCTGCCTGCCGGTCGGCTTGAGGAAGATGATGTTTTTAAAAGTGATGTTGTGATTGTAACTCACAAGTTTGGTAGCTCCGGTTGTAGCATCGGGGGCCGACATTACCGGCGTGGTGACCACTTCGAGGTTTCCGCCGATTCCGCTCCACTCAATGGTGGCCACAGGGAAAATAGGTTGGATTACATCCGGGCAAAGATTATCAGAAGTAACCGCACCATTGTAGCCGCGATATCTAACAATCACTTCGTTGCCAATCGCGAAAGTTCTCGGCGATCCTTGGGGTGTGACTTCGTTCGCAAAAGCATCGAGTGCAGTAGGAACTTTGATGAAAAGGGCCTCGTTGTCACGGATTTTGTAGATCACTTCACCGCAAGAACTGGTATTGACCGTATCAAAATCAATCGCTTCTACCTTGATATCGCCATCATCACAACCATTGAGTGCAAGCACAACCAGCAGCAATCCCAGGAACTTTTTCATGTTTTTTCGTTTTGCAGCAAAAATAGGATTTTAATTGAGAACCGCCAATCATTTTAGATTCGATTAACAGGCTAAAATTCCTAACTTTACGGCGATGAAAAAAGTATATTTAGACAACGCGGCCACCACGCCCATCGACCCCGAAGTCATCCGGGAAATGGCCAAAGTCATGCACGAAGATTACGGAAATCCTTCGTCTACGCACACTTTTGGGCGGCATGCCAAAAGCACACTCGAACTTTCGCGCAAGGCAATAGCCAAAGCCATCGGCGCCACCTCACAGGAAATCATCTTCACCTCTGGCGGAACCGAAAGCAACAACTGGATTGTGCGAAACGCAGTCACCAACCTCAAAGTGCAGCGCATCATCACCAGTAAAGTAGAACACCACGCGGTCTTGCATTCAGTCGAAGCCCTACAGCACGAATTTGGAGTTGCGGTCCTTTTTGTAAACATCAAACCCAATGGCGAAGTCGACCTCACGCATTTGGTAGAATTGTTGTCTGACCTCCAACCCACTTTGGTCTCGTTGATGCACGTCAACAATGAAACCGGAGCCATGCTGCCGCTCGAATCGGTGGCGCGGATTTGCAAACAGCACGGGGCTTTTTTCCATTCGGATACCGTGCAATCGGTGGGCAAAACCAACCTCGATATAAACTTGGTTCCTGTTGATTTCATAACGGCCAGTGCTCACAAATTCCACGGTCCAAAAGGCATCGGATTTTTGTTTGCGCGCAAAGGCTTGCCTATGGGGAACTTGTTTTTTGGGGGCGAGCAGGAGAAAGGCTTGCGTCCGGGAACCGAAGCCACGCACAACATCACCGGTATGGCCATGGCGCTAGAACTGTCGCTGCAAAACCTCGAACTTTATACGCAACAAATCAGCAGTCTCAAACGATATCTGCTCGAATCACTCGCGAACCATTTCCCTGGATTTAAGGTAAACGGCAGCGCCGACGGATTTTACAACATCGCCAATGTCATGTTACCGTTTCCTGACGAAAAAACAGCGATGATCTTGTTTCATCTCGACATGAAAGGCATTGCGGTTTCACGAGGTAGCGCTTGCCAATCGGGCAGTATTAAACCGTCACATGTTTTGGCAGAGATGTTGTCAGAAGCGGATCTCAAAAAACCGAGCCTGCGCATTTCACTAAGCCATTACAACACCACCGACGACATCGATTATTTGGTGGAAGCTTTACAAACGATCTAAAATGTAACACAGATTCCACAAATTACACAGATT
>JAKQJQ010000110.1 GCA_029561105.1 Bacteroidota bacterium
CAATCGCCATTTCGTTCAATATAGGCAAATCCGCCCACCATGCCGATTGTTGCATCCGACTCAAAATGTTTAATGATCGTTTCAAAATAGTTGTTTGGCAAAATCAAATCAGCGTCGAGCTTGACGATAAAATCATAGTCGGTGTCTAAAGTGTCGAGCCCTTTCTGGAATGCTCGGATGACTTTGCTTCCGGGTAGATGAATGGCCTGGGAAGTGGCCTGTACCAATCCGACAAACGCATGTTCCTGTGCAAATTCACCTACGATTTGGGCCGTAGTATCGGTAGAATGGTCATCGACCACCACAATTTTTTGGGGTAAAACCGTCTGCGAAACCAATGATTGCAAGGTGAGCCCGATAAACGAAGCCTCATTGTGTGCGGGAATGACGACGTAATATTTCATAAGCATCCGAAGTGCTGCAAAGCTATCGATAAAATTCAAAAAAACAGTACGTCGCCCGTAGGTTCTGTCACATCAAGTCATTTTTCTACTACATTTGTTTCACATAAAACCTATGGATTATGAGACGATTGGGTATCGCATTCTTTTTATTATTGGCTGTTCACTCGTTTGCGCAAGACTTGCAAGAGGGCTTATTACTCAAGTATAACTTTGACGGCAACACCAACGATAGTAGCGGGAACGGATACCACGGGACGTCGTTTGCGCTCACTTATGGTAACGATCGGTTCGGGCATCCCAATTCGGCGACTTATTTTAACGGCACCAACAGTTATATGAATTTCCCCAATCTTGCCTTGCTCAAGCCCAATTTGCCGGTTACGTTTTCGTTTTATGTCAAATACCTCAGCGAGGATTACCATCGGCAGGTGGTATTCAATACGTCGTTTGAGGCCAATCGTTGTACGGGTGTCTGGTTCAATTCGTCACTCACCAACACTGCGCACGCTATCAATTACGGGAACGGCGTCTACAGTTATTCTCCGGCCACACGGCAAACTTTTTTGTGCCAGAAGCCCATCGATGTTAACGTTTGGTACCATTTGGTGGTTGTGGTCAGTTCGGCAACCGATATGAAAATATATTTCGATTGCGAAAATATCACCGAAGGCGCTTACTCGGGATCTGGCGGTTCTCTGGTATATTCTTCGAATCCGGGCTGTATTGGTAGGCACGATCGCAACCTCGATGATCCAACCGATTACCTCGAAGGATATGTCGACGATTTCCAGTATTGGAACCGCGCGCTCACGAGCGAAGAAATTAGCCAACTGTGCCTGATGTTGCCAACCGATCAATTTGCAAGTGCGTCTGGCAAAGGACTGGTGCTTTATCCGAATCCGGCCAATGACAAGCTGCACATTCAATCCGATTTACCCAACATCCAATCGTTTGCGGTATACAATTCTCTGGGACAAGTGATGTATTCTGGCGATTTTCTTCCTTAAATTGATGTCGCGCATTTTGTTCCCGGCCTTTATTTCGTGACTGTCAAAAATGACCAAACGAGCCTGACCAGGAAAATCCTTGTAGGGCATTAAGCCAATGCCGAAATTAAGTAGGCAAAGACGCTGATAATTGTATCAGAGTTTTTAATTTTAGGGCATGGGAATCATCAAAGAAAGTTTGTATAAAATTGCCGCGGGCGGCATTTTATCGTTGTTTAAGAATCAGTCGGTTTTTCCGTATTATCACTTGGTGAGAAATGACAAGGTCGCGCACATAGAAAACCTGTATCCTTATAAAAACATTGACCAGTTTAGGAGCGACATTGATTTGCTGCTCCAAACCTACAAACCGCTCGAGCCAAAGGAATTATTGCAACAGGTAAAAACCAAAAACTGCTTTTTGCTCACTTTTGACGATGGACTCGAGGAAATCTATTCGGTTATTTTCCCTATCCTTAAAGAGAAAAACATCAAGGCTGTATTTTTCATCAATCCCGATTTTGTAGACAATAAGCAGAGTTTGTACAAGCACGATATCAGTCTTATTATCAATTACCTCGCGCATCGCGGTTTCAAAGCCAGCGAGGTTGATAGAGTGTGCGCTATACTGGAAATCGAAAACGCCAACTCTAATGACCTCATACAAAAAATAAAATCCACGCCTTATGCCCAGCGCAATAAAATTAAGCAAGTGGCAACAGCATTGGGCTTGGATGTAAACGGCTATCTGGGGTCACAACGCCCTTATATTTCTAAATCGCAAATAGCCGAAATGCTAGAAGCTGGGTTTTATTTTGGCGGACATACGTTATCGCATCCGCCGTTGGTGCAGCTTACGCACGAACAGCAAAAGGCAGAAATTATCGGGTCGATAGAATGGGTCAAGACGAATTTTGATGTGAGTTACGCCATGTTTGCCTTCCCTTTTTCGGATAAGGGAATTTCGCGCAGGCTTATCGACGAATTGTTTGAATACGACCCGAATTTGTTGCTTTTTGGTAATTCGGGACTCAAAAAAGATGTCCACAGCAGGATCATCCAGCGTTTTTCACTCGAAAATCCAAAGCGGCTTCCGGGCAAACTAATCGTATCCGAAAACCTTTACAAATTTTACAACCAACTCACCGGCCAATACAAGCTCAAAAGACGATGAATGAGATCAGGAAAATACGCATCAGCGACATTCCCGCGTTGCTCGAAGATACCGCTTTCTGGGAACACGAATTCCTTTCGGTAAGCCGGCATCGCTTGTATTCGCACTACAAAAACCCCAATGCGCAGCCCGACGACCTTGTGTTGCTATTGGCCTATACCAATAGTGAACTGGTTGGGTATATGGGCGTTTTCACCGATAAGGTTGTCCTCGATGGCAAAACCAACAAAATTGGCTGGCTTTCAACCTGGTGGGTGCATCCCAAAACCAAAGGCAGCGGCATTGGTCGTGAAATCCTCAATACGATGTATGAATCCCTCAACGGACAAATCGGGATTTCGCAGTTCACGCCGAGCGCCAAAAGGGTGTACGATAAGTCGGGGTATTTTTATACGCTCAAGGATAATCTGGGCATGAAGGCGGTTTTGCGCAGCAATCTGGGTTTTGTGGTTCCGGCTGTTTTCCCCAAATCCAAGCCGCTTTGGCCTTTATTCGATGCCGTCGATAGCTTCCTCAATATTTTTATCAACTGCAGACTATCATTCCAAAAGATTCATTTAAGAAGGCAGCTTAAAGGAGTGCAGGTCGACTATCTCAATCGCATTGATGCCGAAACCGAACAAGTGATTCGCTCGCACGACAAAAACCATATCTCCCCAAAAACCAACGCTTTTTTTGAATGGCTCAAAGCCTGGAATTGGGTCCAGGAGTCGCCGCTACTGGGGTTGACCAACAAAAGCCAATACGAGTTTTCTATCTACGATCGCAAGTTCAACATTTACCTGATGAAGATCGTAACAAAAGGCAAATGCATTGGTTTTTTGGTTTTGCAAAGGCGCAACTATGTATGCAAAATATTGTTTTCATACGCCGATGCACGCCACGCCGGCACGATTGCAAATGTCATCAAACTGCAGTGTATGCAACAAAACGTTAGGGAAATTATCTGTTACGACGAAGCGATCAACCGGCATCTCAACCAATCTTTTGTGTTTTTGTACAAGACCAAAAAAGTCAAGCAGTCGATCATTTCAAAAGTATTCCAAAAACAGGATTTTGACGATACGGTGATGAATTTCGGCGACGGTGACTGTAGTTTCGCCTAAGCGCGCTCGGCGTAAATGATGTAGTAACGGTTTGTGAATCGCCTAAGCAATGGCCTCAAACCGATGCTTTTGGTTGGGTTCGTCCACTTTTCTCTCGCTATGATTTTCCAGCCGGTTTTCTCTAAAAGCCAATCCAATTGCCAATCTTCGAACTCGTGGTAATGCCTGTCCCAAGGATCGGTCTTGCTGCGGTAAGCCGGAGAAAACCACAGGCGCATAGGGATTGAAATAAACAACTTATTGGCTGTTATTTCCTTTAAAATGGTGTAGGGATTGAGTAGGTGCTCGAATATTTCAAACGCGGTAACCACATCGGCAGTAGATTTTTTAAGCGCAGTCTGGTCTACATCGAGATCTTCGCCGGTTGTATTGGTCACCAAAAAACCATCTTCTTTCATAATCAGTGAAAACGGGTTTTCAACACCCAAATCCAAAATATTTTGAGAGTGACCGATATGTTTCCTGAGGAACTCGAGGGTGTGTTTGAATCGTTTGTTTGGATATACTTTTTCGTACATGGTTTTAACCGCTAGGCCGCAAAGATAGCAAAAGATTTTGCCTGAAAATCAATACCGGTACACAAACGCATTAATGTTCATACCCGCGCCAACCGAAGCAAACACCAGGACATCGCCTTTTTGGATTTCATGGTTTTCAATCTGTCCCTTGGTCAGCAAATCGTACAAAGTAGGTACAGTAGCTACACTGCTGTTGCCGAGTTTGTGGATGCTCATGGGCATGATGTTTTCTGGTGCCGATTTGCCGTATAGTTTGTAAAAACGGTGGATAATCGCCTCGTCCATTTTTTCATTGGCCTGGTGGATCAGCACTTTTTTCACCTGGTCTATTGCCACGCCGCTTTTATCGAGGCAGCTTTTCATGGCTTGCGGAACCTGATTCAATGCGAACTCATAAATCTTTCGGCCTTGCATTTTAATGTAACGCACATCAGGATCGAGGTCTTTGTTGAAAGAATTCCCGAATGATAGGAAATACGCCTCGTCGTAAGAATAAGTGGCGCTTTCGTAGGCGAGCAAGCCAGTGTCGTCATCAGATGCTTCTACAACCGAAGCACCCGCGCCATCCGAGTAAATCATACTGTCGCGATCATGCACGTCTACCACACGTGAAAGCGTTTCGGCGCCGATAACCAAACAGCGTTTGGCCATTCCCGATTTGATGTAGGCGTTGGCCTGAAGCATGCCTTCAATCCACCCCGGACAACCAAAAAGGATGTCGTAAGCCACGCATTTTGGGTTCTTGATTTGGAGTCTGTGTTTGACGCGTGTGGCCAAACTCGGCACGGTATCGGTTTGGATGGCTCCCGGTTTTACATCGCCAAAATTATGCGCAAGGATGATATAGTCTAAAGTTTCAGGATCGATCCCCGAATCGGCGATGGCCTTTTGTGCGGCGAAAAAAGCGAGGTCAGACGATTTGAGGTGCGATTCGGCGTAACGGCGTTCTTCTATTCCCGTGATACCCTTGAATTTTTTGATAATCACCTCGTTGACATAGGCAAATGGTGTCCCGTCGTCGTTCAAGAAAACATGCTTGTCGAAATCGGTATTTTTTACGGTTATTGCAGGGATATAGCTACCCGAGCCTGTTATTTTGATATTCATCAGGAGATTTGGTCAAAGATTATGGGTAAAAGTACCCATAATAAACGGCGTGGCGCGCGTATTTATTAGAAGTTTCCAAAAAATTGCAGAATAGCCGATAATACCCAATGTTAATTGCCAAATTCAAAAAAAATGTCCCGATTAATTTTCGGGACATCTTATTTAGTTTTCCATATAGGCTTCAATCGGCGCACAACTGCAAATCAGGTTGCGGTCGCCGTAAGCATCATCAACCCGACGCACACTCGGCCAGAATTTGTTTTCAGAAATGTAGTCTAGTGGGAATGCAGCTTGCTGGCGTGTGTACGGGAAATTCCAATCATCGGCGGTAATCATCGCCAAAGTATGCGGGGAATTTTTAAGTACATTGTTGGGGTTTTCGGCCACGGCAGCTTCAATTTCCTTGCGGATGGAAATCATCGCGTCGCAGAAACGGTCAAGCTCCTCCAGGTTTTCACTTTCGGTAGGCTCGATCATCAGGGTTCCGGCTACCGGGAAAGAAACAGTAGGCGCGTGGAATCCGTAGTCCATCAAACGTTTGGCAATATCAGTCACTTCGATGCCTTTTTGCTTGAAAGGGCGACATTCCAGGATCATCTCATGTGCGGCACGACCCATTTCTCCGGTGTATAGCGTATCATAATGGCCGGTGAGACGCTCTTTGATGTAGTTCGCGTTGAGGATGGCGTATTTGGTGGCATCGGTCAGGCCTTCGGCGCCCAGCATGGTGATGTATCCGTAAGAAATCAAACACACGAGAGCCGATCCCCAAGGTGCTGCCGAAATTGCGGTGATTGGTGTCTCGCCTCCCGTTGGAATCACAGGATTCGTTGGTAAAAACGGTACCAAATGTTTTGCCACGCAGATTGGGCCAACACCAGGCCCTCCGCCGCCATGCGGGATTGCGAATGTTTTATGCAGGTTCAGGTGGCAAACATCGGCACCAATCGTCGCCGGATTGGTCAATCCGACCTGAGCGTTCATGTTCGCGCCGTCCATATAAACCTGTCCTCCGTTTTCGTGGATGATTTTGGTGACTTCAATAATCGATGCCTCGTAAACACCATGTGTAGAAGGATAAGTCACCATCAGGCAAGATAAATTGGCTGCGTGCTTGATGGCCTTTTCGCGCAAATCCTCGACATCGATGTTACCGTTTTCTAATGTTTTGGTGACAATGATTTCCATACCGGCCATGGCAGCCGAAGCGGGGTTGGTTCCGTGTGCGGATGCCGGAATGAGTGCAATGTTGCGGTGATGGTCGCCTCTCGACATATGATAAGCGCGGATCACCATGAGCCCTGCATATTCGCCTTGCGCACCCGAATTGGGTTGCAAAGTCGTTCCTGCAAAACCGGTAATCACATTGAGTTGCTGCTCTAATTTCTTGAGCATCTCCTGATAGCCTTGCGCTTGGTTGAGCGGTGCAAAAGGGTGGATGTTGTTCCAGTTTGGGCTACTTAGCGGTAGCATTTCGGCGGCGGCATTAAGCTTCATGGTACAAGAACCAAGCGAAATCATCGAATGGTTCAATGCCAAATCTTTGCGTTCGAGCATTTTGATGTAACGCATCAGCGCCGTTTCTGAATGGTATTTGTTGAAAACGTCGTGTTGCAGGAAGGTCGAGGTGCGGCTAAAGCTTGACAGTACATTCGACTCGCCCAACTCGTTGATGGCCGTAGCGGTTTTTCCTGTGGCTTCGGCAAAGACCGAAACGATGGCGTTCAAATCGGCAAGGCTCACCGTTTCGTTCAAAGAAACCGATACCGTTTGTGCGTCTATGTAAAAGAAATTGATTTCCTTCTGCTCGGCGATTGCCCTTACTTTGTTTGCATCGGTTTTGATGACAATCGTGTCAAAGTAGGCCGTGTTGGTTTGGTGCAATCCGAGTTTTTCGAGTGCACCTGCAAGTGCAACGGCAGAAGCGTGGACTTTATCGGCGATATAACGCAAGCCTTTCGGGCCGTGGTACACTGCGTACATTCCGGCCATGACCGACAATAAAACCTGCGCGGTACAAATATTAGAGGTCGCTTTGTCGCGTTTGATGTGTTGCTCGCGGGTTTGCAAAGCCATACGCAGCGCACGGTTCCCATTTGCGTCAACCGTTACACCGATGATCCTTCCGGGCATACTGCGTTTGAACTCGTCTTTGGTGGCGAAATAAGCGGCATGCGGGCCACCGTAACCCAGCGGGACCCCGAATCTTTGTGTGGTCCCGAAAACCACGTCGGCACCCATTTCGCCTGGCGGGATGAGTTTGACCAAGCTTAGGATGTCGGCAGCAAAAGCGGTTTTGATTTCGGCAGTTTTGGCCTTCGATACAAATCCACTGTAGTCATTGATTTGCCCGTACTTGCCCGGATATTGCAGCATGGCACCGAAAAACTCCGAAGAAAAATCAAAAGTCTCATGGTTTCCTACCACCAATTCTACACCAATTGGGGTAGAACGGGTTTGCAATACCGACAAGGTTTGGGGTAATATTTCTTCTGAGACGAAGAATTTATTGACGTTGTTTTTCTTTTGGTCGCGGCTCCTGACATCGAAAAGCAATGCCATGGCTTCGGCTGCCGCAGTTCCTTCGTCGAGTAGTGAGGCGTTGACGATTTCCATTCCCGTAAGTTCAATGACCATGGTTTGGAAATTGAGGATGGCTTCGAGTCGGCCTTGCGCAATCTCGGCCTGGTAAGGCGTGTAGGCGGTGTACCAACCCGGATTCTCAAAGACGTTGCGTTGTACGACTGCGGGAACAATGCAGGCGTTGTAACCCAGTCCGATATACGATTTGAAAACTTTGTTCTTGTTGCCGAGCTCATGCACGTGGTTCAGGAACTCATATTCGGTCATCGCAGGATCCAGGTCGAGCGGCGATTTTAGGCGAATGTCATCGGGCAGGGTCTCGTAAATCAATTGATCGATCGATTCCACGCCGATGGTTTTCATCATCTTGGCTAAGTCTTCTTCGCGCGGGCCGATATGTCTTAGGGCAAAAGCATCTGTTTTCATTAAGGTAGGGTTGTTTTTTTAACGTGCGTAAAATTAAAGATTAATCGCAAAATCGGTGGCTTTTTTAATGTCAATTTTTGAGTATTTGTTAACCGTTCGGGGTTCTTATTAACAGTTTGACTAATTTTACAAAATGGCAGTTTTGAGGCGCATTTTGGATTTTTATATAGAAGGCAGCATTCACGTGGCATTGTCCTGCGCGGCGCTGGTTTTGATGACGCAACATATGTTTGATTTGCCGCAAAATCTGTGGGTTGTTGGCTTTACATTCTTTGGGACAATCGTCGGGTACAATTTCGTGAAGTACGACGCGCTGGCCAGAACCGGAAAGCTCCCAATCAAGAAGCAACTTAAAGCCATTATCGCCTTGAGTGTCATGGCGTTTTTTGCTGTGGCCTTATGCTTTTTTAAATTGCAGCGACCAACGCAGCTCACGGCCATACTGTTCCTGGGCCTGACGATTTTATACACCCTTCCTTTTTTTCCCAACCGCAAAAATGCGCGCAACTGGAAAGGCGTCAAGATATACATGGTAGCGCTATGTTGGGTGGGGGCAACGGTGGTTTTGCCGATATTGGATTCGGGTATTGTGATCACGAGCGATTTCTGGGTTAAATGTGTACAGCGATTTTTGTTGCTGTTTTCACTGATTCTGGTTTTTGAAATCAATGACCTTAAAAATGACGATCCGAACCTAAAGACCGTTCCGCAGCAGATAGGCGTGAAACGAACCAAAATTTTAGGAGTCGGATTGTTGGCGGTTTTTTACTTTCTGGAGTTTTTAAAACGTGATTTTGAGACGCGTCAACTGTTGGTCAACGCAATCATAGTTCCCATACTTGCGTTTTTGCTTTATTTTTCTAGTGAAAGCCGCAACAAATATTACACGTCCTTTTATGCAGAGAGCGTGCCGATTTTGTGGTGGTTACTCGTGGTGGTTTCAGGTTGCGTTTAAATTGGGTCGTTCGCTTCAGTTCGATGCCATCGCTAATTTGGTGACTTTCCTCTCCCGGATACTTCTATCGCCCTGAAGCTTTGCGCTACAACAATCCCGCGCGCCTAAGCAAAGCCTCTGGTTTCGGTTCCTGTCCGCGGAAGCGCTTGTATAAAGTCATTGGCGCTTCGGTGCCGCCTTTAGACAGTACGTTGTCCTTGAATTTCGTGGCGACTTCTTTGTTGAAAATCCCGTTTTCCTTGAAGTATTCAAAGGCGTCAGCGTCCAGGACCTCGGCCCATTTGTAGCTGTAATAGCCCGATGAATAGCCACCCTGGAAAATATGCGAGAAAGACGGGCTCATGGCGTTTTCAAGCACATCGGGATACAATTTCGTCGACTCGAACTGCTCATTTTCAAACGCCTTTAAATTCTTGATATTCGACGGGTCCTGTGCATGCCAACCCATATCGAGTAATCCAAAACTGAGCTGGCGCATCGTAGCCATTCCTTCCTGGAAACTCGCACTTTCCTTGATTTTTTCTACATATTCCATGGGGATTATCTCGCCGGTTTCATAATGATGGGCAAACAATTCCAAAGCTTCGGGCTCGTAACACCAGTTTTCCATGATCTGGCTCGGCAACTCCACAAAATCCCAGTACACCGATGTTCCCGAGAGATTCGGATACACCGTGTTGGCCAACATGCCATGCAAACCGTGGCCAAATTCGTGGAATAAGGTTGTCACCTCATTAAAGGTAAGCAATGACGGTTTGGTCGCCGTGGGTTTGGTAAAGTTGCAGACATTCGAGATGTGCGGCCTTTCATTGACGCCGTCCTTAACATATTGTGATTTGAATGACGTCATCCAGGCACCGTTGCGTTTGCCCTTACGCGGGAAAAAGTCGGCGTAGAAAATAGAAACGAGTTCGCCGTTTTCATCCGTCACTTCATATGTCACGACTTCTTCGTGGTATTTGTCGATGTCGAAGATCTCGGTAAAGCTGAGGCCATAGAGTTTTTTGGCGATGGTGAACGCGCCTTCTAAAACTTTCTCCAATTGAAAATAAGGCTTGAGTTTTTCATCATCGAGGTTGAACAACTGCTGTTTGAGTTTCTCCGAATAATACGCGCCGTCCCATTTTTCTAATTTTTCAATGCCGTCAAGTTTTTGCGCAAAGCTCGTTAACTGCGCAAATTCATATTCGGCGGCGGGTTTGGCCTTGACGAGCAAATCATTGAGGAACGACTTGACTTTTTCGGGTGTTTGCGCCATGCGTTCCTCGAGCACAAAATGCGCGTGGGTTTTATAACCCAGCAAGTTCGCACGGTCGTATCGCAATTTGGCAATCTGCAATACATTTTGGGTGTTGTCATTGGCATTGCCACGAAAAGCCTTGGCACCGTTGGCAATGGCGAGCTGTTTGCGCAACTCTCGGTTGTCGGCATAGGTCATGAACGGGATATAACTAGGGTAATCCAAGGTAAAGATCCAACCTTCCTTATCAAGGCTCTTGGCGAGTTGTTGCGCGGCTTCTATTGCGCCTTCGGGCAAGCCCGACAGTTCTTTTTCATCGGTGAGATGCAATTGAAAATCATGGGTTTCGGCCAAAACATTTTCGCCGAATTGCAAACTCAATCTTGACAATTCCTTGTCGATTTCGCGTAGTTTGAGTTTGTCATCTTCCGAAAGGTTCGCACCATTGCGGGCAAAACCTTTGTATTTTTTTTCGAGTAAGGTGGATTGCTCAGGAGTAAGTTTGAGGTTTTCACGATTTTCATAAACCGATTTCACCCGCGCAAAAAGTGCCGCATTCAACCGCACATCATTGCCAAAATCAGACAACCAAGGCGAAACTTCCTGCGCGATTTGCTGGATCTCGTCGTTGGTTTCGGCCGAGTTGAGGTTAAAGAAAATACTCGAAATCCTATCGAGGGTGTCGCCGCTAAAGGCCAGCGCTGCGATCGTGTTCTCAAAAGTCGGTGCTTGGGGATTATTGGCTATCGTGTCGATTTCTACCTTGGCAGCCGCTATGGCTTGCTCAAAGGCAGGTTTGAAATCTTCGTTCTTGATTTGCGAAAACGGCGCCGTGTCGTATTTGGTGTTGAATTTTGATGTCAGTATACTCATGGTGATAGGTTCAGGGTTCAGGGAACAGGGTTCAAGGCGTACAGAAACCCTGTACCTTGCACCCTGTACCCGGAGCCAATTATTTTTTTAAATTTCTCGAAGATTCCTCCACAGAATCCTTGAGGCTTTCCTTATAAGCGATGATTTTCTCCAGCACATTCTTATCGTGGCTGCCAATAATCTGCGCGGCCAAAATCCCGGCGTTTTTACCGCCATTCAAAGCCACGGTCGCAACAGGGACGCCGCCTGGCATTTGCAGGATAGACAACACAGAATCCCAACCGTCGATAGAATTACTCGATTTTACCGGTACGCCAATTACGGGCAAGGGTGACATTGAGGCCACCATTCCGGGCAAATGCGCTGCGCCACCGGCTCCGGCAATAATTACCGAGATGCCTCTCAGGTGCGCATTTTTGCTAAAATCGACTAACTTTTCTGGGGTGCGGTGCGCCGATACGATGTCGGTTTCGGTCTCGATTCCAAAACCGGCGAGGACGTCGATGGCTTCTTGTAGGATGGGCAGATCAGAAATGCTGCCCATGACGATGGCTACTTTCATGTTTGGTTGTTGGTTGTCGGTTGTCGGTTGTCGGATTTTCCAGAAACCGCAATCGGATTATGTTTTTTGGGCGTTGCCTGCGGCCGGGCTTTGCGCTGCAATCTTTAACGGCCTCCGCTATGCTCCGGCCGTTAAAGGATTTCCGCTACAATCCCTAACGCGAAACAACCCTAATCGTATTTTTAACTTCCTCGGCAATCTTTCTAGCTTCGGCCATATCTTCATTCACTATCGTGACGTGTCCCATTTTCCGGAACGGCCGCGTTTGCTTCTTGCCGTAAATGTGCGGCGTAACGCCCGAAATCGAAAGGATTTGCTCTATATTTTCATACACCACGTCTCCAGAAAATCCTTCGGCGCCGACCAAATTTACCATAATTCCCGCGACTTTGCCAGCCGTGTTGCCCAAAGGCAAATCGAGAATCGCGCGCAAATGGTTTTCAAATTGTGAGGTGTAACTGGCTTCAATTGAGTAATGCCCCGAATTGTGTGGCCTTGGCGCTACTTCATTAACCAAAATTTCATCGTCGTGCGTCTGGAACATTTCTACGGCAAGTAGCCCAACATGGTCGAATTTTTCAGAAACGGCGAGCGCAATCTGGGTGGCTTTTTTCGCCACTTCGGGAGCAATTCGCGCCGGGCAGATCACATATTCTACTTGGTTGGCTTCGGGATGGAACTCCATTTCCACGACAGGATAGGTGACCACATCG
>JAKQJQ010000344.1 GCA_029561105.1 Bacteroidota bacterium
GAAAGGGTCATGTCCCAATTGCCGCCCACAAATTCACTTTTAGGTATGAGCAGTGTGGATCCGGATAATTGAACGGGACGCTCAAAATCCATCTTCTTTGCAGACGGCCGGTAAAGGGACACTTTGCCTTTAATTTTCTGGGGATTGAATGTGTTAGGGAACAGAATACTCACCCCTGCTGTTGTGTTAGAGATTAAAGGCTTCTGTTGCAAATCCTGCGCATTTTGCACCTTTGCGTATTCGTCACTGTAATGCGCATCGTGTTTGTAATATTCCTCTACCACCAATTCGTTATGGTATTTGGCATCGCTCTGCACCCTTATGATGAAATAAAAGATGAAAGACATAAACAGTACAAAGGCAATGACGATCGAAGTTCCCCAATTGATTTTCATGATTTCTTTTTTTAGTTAAAACTTCTCGGTCCCAGGAAGTTGGTCTTGGTGGTTTCTATGAGGTTCTTACCGTCATAAACCCCAATCCTGAGCTTGGTTTTATCCCCGTTAAGCAGGTATTGGTTGATTTCTATAAACAGCGTTCCCTGCGAAATGCCTTGTTTGGGCACAGTAAAATGCGCTTTGCCTACCGGTTTAATAGTTCCTTTGGAGTTGAGTAGTTCAAAATGGATGTCTTTAAATTCATGCACCGTTTTGTTCACAATCTTGTAGGTGTATACGTTGCTGATGTTTTCCCCTTTGTGCTGGAACAACTGTCCGGGCAGTCGCAAAACTTCGGCCTCGACATCATTGCGCAGCAAGAGCAATCCGCTGAGGATCCCAAATAGAATCAATAAAACCGCCGTATAACCTTTCATACGCGCCGTAAAACGGAACTTTTCTTTCTTCTCGATTTCGTCTTCGGACGCGTAACGGATCAAGCCTACCGGCAAGCCCACGCTTTTCATAATAGTATCGCACTCGTCAATACAGGCGGTGCAATTGGTACATTCGAGCTGCGTCCCGTTTCGGATATCGATTCCCGTAGGACAAACATGCACACATTGCATACAATCGATGCAGTCGCCTTTTCCGGTCGTGGCGCGATCTTCTTTCTTGTTGAACTTGGCGCGGCCGGTTTCTTTTTCACCTCGCACAAAATCGTAGGCCACATTGATCGATTTGTTGTCGAGCAGTACACCCTGCAACCTTCCGTAAGGGCAAGCGATGATACAAACCTGCTCGCGGAACCACGCAAAAACAAAATAAAATACGCCCGTAAAAATGAGGAGCGCGATAAAATTGGCCGATTGGTTTACCGGGCCGTCTTCCATCATGAGCCACAGCGCATCGCTACCAATCACATAAGCCAGGAAGATGTTGGCGATCAGGAATGAGAAAATGAAAAAGATGGTCCATTTGAGTAAGCGCTTGCGGATTTTCTCGGCGTTCCATTCTTGTTTGGCGAGCCTGATCTGCGCACCGCGATCACCGTCTATCCAATATTCGATGCGCCTAAAAACCATCTCGAGGAAAATCGTCTGCGGACAAATCCATCCGCAGAAAATGCGCCCAAAAACCACCGTAAACAGGATCACAAAGACCACCATGGTGATCATCACGAGCACAAAGATGTAAAAGTCCTGGGGCCAGAACGGGAACCCGAAGATATTGAACCGGCGTTCCAGGACGTTGAACAGCATCAATTGGTTGCCGTTGACCTTCACGAACGGGATCGCAACGAGGATCAACAGCAGAAAATAACTTACTATTTTGCGGTACTTGTAAAATTTCCCGCTGGGTTTTTTAGGGAAAAGAAACTTCCTTTTCCCTTCATCGTCTATGGTGCCGATGGAATCCCTGAAGGTTTCGCCTCCGGTATTGGTTGACATTTTTATGGTTTTTTAGGTTCGGGCGCTGCGGTATTGGGGTCGGCTACTGCTACCGTTTTTGCTCCTGCGGGCTCGGTCCAGAGGTCTCCTTCGGGTGCTTTGGCATCTTTAGGATTGCTGCCCTGAAGCGACAAGATGTAGCTCGCAACCTGTTGAATCTGTGTCGGTTTCAGGGTAGCTTTCCAGGCGACCATCCCTTTCCCGTCCCGGCCACCGTTTGAAATGGTGTGGAACACGTTTTTGATGTCGCCGCCAAAAATCCAATGTTCGTCTGTAAGGTTAGGACCAATCTGGCCTCCTGCGTCTGCCCGGTGACAAGCCGCACACACGTTGGTATAAATTTCTTTTCCTGCGGCCAAATCGGCAGCCTCGGTAAGTTTGGTCACTTTGCTTTCATCCATACGGTCTGGCGCGGTGAGCATGTATTTGGCCACTTCTTCTTTGGCAAGTGCCATCTCTTTCTTGAGTTCCATCTCCTGGTTGTCGCCACCCATGATTTCGTAACGAACCAAGTAAACTGCGCCAAAAATGATACAGCCATAGAAGAGGTACAACCACCAGGGCGGCAATTTGTTGTCAAGCTCCTTGATGCCGTCGTAATTGTGGTCGAGCAGCAGGAATTCGTTGTTTTCTACCGGCTCAGATTTGGTGAGCCATTTCATTATTTTTTTATAAGTCGGCGAGTCGGTAAGGCTGATGTCTATCGAGGACACTTCTGTCAATTGCTTCTTTTGCTCGTCGCTGAGCAATTGATACATCACATTATCTACGGCACTGACCACAACTTCTATGGCAATCAGCAGGAACAGGAATACGAACAGGAACACCGATATCATCGGGAATTTTATAAATGCCGGACGGTCTCCAGAATCGGTAAAATACTCCATAGCCGCAAAAACGGAAAAGAAAATTAATGGTACCCGTACCCAGGCAGGAAAGAACTTTTTCATTTTTCAGAATTTAAAGGGTGATCGTTTTGGTTGTCGTTTAATGGCAAATTGCTGAGCTCCATGATTTTTTCTCTTTTATAGGAGAAAACCCAATATCCTAGCGCCACGAAGAAGAAAAAGAATATCAGCAAAGAGATAATCGGATAGATCGCAACTCCTGCGATGGTCTCCATATTGTGTTTTATAGCTTCAAACATGGCTTAGTTTTTTTGGTTGTCTTTCACTTTAATGTCGGTTCCCAGCCTTTGGATGTAGGCAATCATCGCTACGATTTCGCGTTGTTCCATCGGTACGAATGCTTCGCCTCTCGCGGCCGCTTTCTGCCTGCTTTCGTCATAACTTTTTACATAGTCGGGATCGGTATGCAGGTTGGCTTCGATTTTTTTGGCTTGCTCGGCAATCGCGGCGTTGGCATTGGCGATATCGGCATCTGTATAAGGAACGCCGAGGGTTTGCATGGCTTTCATTTTACCGGCGATGTTAGAAATATCGAGTGCCTTGTTGTCGAACAGCCATTTGTAACCCGGCATGATTGATCCGGCAGAGGTTGATTGCGGATCCCACATATGGTTGAAATGCCAGTTGTCGTTGTATTTTCCGCCCACGCGAAGCAAATCGGGACCGGTTCTTTTAGATCCCCATAGGAATGGGTGATCGTAAACGAATTCTCCGGCTTTGGCTTGCGGCCCGTAACGTTCTACCTCACTTCTAAACGGACGTACCATTTGCGAGTGACAACCCACACAACCTTCACGGATGTACAAATCGCGGCCTTCGAGTTCAAGCGGCGTATAAGGTTTTACGCTGGCAATGGTTGGGATATTCGATTTAACCATGATGGTTGGGACAATTTGTATGATTCCTCCAATCAGGATGGCAACGGTAGCCAAAATCGTCAACTGGATGGGACGTCTTTCGAGCCAAGGGTGGAATTTCTCCCCTTTGATTCGACCAGTGGTTATTGGCTCTAAAGCAGGTGCTTCGGCAGCTTCATCAGCGATAGCAGCATTGGCCCTAACCGTGCGGATGATGTTGTAAACCAAGATGAACATACCGATGATGTACATGGTTCCACCAATGGCACGCATCCAATACATAGGAATAATTTGCTGAACGGTTTCAAGGAAGTTTCCGTAAGTCAAAGTTCCGTCTGGGTTGAATTGATTCCACATAGAAGCC
>JAKQJQ010000362.1 GCA_029561105.1 Bacteroidota bacterium
CGTTTGAGGAGCATTTTTCATTTAGGAGCGAGTCAAACATTTTTTGTTTTGACGGCTCCGGGTACAAAATGCTCCTCGTTTGAGGAGCATTTTTCATTTAGGAGCGAGTCAAACTTTTATGTTTATGGCTCCGGGTACAAAATGCTTCGAATTCCTGTTTTTTTTTAAAACGTCATGACCTCCTATTGACATTTACTCCTGTAATAAATTTAACAAGGTGTTCAAAACGACTGGCACAATAGCATGGAATAAAAAAGCCACCAGTGGAAACTGATGGCTTATGATTGTTTGATGGATAATTCTTAACCGAGTAAATCCAAAACCAACGAAGGATACAATCCCAGTGCGATATTGAGCAACAACGAGATCACTGCAACCGCGTAAATTAAAACCGGCGTTCCGCTGCGTTCCTGGTTGGCTTCTTTAGTATACATGGCGAGAATCAGTTTGAAATAATAACCCACCGAAATGATCGAGTTGACTACCGCAGCAATCACCAAAATCAAATGTCCGGCCTGGATTGCCTGGTTGAATAAAATCAATTTGGCAAAGAAACCTGAGAAGATGGGAATCCCCGCCATCGAAAGTAAAGCACCGGTAAGGATTGCGGCAAGCAAAGGATTGGTTTTTCCAAGCCCGTGGAAATTGGTGAGGTCTTCATTGTCACGGTTGCGACATACATAAATAATCACGCTAAAAGCAGCAATACCGGCGAGTGCATAAGCCGCGGCATAATACAACAAACTCGCAGCAGCAATCGAGGCGCTTAGCAAAGTCATCAACATAAAGCCTGCATGCGAAATACCAGAAAAAGCCAGCATACGCTTCACGTTGCTTTGGCGCAAAGCCATGATATTCCCCACTGTCATTGATGCAATCGAAACCACTACGACAATCATTTGGAATGCAGGTGAAATATCGGCATTGAGTACCGTCAATAGCTTGTAGAGCGTTGCCATGGCCACCACTTTGGCGAGTGTACTCATCGTAGCGGTAGTCAGCGACGGCGCACCTTCGTAAACATCAGGCGCCCAGAAATGGAACGGTACTGCAGCAATCTTGAAAAGCATGCCGATCGTTACCAAAATGATTCCAATCGGGAACCAAACTGGCAATTCGGCCGAGCTCGACAGTTCGCTGATTTCAATCACGTCAAAGCTTCCCATCGCGCCATAAATCAAGCAGATTCCAAAAAGGATGATTCCTGAGGCAAACGATCCCATCAGGAAATATTTCATTCCCGCTTCGTTGCTTTTGAGGCTCAAACGGCTACTGGCCGCCAAAATGTATAACGCAATAGAAAGCACTTCGATACCTAGAAAAAACATTGCCAGGTTGCCAAAAGACACCATCGCAACCGCGCCCGACAAAAGGAAAATCTTGATGGCAATGAAATCAGAGAGTTTGGTTTGGTGGTTCTGGTAGAAGTTGTGGCTCAATGCCACCAGGAAAATCGTAAGGATGATGAACAAGCCCGAAAAAGCCGACGCGAATTTGTTGACTACGATCATGTTGTGGTAGTAACTGGCTTCGAGCCCGAATTCGGATGCCGTCAAACCGAGGATGGCCAACAATCCAAGAATCGTTGCGGGAACGAGTGCCTTTCTCCAATTGAGGATTTCAAACAAAAGGCACAAAACACCCAATCCTATTATAGCTATTAATGTATTCATGTTTTATTGGACTATTTATCGGTTTATCTGCGCTAAGATGGCTTCAAGGCTCGGTGTAACGAGGTCGGTGATGGGTTTTGGATAAAGTCCAAAAAAGAACAAGACCGCCACAATGAGTACCATGACCAATCCTTCGTTGAAAGAGACGTCTTTAAACACTTTGGCGTTGGTGTCGCCCAGCATAACATGCTGGAACATGCGCAACATATAGTAAGCACCCAAAATAATGGTTGTTCCTCCGAGTATCGGCCAAACGACATTGACGTGCGCGAGGCTGAACAAAACCATAAATTCCCCCACAAAGTTAAAGGTAGATGGCAGTGCCACCGAAGCCAAAACCAAGATCATAAACATCGAGGTGAATTTTGGTGTTTGCGAACGGATACCGCCCATATCGGCAATCGTGCGGGTTTCATAACGGCGAAAGATGATTTCGGCAGCGAAGAAAAGACCAACGACGACAAATCCGTGTGCAATCATCTGGAGTACCGCGCCACGCAAACCGTCCATGGTTAAGGTGTAGCAACCTGCGGCAATCAATCCCACGTGGGCAAGTGACGAGTAGGCGAGTAGTTTTTTGAGGTCTTTTTGGCGCAAAGCGACGATAGAACCGTAAATCACACCTGCAATTCCAAGCCCAAGCAACACCGGCATATATTGTTTGGCCGCATGCGGTGCGATGGGTAATTGCCAACGAATGACACTGTACAATCCCATTTTAAGCATGATACCAGAAAGCAACATCGTGCCCACAGTTGGGGCTTTTTGGTAGACTTTGGCCTGCCAGGTATGGAACGGAATCAGCGGAATCTTAATGGCGTATGCCAAAAAGAAAGCGCCGAAGATCCAACATTGTTCTTTGTCTGACAATTGGAGTCGGTACAAATCGGTGAGCAACAAACTTCCGGCCTGTCCGTAGAGGTAGACAAAAGCCACGAGCATGAACAAAGAACCAGCAAAGGTGTAGATAAAAAATTTAACCACCGCTTTTTTGCGTTCTTCGGCGTCACCATTGCCCCAGAGCAATGCGATGAAATAAATCGGGATCAATGACAGCTCCCAGAAAATATAATATAGCAAGCCGTCTGAAGCCAGGAAAGTTCCCACCATGGCAAACGACATGAATAAAATCAAGGCATAGATGGCTTTGGCGTTTTTAAAGTCGTTGCCCAAACCACTCAAAATAATAATCGGTGTGAGTGCGGTGGTAAGCAAAAGCATTGCCAACGAGAGTCCGTCGGCTTTGAGCGCAAAATAGATGTTGGGTCTTGTAATCCAGGAAGTGATCACGTCAATGCTCTCGCCATCCTGGAACAATCGCAGCAAATAAACCGATAGCCCAAAAGACGCCACCCCAAAAAGCAAAGCGACTTTAGAAGCCAGTTTGTCTCCCGAAAAATACGTGGCCAGTGCGCCCGCAAAAAGTAAAATAAGTAGGTATGTTACATCCATTAGGTATAAATTATTGTGCTAAGAATAAATAGGAGATAATGGCGCAAACGCCGAGAACAAAAGCAAAAAGGTACAAACCGATATTGCCGTTCTGTATTTTTCTTCCGTAATAACCGAGTTCTGAGGTCACTTTGCCAAACCCGAAAACCAGACCCGACAACGCCGTTTCAATATAATCCCTAAAGAAGCGCGACAAAAAGTTTATGGGTTTTACAATAAGCACCTCATAAGCTTCATCGACATAATATTTGTTGTACAGCACCTTGTTGACTCCCGAAATTTGTGCATCTTCCTGAGGCAATTGGCGTTGTTTGATGTATTTTACGTATGCAATTGCAATTCCGACAATCGCACCAACGAGTGCAATTCCCATGAGCATGTAAGCTGTACTATCCAAGTGGTGTTCACCGTGCTTTGCCTTAGACATAATCGGCGCGAGGTAATGGTTGAGCCAACTGTTACCGGGCAAACTGATTGCTCCGCCCACGGTAGCCAGAATGGCCAAAACAATCAATGGTATGGTTATCAAAGCAGGACTTTCGTGCAGGTGGTGTTTCTGTTCTTCGGTTCCCCTGAAATCGTTGAAAAATGTGAGATACATCAACCTAAACATATAAAACGCGGTCATGATAGATGCGATAGAGCCCACAATCCAAAGCGCTTTATTGTGCTCAAAAGCCACCATTAAAATTTCATCTTTTGACCAGAATCCGGCGAAAGGGAAAATTCCCGAAATGGCCAAACTCGAAACCAGCATCGTAATAAAGGTGATTGGCATTGCTTTTTTGAGTCCGCCCATGCGTCGCATATCCTGCTGGCCATGCAGAGCGTGGATTACAGAACCAGAACCAAGAAACAGACAAGCCTTAAAGAAAGCATGTGTAATCACATGGAAAACCGCCACTTCATAAGCACCCAATCCCAAAGCCAGGAACATGAGTCCCAATTGCGAAACGGTAGAATAGGCGAGTACTTTTTTGATGTCGTTTTGGACGAGTCCGATTGTTGCTGCGACCAGTGCCGTAGTCGCCCCTACAACGGCGATAATGGTCTGGACTACTGGCGCTACGTCAAAAACAAAGTTCAAACGCGTCACCATAAAAATACCTGCTGTTACCATCGTAGCGGCGTGGATCAGTGCCGAAACCGGCGTAGGTCCTGCCATCGCATCAGGAAGCCAAGTATATAAGGGAATCTGTGCCGATTTTCCGCAAGCACCAATAAACAAACAAAAAGCCGCCACGCCCACCCAATAATGGTTGAACGGGAAGCCGCTCGTGATAATGGTTTTTAATGAAGTATAATCCAAAGTCGAGAATAAGGTGGCCAGGATGAAAATCCCAATGAGCAATCCCAAATCCCCGATACGGTTCATGATAAACGCTTTCTTGGCCGCGTCGTTATACTCTTGATTTTTGTACCAGAATCCGATGAGTAAGTAAGAACAAAGTCCGACGCCTTCCCAACCGATAAACATCACCAATAAATTGCTGCCCACAACGAGGGTAATCATAAAGAAGACAAACAAATTGAGGTAAGCAAAAAACGAATGTATTTTTTCATCGTCATGCATGTAGCTGATGGAGTACATGTGGATCAGCGAACCGATTCCCGTCACGAACAACAACCAAAGCAAAGACAACTGGTCTAAAAGGAAACCAATGTCCAGTTTGAAATTGCCTACCTGCATCCATTCAAACAAACGCACATTAATGGCTTTTCCCGAGCCGTTCACCTGCATGAAAAAGCTAATGGTTGCCATGAACGAAACCACGACGGCAAGCGTCCCAATCCATCCCGAAGCGGTTTTGCCCAAACTTTTCCCAAAGAAAACGTTACACAGGAACCCTAAGAAAGGCGCTAAAACTAAAACTAAAGCTAATTGGTTGTCCATCTAAAATTATCCTTTTAATTTTTTTAAATTGTCGATATCGATCGAGCCCAGGTTGCGGAAAATCGATACCAGAATCGCAAGCCCAACGGCTACTTCGGCAGCAGCAACCGCCATCGAGAAAAATACGAAAACTTGTCCCTGAGCGTCCTGGTGATAGGTTGAAAAAGCTACGAACAACAAGTTAACCGCGTTGAGCATGATCTCGATCGACATAAAAACAATGATCGCATTTCGCCTATACAACACTCCAAAAACGCCGATGCAGAACAAAATCACGCTCAAAAAGATGTAATTTTCAATGCCGATATGATTCAAAATATTACTGGCCATTATTTCTGGGATTTTTCTTTTTTAGACAATAACACCGTTCCAATCATCGCCGTCAATAGCAAAATCGACGCGAATTCAAACGGTACCATATATTCATTGAGCAATACTTTTCCAAGTACTTTAATCGATTGGTAATCTTCGCCAGTGGCGTCATATGGCCCCACGATTGGTTTAGAGTTGATGAAAATCGCAATCAAAACCAAACACATCAAACAAAAGCAAACCACAGCGCCCAAACGGGTGATGCGGGGTTTGTGCACTTCGTCTTCTTTGTTGAGGTTCATGAGCATGATCGTGAACAGGAACAAAATCATAATCGCCCCAGAATACACAATCACGTGAACGATTGCCAAAAACTGCGAGTTCAAAAGCAAATAGTGGCCGGCGATAGAAAAGAAACAAACCACGAGGTACAATGCGCTGTGGATCGGGTTCTTCGAGAAAATCGTCATAAAGGCAGTGGCCAGCGTTACAGCAGCCAAGACACAAAATATAATCAGTACTACAGACATCAATTGGCGTTTTTAAGTTGGGCGTTCTTCATGGCTTCGGTGAGCGGCATTACAAGTTTGTCTTTGCCAAAAATGAAATCCTCGCGCTCGTACTGCGCCGGAACCAGAACTTTCGATTCGGTCAAATAAATCGCATCTTTTGGGCAAGCTTCTTCGCACAATCCGCAGAAAATGCAACGCAGCATGTTGATTTCGTAAATCGAGGCGTATTTTTCCTCGCGGTACAAATGTTTTTCACTTGGCTTTCTTTCCTCGGCTTTCATCGTGATGGCTTCGGCAGGGCACGACAAGGCACACAATCCGCATGCGGTACAGTTCTCACGGCCTTGTTCATCGCGCTTAAGCAAATGTTGCCCTCGGTAAACCGGGCTCATCCTGCGCACTTGTTCTGGATATTGAATCGTTACTTTGCGCGTAAAAAGGTGCTTGATGGTAATCATCAAACCTTTAAAAATCGCCACCAGGTAAAGGCGCTCCATAAAAGTCATCTCCTTGTTGGAGACCTGCTTTTTACGGCCCGATAATGAAATGGATTCTATTGACATTTTATTTTTTTTTAGAAGCCAATCCTGCTGTCCGCTATATCTTTTGTTTTTTAAAGAAAAAAACAAAAGGATGCCGCTTCCATCAGGGCTAGGGCTTTCGTATCCTATTTAATTTTTGTAACCTATTTTAGTTCTTTCGGTTTTGTTTTCATGCTTGTCCAGGAGTTCATCGAGATAGTTGAAAACCAATTCGATGTTTTTGTCATGGTTGGCCAGCTTTTTCTTAATCGCCTCAATCTCGAGCTTGACACTTAAATTGTCATTGAGCATTTCCCGTAAGCTTACAAAAACCTCAATGATTTTAATGCTCATTTGGGTTGCCTTTTCACTACTAAGGACATTCGCCAATTGTAAAATGCCATGTTCGCTAAAAGCATACGGCAGCCTTCTATTTCCTCCCCAACTTGATGTCGCAACATGCGACCTCAAGTTTTGGTATTCTTTTTCAGTAAGTTGAAACATAAAATGTTCAGGGAATTTGGCGGCATTCCGCTTAACCTGCTCATTAATCCTTTTGGTTTCAACGTTGTAAAGTTCAGCCAAATCCCTGTCCAGCATCACTTTCATGTTCCTAATGAAGTAAATCTTATTCGTGATTACTTCATCAGGGACAATCAACTTATCCATAAAAAATCTATTTGGCGTTTAAAAAAGGTATTATCGGTAATCTTACATTCCTAAGAATGCGGCAATGTCATGTCTTAAAATCACAATTCCCGTAATCATAATGTTGATGATTGACAACGGAATCAAAATCTTCCAGCCCAAGTTCATCAATTGGTCGTAACGGAATCTCGGAATCGTCCACCTTACCCACATGTAGAAAAAGATGAAGAAACAAATTTTAGCAAACAACACAAAAATCCCAATCACGTTGGCGATATTCACACCCCAGTTTTCAACAGCCCAAGCCATTCCCGGATAATTATATGCTCCGAAAAACAACACGGCTAAAATGGTTGATGAAATGAACATGTTTGCATATTCGGCAAACAAATAGAATCCCATTTTCATCGATGAGTACTCGGTATGGTAACCACCAATAAGCTCGCTTTCGCACTCGGCCAAATCAAACGGCGTACGGTTGGTCTCGGCAAAGGCGCAAATCAGGAAAATCAAAAAGGACAAAGGTTGGTAGAATACGTTCCAGTTCATACCAGATTGTTGTAGAGAAATCTCCCTAAGGCTTAACGTTCCGGTCATCATGAGCAGTGCAATTACAGACAATCCCATCGCCACTTCATAAGACACCATCTGCGAAGCCGCCCGAACCGCTCCCATCAAAGAGAATTTGTTGTTCGATGCCCAGCCGCCAATCATGATACCATAAACGCCAACCGAGATCACGCCAAAAACATACAACAAAGCCACATCAATATCAGTCGCCTGTAAAATGATATCGCGGCCAAACAAATGCAATTTATCGCCCCACGGAATCACAGCGCTGGTCATCAGTGCTGTACTCATTGCAATGGCGGGTCCGGTAATGAACAGTAATCTATTGGGCGTGTTTGGGAAAAACTCTTCTTTAGAGAACAGCTTCAAACCATCGGCAAGTGGTTGTAAAATCCCGCCTTTTCCGGCGCGGTTTGGGCCAATCCTATCCTGCAACCAAGCGGCAATCTTGCGCTCGGCCAAGGTCGAGTACATCGCCATAACCATCGTGATGGCAAAGACTGCAACGATAATGACACTTTTTTCTATAATGAGGGTACTATCCATTGTTGTGCAGTTTTTTCTGGTTGGCGATGTCTTCTTCGGTCAACGGAATCGCAGACATACTGATTTTTTTGCGGTCGATATCACGTCCCATTAGGATGTTTTTCTCGGTCGCGATTTCTACTTTATCGAGTTTGCGCGTGTAATTGTTTTGGTTGATGACCGAATCCTTCTCAAATTTGCGAGGGCCTTCAATTACCCAGTCTGCAGGATCTTTGTGATCAAAACGGCATTCGTTGCAGATGAATTCCTCTACTTCGTGGTATACGTCTTTGCGTCCGGTGACGCGTTGGATTTCGTCACCGAACATCCAAACCGTGGTTTTGCCGCAACATTTGGTACAATTCCTATGGGCGTTGTACGGTTTGTTGAACCAAACCCTTTGCTTGAAACGGAAAGTCTTATCGGTCAAGGCACCAACCGGGCACACATCAATCATGTTTCCTGAAAATTCGTTGTCGATGGCTTTAGAAATGCAGGTGGAAATGTTCGAGTGGTCGCCGCGATCCATCACGCCGTGTACGCGGTTGTCGGTGAGTTGGTCGGCTACCATCACACAGCGGTAGCACAAAATGCAACGGTTCATGTGCAGTTGGATGTTTGGCCCAATGTCCTCGGGTTCAAAGGTGCGCTTGTCTTCTATGAAACGCGTTTTGGATTTCCCGTGCTTGAAGCTCAAATTCTGCAAATCGCATTCGCCGGCCTGGTCACAAACCGGACAATCAAGCGGGTGGTTGATCAGCAAAAATTCGGTAACCGATTTTCTGGCTTCTTCCACGCGCTCGGATGATTTGCTGTTGACTTCCATACCGTCCATACAACCGGTAACGCAAGACGCCATTAGTTTTGGCATCGGCCTTGGGTCGGCTTCGCTTCCTTTAGAAACCTCCACCAAACAGCAACGGCATTTGCCACCGCTTCCTTTGAGTTTAGAATAATAGCACATCGCCGGCGGCACACTTTCGCCACCAATCATACGCGCCGCTTGCAGGATGGTTGTTCCTGGTTCGACTTCTATGCTTTGTCCGTCTATGGTTACTTTCATAATTTTTAGTCTAAAGTCCAAAGTCTAAAGTCTAAAGTCGTTTTCTGCGGATGCTTCTTTCAACTTTCGACTTTTCTCTTTCGACAGGTCTTATATTGTTGCTTTCGCGACCAAATGTTTCACCTTTTCAAAAGGTTCGGCTACAAAATGGTCTCGGTTTTTAATTTTTTCGGGGAAACGGACGTGGTATTCAAACTCGTCACGGAAATGACGGATCGCCGCAGCAACGGGCCATGCAGCCGCATCACCCAACGGGCAAATCGTATTGCCTTCAATTTTGCTCTGGATGCTCCACAACAAATCGATATCTTCCTCGCGGCCGTGGCCGTTTTCAATACGGTGCAAAACTTTCTCGAGCCAACCCGTTCCTTCGCGGCAAGGCGAACATTGGCCGCAGCTTTCGTGATGGTAGAACCTTGAAAAATTCCAGGTGTTCCTAACGATGCATGCAGTGTCGTTGTAGACGATGAATCCGCCTGAACCGAGCATCGATCCGGTAGCAAAACCGCCATCACTTAAAGACTCATAAGTCATCAATCGGTCTTCTCCTGCTGCGGTTTTGTAGATTAGATTCGCGGGTAGGATTGGTACCGAGCTGCCTCCGGGAACAAAGGCTTTCAACGGTCTGTCCGAAGACATTCCACCTAGATATTCGTCAGAATTCATGAATTCATAGACGCTCAATCCCAATTCAATTTCGTAAACACCGGGATTTTTGATGTGTCCCGAAGCCGAAATGAGTTTGGTTCCGGTAGATCGCCCGATTCCGATTTTAGCGTAATCCTCGCCCGAATTGTTGACAATCCAAGGCACGGCGGCAATCGTTTCTACGTTGTTCACTACTGTTGGGTTTGCCCAAAGTCCAGAAACGGCAGGAAATGGTGGTTTGATCCTTGGATTTCCGCGTTTGCCTTCGAGCGATTCAATCAGTGCGGTTTCTTCGCCGCAGATGTAAGCGCCGCCACCAATCTGGACGTACAAATCCAAATCGTAGCCCGAACCCAGGATATTTTTTCCAAGCCAACCGGCCGCTTTCGCCTCGGCAATGGCTTTCTCTAATATTTTGTACACCCACATGTACTCGCCTCGGATGTAGATGTAGGACAAGTTCGCCCCAAGCGCATAGCTGGATGTAATCATCCCTTCGATTAAAAGGTGTGGGATGTATTCCATCAGGAAGCGGTCCTTGAAAGTTCCAGGTTCCGATTCATCGGCGTTGCACACCAAATGGCGTGGTTTGCCCGATTTTTTGTCTATGAAACTCCATTTCATTCCCGCAGGGAAACCCGCGCCGCCACGACCGCGCAAGCCAGAAGTCTTTACTTCTTCTACGACTTCATCAGGCGTCATTTTCTTAAGGGCTTTCTCTACCGATGCATAACCGCCTTCTTTGCGGTACACCTCGTAGGTCTTGATGCCCGGAACGTTAATCTTGTCTAATAATATTTTTTGTGACATATTATTTATCGTGTAACGTGATTTTATTATCGCGGCAATCAGCAATCAACTGATCGATTTTTTCTTCATTCAAATGTTCTTTGTAGAAATCACCAAGTTGCATCATGGGCGCATATCCGCAAGCGCCGAGACATTCTACGCCGCGCACTTCGAACATACCGTCTGCTGTTGGTTCGCCTACCTTTACGCCAAGTTTGCTGCAGGTGTAATCCATGAGGTTCTCCACACCGTTCAAACAGCAAGGTGAGGTTTGGCAGAACTCGAACATGTATTTCCCGATGGGACGTTGGTTGAACATGGTGTAAAAAGTCACCACTTCATAAACTTCTACGGGTTTTATTTTGAGGATTTCGGCCACTTTATCCTGTAGTTCAATGCTGAGCCAGTTGTCATGTGCGTCCTGGACTTCGTGCAAGACCGGCAATAGCGCCGATTTTCGCTTGTCTTCGGGATAGTGCGAAATCAATTCGTTGATCCGAGCCATTAAAGGTTCGGTGATGTTGATGGTTTGGGTGTAATGTTTTCTTTCCATAAGTTAGGCATCTAATTCTCCGGCAATCACGTTCATGCTCGATAAAATGACAATCGCATCCGACAAGAGCGCGCCTTTGATCATCTCGGGATACGCTTGGTAATAGATGAAACAAGGTCTGCGGAAATGCAAACGGTAAGGTGTGCGGCTTCCGTCGGTCACCAGGTAAAACCCGAGCTCACCGTTTCCGCCTTCTACCGAGTGATACACTTCGGCAACAGGAACCGGCACTTCACCCATCACAATCTTAAAGTGATAGATCAGCGATTCCATCGTTGTGTAAACGTCTTCTTTTGGAGGCAAATAATAATCGGGAACGTCTGCGTGGTACGGGCCTTCGGGCATTTTGGCGAGTGCCTGTTTGATGATGCTGATGCTTTCCCAAACCTCGGCGTTGCGCACGCAGAAACGGTCGTATGTATCGCCCGATTTTCCTACTGGAACGATGAAATCGAAATCTTCATACGAAGAATACGGATGCGCTACACGAACGTCATAATCAACCCCGGCGGCACGCAAGTTGGGTCCGGTAAATCCGTATTCCATAGCGCGCTGCGCCGAAATGGCGCCAACATTCACGGTACGGTCAATGAAAATCCTGTTTCTTTCAAACAGGTTCTCGAATTCTTTCCAGGCTACCGGGAATTCTTCGAGGAAAGTGTTGAGTAATTCGAATGCTTTTGGCGTCCAATCCCGTTCAAATCCGCCGATACGGCCCATATTTGTCGTAAGTCGGGCACCGCAGATTTCTTCGTAAATCTCATATACTTTTTCACGGAACTGGAACACGTATAAAAATCCGGTATAAGCGCCGGTATCGACACCAAGGATGGAGTTGCAGATCAAATGATCGGTAATCCTGGCGAGTTCCATTACGATGACACGCAAATACTGCGCGCGCTTGGGAACTTCTACACCAAGCAATTTCTCTAAAGTCATCCACCATCCCATATTGTTGATGGGCGAGGAACAGTAGTTCATACGGTCGGTGAGCGGCGTGATCTGGTAAAAAGGTCGGTTTTCGGCAATTTTCTCGAAGGCGCGGTGGATGTATCCAATTGTCGGCTCGGCTTCGAGGATGCGTTCGCCGTCCATAAGCAATATGTTCTGGAAAATACCGTGTGTGGCAGGGTGTGTCGGGCCTAAATTGAGGATAGAAAGCTCGCTTCCGTCCTCATTGTGTAGGTCTTTCATCATTTTAGCATATCGCTGCTCGGGTGGTAACAATAAATCTGACATGATTGCTAAAATTAGAGGTTAATGGTGGTTCTCCCAAAGAAACGGTCGTCTTTGTCGGTGCGGCCCGAATCTTCCATCGGGAATTCCTTGCGCATCGGGAACGAGATCATTTCGTCCATGTTCAGGATGCGTTTGAGTTGCGGATGTCCTTTGAAATCGACGCCGTAGAAATCGTATGATTCGCGTTCCATCCAGTTGGCACATGGGAATATGTTTGCCACAGTCTTGATTTCTGGCGTTTTACCGTTGACGAAAGCCTTGATTTTGATGCGCTTGTTTTCATACCAGTTGTGCAGCAAGTACACGATGGCAAACTGCCTGTCGGTCGCTGCGTCGGGATAATGTATGGTAAACATCGAGGTCAGGAAATGAAACCGCAATTCTTCGCTGTTTTTTAAAAACAAAAGAACAGCCGTATTGCTATCGGCTGTCATTTCAAAGGCAAATAAATCGCCTTCCTGCTGAAAATTCGAAACGCTTTCGCCGAATTTTTCGGTCAATTGATTTTGAATGTCTGTATTTTCTAGCGCCATTTGTTTTATTGTATGTTATAAGAAGCCAGTAATTCCTGGTATTCAGGTGAGCTTCTCCTTCTAACCGATTCGGTTTTCACGAGTTCCTGCAATTTCATCACGCCTTCTACGATTTGCTCGGGTCTTGGCGGACAACCAGGAACGTAAACATCCACAGGAATGACCTTGTCGATGCCTTGCAAAACAGAATACGTATCGAAGATTCCGCCCGAACAAGCACACGCGCCTACAGAAATGACCCAGCGAGGCTCCGACATTTGCTCATAAACCTGACGTAAGATAGGTGCCATTTTTTTTGAAATGGTTCCCATAACCATCAGCATATCGGCTTGGCGTGGCGAAAAGCTTACGCGCTCAGATCCGAAACGCGCCAAGTCGTAGTGCGAAGCCATAGTGGCCATGAATTCAATACCGCAGCAAGAAGTGGCAAACGGCAACGGCCAGAGAGAATTGGCGCGCGCGAGCCCAACGATATCGTCGAGTTTACCGGCGAAGAAGCCTTCTCCGGTGTAACCTTCGGGCGCGTCGACTGTT
>JAKQJQ010000363.1 GCA_029561105.1 Bacteroidota bacterium
AACAGTCATGGCAAAAGAATCTTCAATTGCTCAAAGCGGGCTTAGCGAATCCGACATTCAAACGCTTGCACAAGCGGGTATTATTCCAGCGGGCACACCTGCTGCGATGGTACAGGTATTTGCAACATCGTGTAAGCTACACGGCCTTTCGCCTTTCAAAAAGGAAATATACCTCGTTGGGTACAATGGAAAATACTCTACCATTGTTGGCATTGATGGGCTTAGGAAGAAAGCCGACAGAACCGGAAAGTTAGCAGGAAAAGACGACGCTAAATTTGATTTGATGCCAGATGGGACCTTTAAAACTGCCGCACAACTAAAAATCGAAAGGAAGCTCCCTACAACTTGCACGGTTACGGTTTATAAAGACTTTAGTGGTGTTGCTCGCGCATTCACCAAAACCGTCCTTTTTTCTGAGTATTGCCCCGCGCAACCATCAAATAAGTGGGCAACAATGCCATTCAACATGATTGAAAAGTGCGCTGAGGCCGCCGCATTGCGTATGGGATTTGCAAGCGAAACAGCCGGATTGCACATTGAAGAAGAAACGGCTGCAATCAAGGACGTAACAATCGAAGCAGCCGCAAAGAAGCCAAGCGCAGCAATTGACCCCGAATCACTTGTAAACCGCCTTAAAGAGGTAAAAACACTTGAGGTTTTGAAGGCTGTTTACGACGAAAACCCTGGCCATTCAGACTTTGCCCAGCTATTCACCGAGCGTAAGGAGGAAATACTCGATATGCTGCAAATGGAAGGTAAGCTATGAGCAACGTAATAACACACCTGTCGTTCACACGCCTCAAAAACCTCGCCCATAGCCCGTTAAAGCTGAAAAAGTATATCGAACAGAGGCAAGAAAAGACGGATGCCATGATTGAGGGCAGTTTGTTCGACTGTCTTCTTTTTGAGCCCGAACTTTTGGAGAAAAGGTTTTTTATTGTGGATAAACCAGACCGTAGAACAAAAGAGGGTAAGTCCATTTGGGAGCAAGCACTTGCAGACGCTGGAGATAGAGACCTTGTAACAACCGAGCAAATGGCATCGGCAATGTTCCTTGAAAAATGCTTTCGCCACAACTCAACGGTTGTTTTTCAAGGGCTTTTAAGTCCAGACTTTTTCACATTCCAAAAGCCTGTTGACTTTTTCTTGAATGGGTTTAGGCACAAAGGTTTCAAAGATGCTGATGGACAAAACAGAGATGGCCAAAAGGTGATTTGGGACCTCAAACGGATGGGGGCAAAGAGCGGTGAAAAAGATGTTCGCTATGAAATACGGCGCAACAAATACGATTTGCAAGCCGCAATCTATTGCCACGAATATGACAGCAAAAACATACCTGTCAGGTACTTTGTGATTGCAATTGATAATGAAGGGTATGTTACGCCATTCGAGATTGGGAGGGACGCACGGGAACAGGTTAAGATTGAATGGTATTCGCTCATTGCCGCCGCTCACCGTTTGAACATGGCCGAAAGCCTTGACTATGGATGCGAATTTTGGGCCGATAGAGACGGCTTTTTTCAATACTAGAAACTTTTTGCTAAGTCCGGGGCGGTGAGTAAGTGGGATGAAAGCCGCCCCATCTAAAAAACAATTCTATGAAAGAAACTGGCATAATGTTTAGCGCACCTATGGTTCGCGCCACAATTGAAGATATAAAGCAGGTTACCCGTAGGCTTCGCGGGTTGGATTTGATAAACGAGAAACCGGATAATTGGCAGTTTGAGTGGGCGGAGCCTAGGAACAATAATTGGTGCTTTACAGATAAAACTACCCTTACACCACAAACTCTAAAAGAAAGAACTTTCGAGCAGGCTTCTATAAAATGCCCGTTTGGGGTTCCGGGTGATAGGCTTTGGGTTCGTGAAACATTTTCACGATTTGGAAGCGAAATATTTTATCGGGCAGACTATGAGCCTGGAAAGGATAAAATGAAGTGGAAGCCTGCAATACACATGCCGCGCGTTGCTTGCAGAATACTTCTTGAGTTGGTTGAGGTGAGGGTTGAACGGCTGCATAACATTTCCGAAGAAGATGCAGAAAATGAAGGTGTTTACTGCTACGGTAGCCCTCGACCAGGTGAAAAGGTTTTCAAAGACTACCTTATGAAAGATAGGGAAGATATTGGGGTTTTAAGTGCTGTTTTATCGTTCCAAACACTTTGGGCCTCTTTGCACGGTATAGAATCTTGGTTGTTTAACCCGTGGGTTTGGGTGCTTAAATTCAAAAGAATCGATGCGGAAAAACCCTGCCTGAAATGTGGCGGCAAATGCAATCAAAGCAAAGCACTGTACAACCCGGCTTGTGGCGTTCCAGATGCGAATGGAAGCATGGAAGGCGCCACACTTTCACCTTCCAACCATGCTCAGCTTGTTGAAGTATTGAAGTGTGAAAAATGCGGGCATTCGTTCACGCCTGGAACAAACAGTTAAAAATATCAAACATGGCTGTCACATTAGAGCAAATAAAAATCAACTGTGGGTATTCCAACTATGATGCGATGCGCGAAGCCTGGAAAAGGGTTTTTGCAGACTTACGGGCATTCCCTGAAGACAAAAAAGCGCATTTGCCACAAAGCGTTGCAATTGAATACCTTAGAAAGATTGCAAGCCCATACCCGAACAAATCCGAACTTACAATCCAGGGTGCCCTGGCCATGCTTGAATCTTTGCAGCGTGGAGATTCAACTTTTATCACACCCCCGGAAAAGATAGAACAAAAACCCCGAAAACAAAACGACAATCCAGCACCTCAAAAAGTCACGCCTCCAACAAAAGAAATTTTGCCCCAACCAAATGCAGAACAGGAATTGCGGCTTCGCTTGATCGAACAGCGCGAAGCGGACGACCGAAAAGCCCGCGAACAATCAAGGGCAGATGAGCGGCAAGCAAACGAGCGGCAAGCTAAAATTGACGCAATCCTGAGCCCTTGGATAAACGGTTTGACCTGGGCTTTGAATGCGCTCGAAATGTTTTTTTTGGCAGGTGGCCTTTATGTGATTGCCGGGCTTATGGGATTGGTTGTCGGGGTATTCCTGTCCGTGCTTGGCACGATTGTTTTATTGCTTGTTCGCCTAACAGGATCCGCCGGCGGTACAGCCGTGTTCGCCTGGTTTGTGGTTTGCAGCCTAGGCGGTTGGTTAGTTGAATATCCTGCTATGCTAGATGCCATAGAAACGTCTGGGCGCATCGTTGACTATTCTGGAAACACGGACGCTGGCATAAGTGTAAACTGGTATGCTGGCATAGTCACGGCACTGATGTCTGGCAGTTCGTTTGCAGGAACCTATTTCCGTTACCAAAAATCAAGAGACTAGTATGCGTGTTGATTTCCTGTCATGGATGTTTGAAGACCTCAACAAATACAACGTCGAACCGTGCCCCAAAAAAGTTAGGATTGAAAAAGCTGAGGGCACAAAAGAAGACGATGGGGGAGAGGTGTTGATGGGGCAAAAGTGGAATACAAGGTTTAAACCGGACGGGTTTGAAAGCGACCGTGTTGTTTCAAGCAAACCAGGCACAAGGGTAGAAACGCTAACGGGTTGGGATATTGCCTACCTAAACGAATACCACCGCAACGCCTTCAGCAAAAAGCCAACCTGGAAACAACACATTGCTGAGGTATTGAAAGTAGAGTGGGCCACAATCATGGAAGATGGGGACTACCCTTCAGCTGAGCGAACCGTAAAAAATCACACGGCTGTAGGTGAGCGTGACCCGCAAAAAGGATACAGTCTTTCCAACGT
>JAKQJQ010000367.1 GCA_029561105.1 Bacteroidota bacterium
ATTTGATTTTTAGCTAATCTTATGTGCCGACCGCCTTTTTGCTACTTTTACCTCACCGCTTTAATATTTGTAAGCGGTGTTCGGTGAATCTTCGATTTGCGGCGAGGCAAAAGTAGGGTTTTGTTTCTTTTTCAAAAGAAAGCCTGCGGCAGCATAGCCCCGATAGAAACGGAAATCCTTTTGCAAAAAGGATTGCCCGGAGTGCAACGCAGGGAAATCTCTTTTCGCAAAAGATTGCAGTGGATAGCGGGAATAGCTCCTAAAACAATTTAGAAACTTCTTCATTCACAAACTCCAAAAACCTTTCGTCGGCTTCAGAGAAAGGATCCAGCACATTCGAATCAATATCAATCTGCCCAATATTCACCCCATTGACAAACAACGGCACCACGATTTCGGACTTTACCGTAAAGCTACATGCGATATAATTGTCCTGCGCCTGCACGTCGGGAACGACGAAGTTTTCGTTAGAAACAGCGACTTGTCCGCAGATGCCTTTGCCAAACGGGATTACCGTGTGGTCTGTAGGTTCGCCTACGTAAGGCCCCAGATGTAAGGTTTGGGTGTCGTGGTTGGCGAAGTAAAATCCTACCCAGTTGTAATGGGAAATGTTTGCGTTTAGAACGCGACAGATTTGCAATAATTTTTCGTCGCGCGAAACGTTTTCTAGTGCTACGATATTTTGGATGACGGGCTGTAATTGGGCGAAGTTCATGGTGTTTTTTTGCAAAAGTAATCCTTGCAAGGCATTTTAAATTATATAAATTTGTTAAAAACAATCCTTTGAAAACTTACTTCAGGCAATACCGACCGTTTTTCATTTTTCTTTTTAGGTTTTTTGCCGTGTATGCCGGGCTTACTTTGATCTATAAATTGTACCTCAAGCAATTTGATAATTTGCTCGTTTTTGAAGTCGATGATTTTACCGCCGCGCTGGCCAATCAGGTGCAATGGGTACTCGGATTGTTGAATTATAAGTGCAGTTTGATGGTGCATGACAACCAAGCGTCTATCAAGTTGTTCCTCGAGGGCCAATATGTGGCGCGAATTGTAGAAGGTTGCAACGCGCTGAGTGTAATGATCCTGTTTGCTGCTTTTGTAGTGGCTTTTACGGGGAAATGGTTGCGTACGCTGGTTTTTATTGTTTTGGGCAGCGCAATAATCCACCTGCTCAATATCGTGAGGATTGTCTTGCTCAGTATTGCACTGCTCAATTATCCCGAACAGGAAAACCTGTTGCACGGCGTGGTGTTCCCTTTGTTCATTTACGGTGTGGTGTTTGGGTTGTGGGTGGTTTGGGTCAATAAATATTCTAACTATGCTTCGGGAACTGCTGAGTAACAAATTAAAACTGATACTGATTCTCCTGCTGGTGGGAGTCCTGGCAGTAATTCGCGGTTTTGAGGACCAATTATTCTACGACCCGTTTGCCTTGTATTTTAGGGGCGATTATCTCAGTATGCCATTTCCCCATTATGATACTTTGCATTTGATGCTGTCGATGGGGTTGCGGTACTGGCTCAATGCGGCCATTTCTCTGATCATCATTTTTGCTATTTTCTCGGATGCCGCACTCACCAAATTTGCAACTATTTTGTACCTGTTCTTTTTTGTAATCCTGATTGTAGCGCTGTTCTTAATACTGCTGTTTTCTGATGCGGGGAATAACTTTTTGCTGTTCAATATCAGGCGGTTCCTGATCCAGCCGTTGTTGTTGCTGTTGTTTGTTCCGGCGTTTTACTACCAAAAACAAAAGGACAAAAAATAACATTTCATTAACCCTTTGCGAAATGTTTTTAGCTAATTTTGGGCCATGAAATTGAAGCAAATGACATCCTTGCTGCTCGTTTTCCTGTTGTTGCTCTCCAACACGGGATTCGCGTTCAATGTGCATTTCTGCGGCGGAACTGTCGCGTCGGTTTCGATAAAACCCGAGGCAGCCAATGATAAAGGCTGCTGTGGCATGAAAGCCGAAACGTCTAATTGCTGCAAAAGCAAGGTCGTCCATTTCCAGAAGAAATCAGACAATACGTTGGTGAAGGTGTTTGCTTTCCAATCTCCCGCAATCGCCGCTTTGTACGATTGGCAACCCATTGTATTTGAGGCAACTACCTTTTTTGAAAGTAATTCTAACGCAGCGTATTATTGCGATGCACACGCGCCGCCGCTTTACCAATTACACTCCCAATACATTTTTTACGACAAGGTTTAATGCTGGAATACCGCTACGGCGGAGATTATTTTCAACATTAAACACTTTATCATGTACAAACACCTCAAGATTTTTGTTGTGTTTTTGGCTGCTATTCCCACTTATGCCCAGGAAGAAATCAAAACCGATTCGCTCCAGGCTGTCAAAGTAGCAGGCAGCACAAGAAGCATTAAAAAATCATACACCGTTACGGCAAATTCGGCCGTGATGACGAGCAAAGAATTGCTCAAGGCAGCTTGCTGCAACCTCGCCGAAGCCTTCGAGACCAATCCATCTATCGATGTCAATTTCTCCGACGCGCTTACCGGCACCAAACAAATCAAAATGCTGGGTCTGACCAGTCCTTACCTGATGATTACTGAAGAAAACATCCCGTCGGTTCGCGGTGCCTCGCAGGCTTACGGCTTGTCGTTTACGCCGGGAACCTGGGTAGAAAGTATCCAGGTTACCAAAGGCGCGGGTTCTGTAGTGAATGGTTATGAGAGCATTTCGGGACAGATCAACACTGAACTCATTAAACCCATTGGCGACATACCGTTTTTTCTCAATGTTTACGGCTCGACCGATTCTCGTTTCGAGGCCAATGTTCATGCCAATCGCAAACTGTCAAACAAATGGAGCAGCAGCCTGTTTTTGCACACCAATACGCGCTTGTCTAAAAATGACATGAATGACGATGGTTTTCTCGACAATCCGCTGGGTAGGCAAATCAACGTGCTCAACCGTTACCAGTATTACAATCCCGAAACCGGTTGGGTGAGTTTCATCAACTTGCGTTTCCTCAATGACGAGAAACAAACCGGGCAAGTGGCCTTCGACCCTAAGCGCGACAAATTCACTACGAACCATTGGGGCTCTGAGATTAATACCCAACGCTTTGATGTTTCCGCTAAAATCGGTTATGTTTTCAAGGATATGCCTTACCAAAGTGTGGGCTTCCAGAACGCTTTTACGTCGCATCGACAGGATTCGTATTTCGGTCTCAATAGCTACGAGATCCGCCAGGGGAGCTATTATTCGAACCTGATTTTCAATTCGATTATCAACAACACCAAGCATAAATTTGCGGCCGGTCTCAATTTCACCTACGACAATTACCGCGAAATTGTCGGGGTTACCGATGCGAGTCGTATCGACAATTCTATGGGTGCGTTCCTCGAATATACCTACGACAACACCGACAACTTTAGCCTAGTTTTGGGCGGACGCGTTGACAATCACAACCGTTTGGGTATTTTCGCGACGCCGAGGTTGCATGTGCGTTACAATCCGTGGGAAAAAGCGGTGCTGCGGTTCTCGGGTGGCAGGGGCAAGCGTGCGGCGAATATTTTTGCCGAAAATCAAAATCTTTTTGCGAGTTCGCGCGTGGTTAGTGTGCGTGATTCGGGTGGAAGAATTTATGGTTTGGATCCCGAAATCGCCTGGAATTACGGGCTCAGTTTTGGGCAAAAGTTCAAGCTTTTCGGAAAGAATTTTGAGGCGCAGGTTGATTTTTACCGAACGGATTTCGAGAACCAAATTATTGTCGATGTCATGGAAAGCCCGCAAACGGCCACTTTCTACAACGGAAAATCGTATGCGAACAGTTTGCAGGTTGAGTTCAATTTTGAATTCATTAAGCATTTGGATTTGCGCACGGCCTATAAGTATTATGATATCGCGACCGAATATTTATCGGGAACTTTCCAGCGTCCGTTGCAGGCCAAGCACCGTTTTTTTGCGAACTTAGCCTACGCGACACACATTGACGACCAAGGCCACCAATGGAAGTTCGATTACACCTTCAACTGGCTCGGGAAACAGCAATTGCCAACCACGGCTTCTAATCCTGCAGCAGATCGGTTGCCCGAATTTTCGCCTTCGTTTGCCGTGATGAATGTACAGGTTACACGTACGTTTTCGTCGACCTTTGAAGTCTACTTGGGTGGCGAGAACGTTGGGAATTATCGCCAGGAGAAGGCGATTTTAGGGAGTGAGAATCCTTTCGGCAATACTTTCGACACTTCTATTGTGTATGCACCGGTTTTTGGGCAGATGTACTACGCCGGACTGAGATTTAAGATTAAATAATTGATAATTGATAATTGATAATTGATAAGGAATGTTAAACATAACTATTATGAGAAATATTGTGATTTTGCTATTGTTGCTGACTTTCGGAATTTCGGCGCAGGCACAGACTAAGAAGAATAAAAATGCCAGGTACACGATTGAAGTGAACGGCAACTGTGATCAATGTAAAAAGCGCATTGAAAAGGCGGCGTACGCTGTTGCGGGGGTGAAATCGGCGAGCTGGAGTATCGAGACGCATCAACTCGACTTGATCGTCAACGAAGAGAAAACGACAATCACCGACGTCAAAAAGGCGCTTGCCAAAGCGGGCCACGACACCGACGAAGCCAAAGCCACCGACGAAGATTACAAGAACCTGCACCATTGCTGCCAATATCCACGAAAATGACCCACACGTATCAAATCACAGGAATGACTTGTTCGGGCTGCAGCAGCGGGATCGAAGAGAAGCTCAACGGGATTGCCGGCGTCATCCGCGCGACGGTTAATTTAGAAAAGGCCGAAGCCGAGATTGAAATGAAAAACCACATTTCTACTGCGGCGTTCCAGAATGCGATTGGGACAAAATATACCATCCGTGAGAAAATCGATGAACCGATGGTAATGCCGATCCCAAATGAACGCGAAGAAAAATCGGAGTGGCGGCAATTGTTCCCGTTGTTTTTGATTTTCGGCTACATTACGACGACGGCGGTTTTGCTGAATCTAAACCCGTTTGACAGTCACGGTTTCATGCTCGATTTCATGGGGTTGTTTTACATTGTCTTTAGTTTCTTTAAGCTGCTTGATCTTAAGGGTTTTCCCGAATCGTTTAAGATGTACGATCCGTTGGCGAAGCGGATTTCGTTGTATGCAGTCATTTATCCATTTATTGAAACCGCGCTAGGATTGATGTTTCTGCTGCGTTTTGAAATTTCGATTGCATTGTATGCGACGCTTATAGTATTGGGAATCACAACTATTGGTGTCACGAAGGTGTTGCTCGATAAAAAATCCATCCAATGTGCCTGTCTGGGAACCGCGCTCAAACTCCCTATGACCAAAGCCACTTTTATAGAAAATAGTCTCATGATTGCCATGGCGATTGTGATGATTGCCGCCACGTTTTAAAACCGTTAAGAAAAGCTAAAAGTACCCCAATAAATTGCGGTTAACTGAAATTATGTTTACTTTCACGAGCTCAAAAATAACTGTACAACGCCTTATGAACGACTTTCACTGGACCCAATTACTCAATCCCGAATTTTACATCACTTTAGAACTTGGCGGCATTCAATTGGGTTTGTACATTGTGATTTTCATTGTTTTTGCAGAAACCGGATTGTTTGCAGGCTTTTTTCTTCCTGGTGACAGTTTGCTTTTCCTTTCGGGGATTTACAGCCGTGATCTTGTGCAGAACGTCTTGCATATTGAAAGCGATTTTGTCAACGTGACACTGTTGTCACTTGCCATTGCAATCTCGGGTGTTTTTGGAAACATGACCGGATATTGGTTTGGGGAACGCAGCGGTTACTACCTGTTCAAGAAAGAAGACACCTTTTGGTTCAAGAAAAAATACCTGTTGCAGTCTAAGGATTTCTTTGAAAAATATGGAGGAAAGGCCATCATTTTTGCACGTTTCTTACCCATCTTCAGGACATTTGCACCCATAGTGGCGGGAATTGTATCCATGGACAAAAAGAAATTCATGTTTTACAACATCTTGAGTTCGTGTCTTTGGTCGTTCATCCTTGTATTCTCGGGACATTACCTCTACGGATTGTTTCTTCGCGAGTTCGATATTGATCTCAAACACCATATTGAATGGATCATCATCGGGATCATCTTCTTTTCTACCTTCCCGGTTATTATGAAGTTGATCAAGAAACCCAAAGTAAGACAAGAGTAAAAACCTTTAAGGCATAAAAAAATCCGTCGTAACAGACGGATTTTTTTTTGGTATTCGTTTTCTAAATTACATCATTCCCGGCATTCCGCCGCCCATTGG
>JAKQJQ010000112.1 GCA_029561105.1 Bacteroidota bacterium
ATCCAACCGTACCGCCTGGAAATGGGCACCGATTTGCCTGTTGGCGAGCACAAAAACCTATACGCGTACTGGAAACCCAAACTTACTGCCGCGCTCAACAAAGAACTCAAAAAAAAGGAGTTGTTTGTGAATCTGGCGAGCAACGAGTACTTTTCGGCTATCGATGCCAAGGCTTTGAAGGTTCCGGTGATCACACCAGAATTCCTGGATATGAAAGACGGCAAGCTCAAGATGATTAGTTTCTTTGCCAAAAAGGCGCGCGGCCTGATGGTGCGTTACATCATCGATACCCGCGCCGAGACTATTGACGATTTGAAAGGCTTCAATTATGACGGTTACCGCTTTGATGCCAACCTGTCTAAAGGCAATAAATTGGTTTTCACGCGATGAATTAACGCAATGTTAATTTTAGATGACATACCCCTGAAATTATTACATTTACCCACTATTAAAAAACAACCATAATGATTAAGAAAAGTCTACTTCTCGCCGGAATGTTTTGTACAATGAGCCTGTTTGCGCAGGATGAACTCATCAAAAAGGTTATCGGCAACGCCTCATTGAATTCTAAATTTGTGTTTAAGGAAACCTTGAATCTCGAGCGTACGTCGGTAAAAAACCAAGGTTCTGCAGGTACTTGCTGGAGCTATTCTGGGAATTCTTTCATCGAGTCAGAAATGATTAAAAACGGGAAGAAACCCGTGGATTTGGCCGAGATTTTTACCGCTCGAAATGTTTATCTGGGAAAAGCCAGGAATTATATCCTCATGAACGGCAATATGGGGCTTGGTGATGGCGGCGAAACACATGACGTGGTCAATATGATCAAGAAATACGGAGCCATGCCGCAATCTGCCTATACTATGGAAGATTATGGGAAAGGCTCGGTTAAGTCAGACGAGTTCCAAGCGGGCCTCAAAGCCATCCTGGATGCCTATCTCAAGAATGAAGACAAGAACAAAGGAATTTCGTGGGTGAAGGATGTCAACGATTATATGGATCAAAAGTTTGGTAAGGTGCCGGAGACGTTTGTCTATAACGGAAAAACCTACACGCCCAAATCGTTCGCTAAAGAAGTCGTGGGCATCAATCCAAGTGACTATATGGAATTTTCCTCTTATAAAGACAGCCCGTATTACGAGAGGATTGTCTTGCCTGTTTCTGATAACTGGAGCTATGACTGGTTGTACAACGTGCCCATGGCCGAATTGACCGACATCATTGACAATGCACTCGCCAAAGGCTACACCGTTGCTTGGGGAACCGACGTTTCTGAGCCGTACTTTAGCTGGAAAAATGGCGTAGCACAAGTGCCTAATCTTGATTTGAACAACATCACGCCCGAGCAAAAAAAGACACTTTTCGATGGGCCAACCCAGGAAAAAGTGATCAGCGAGGATTTGCGTCTGGAAGGGTTGTACAGTTTAACAACCACCGATGACCATGCCATGCAGATTGTAGGCAAGGCGACCGACCAAAACGGAAAAGAATACTACAAGATTAAAAACTCCTGGGGCGAATCTAACGATTACAAAGGATATATGTACGTGACCAAAACTTTCGTACAGCTAAAATCAACCGGTATTTTGGTTAACAAAGGCGGCGTGCCCAAAGCAATCAAAAGTAAATTGCAATCCTAGTATAGCAAGATCCGAGTATTCGCGAATCGATACGCAAAACAAATTCCCCATCAAAAAAAAAATCCCGCTCGAAGCGGGATTTTTTTTGGTTTTTTTATTCAAAATCTTCATAAAGTCGTAAAGTTTCTGTGGTCGTTTTGCGCTGGTTGAGTGACAATTCGCGCATGGCTTCGACCCCGTTTTTGGCGGTGCGGTTTATTTTTTTGAGCCTGGCCGAAAAATCTTCAAGTTTGCTGGCATCGCTGCTGCTGAGTTTGTTTTTGAGCTCTTCGGCAAATTCAAGAAATTCGGGAACAACCGTGCTGTTCGCCTCATAATCCGACTTGAGGTCCTCGAATGACTCCCTGATCTCTTTACTCAAATCATTAGAGAAGTATTCACTTTTGCTTCTAAATTCCTCAAGCATTCTCTTGGTGTTATTTCTAAAAAAGCCCATAATCTTCTAAATAGGTTAGGTTTAACTTGTTTGAAATCAATCAAATATAAGGATTTATTTTGAAGATGGGTGATTTGTTGATAATTTGGACACGCTTTGCTTTAGACACGGCTGCGCCTTTAGACACGCTTCGCTTTAGACAAAAAAAGACGGAAAATCGACTGTTTCCGGTTTATAATTAATTTTCGAGTTATTCGGTTTCAGTCTACAGCCCACAGGGCGTGTCCAAAGCGCAGCGTGTCTTCTTAGTGCATCGCATCCGCCGGATTAACCTTCGATTTCCCTTTCCTAATAAACAGAATCACCGGAATACAACACAAAAACATAATGCCGAGGTACATAAAAATGTCCATATACGACAACACCGTACTTTGTTTCATCACGCCATAATCCAACGCTTGGTAAGCTTTACCGAGTGCTTCATTTGGCGAAAATCCTTTAGCCATAAAACCCTGTTGCATTTGCGCCACGCGCTGTTGTACTTCGAGTTTCGAGGTGTCGAGATGCGAAACCAAATTCACGCGGTGTTCCTGGGTAAAACGCGTAATAAACGTCGTGATGATGGCAATCCCGAAAGAACCGCCCAACTGTCGCATCATCCCGGTAAACGCCGCGCCTTCGCCGATGCTTTTCCCTTTTAGGGTAGACAAGGCCATCGTCGTAATCGGGACAAAAAGCAAGCCGAGTCCGATGCCACGCAAAATCAACGGCCAAAACAAATGTTCGGCGCCGGTGTCAGGTGTCATCACTTCATGCATCCAAAACGTAAAGCCAAAAAAGATCAAAAAGCCTATCGCTACCAAATAAGCCTGCGGTACGCCTTTCTGGATCAGGTTTCCGATAATCGGCATCATAAACGCCGTGGTAATCGATCCGGGAATCAGAAGCAAACCCGATTGGGTAGCGGTCCAGCCCAAAATCTGTTGCGTGTAAATGGGGATGACGAGCGTGGATCCGTACAGTCCAAATCCGAGAATAAAGCACATGAGCGTGCCAATGCGCAAATTGGCATCCTTCAACACCTTAAGGTTTACCACGGGATATTCATAAGTCATTTCGCGCCAGATGAACGCCAACAACCCAAAGACGGTAACGACGCTCAAAACCACAATCAGCGGTTCATTAAACCAATCGTCCTGCTGGCCGTGTTCGAGCACAAATTGAAGCGAACCGATGAAAGAGGCCAGGAAAAAAATGCCCCACCAATCTACCTGGTTGGCCTTGAGTTTTTCCCCGTATTTTGGGCTTTTTACAAACGTAATGGTCAGGAAAGTCGCAATAATCCCCAGCGGAATGTTGATGTAAAAGATATACGGCCACGAAAAATTATCGGTGAGGTAACCACCCAAAGGCGGACCCAAAGTAGGGCCAACTATAACGCCCATCCCGTAAATGGCCTGCGCCATCCCGCGTTTGGCTACCGGATAACTCTCGGTAATAATGGTCTGCGCGGTCACGAGCAACGCGCCGCCGCCAAGTCCTTGTATGAACCTGAAAGCCACGAGTTCCCAGATATTGTCGGCGTTGCCACAAAGAAAAGAGGAGACCGTAAAAATGATGATCGACACCGCAAAATAATTGCGCCGTCCAAACTGCTGTGAGAGCCAACTCGTCATCGGGATTACGATCACATTGGCAATCGCATAAGACGTAATCACCCAAGCCACGTCGGTTAAGGTTGCGCCTAGGCTGCCGCGCATATCGGTGAGCGCCACGTTCACGATGGTCGTATCCACAATCTCAAGCAAAGCACACATCACCGCGGTAATCGTAATGATGACGCGCCTAAAGCCGTATTCTACCAAATCATCTTCGGGCGCTGTTATTGCTGCTGCCATTTATTTTGTTTCAAGAATTAATATTTTTTAGGAGCCGGGAACCTGCTGTCCGCTCTATCTTTTGTCCGCTAAAGAAGCGGAACAAAAGGATGCCGCGTCCATCAGGGCTAGGGCTCCGGTTTCCGGAACTTCAATATTCGTTGTTCGTTAATCAACATTCAAACTTCGCAAAATCTTGAACAACGAAGTTTGAACAAAACAATATTGAAGTTAGGATTTCGTGCTTATTTCAAGTGAACGTCAACATCCGCATTCATCCCCGCACGCAACAACTTGATTTTCTCCACGTCATTGTTCGCATCCAAGCTGATTTTTACCGGAAGCCTTTGTATGGTTTTCACAAAATTCCCTGTCGCGTTATCAGGCGGCAATAGTGAAAACCGCGAACCCGTTGCCGGCGAAAACGAAGCTACCGTCCCTTGAAATTCGGTATCGGGATACGCATCCACCTTGATCGATACTTTCTGCCCAACCACCATCTTATTGAGTTGCGTTTCCTTGAAATTGGCAATCACCCAAGCTTCTTTGTTGTTGATGATGTAAAACAATGACTGTCCCGGCTGGATGAATTGCCCCGGCTGGATCCCGATTTTAGAAACCTGCCCGTCGGTAGAAGCCGTCACGACCGTGTACCCCAGGTTGAGCTGGGCGGCTTCGAGCGCGGCCTTGGCCCGGTTGATATTGGCGGCGGCCACCTCGGTCTGTTTGCTCGTCACATTCGATTTGGCCACCACCACCGATTTCTGGTAGGCACTGGCTTTTTCCTGCTGCTGTAAAATGCGGAGCTGGCTTTCGGCTTCCTGCTTGGCGGCAAGCGCTTGTTCGTATTGCTGTTTGGTGATCGAGTGGTTTTTGTAAAGGTTGTTGTAGCGCTCATAATCAGCTGCGGCACGTCCCAAACGGATTTTCGCGGTTTCAATATTGCCACCCGCCGACAATACATTGGCCGACGAGACGGCAATATTCGCGGTGGCGCTGCCCACGTCGGCTTTAGACACTTCGTAACTGCCTTGGGCGGCCACGAGTGCGGCTTTGGCGTCCTCGAGTTTCACAGCGTAATCCTTATCGTCTATGGTGAAAAGCGTGTCGCCTTGTTTGACGAAATCATTGTCCTTGACATAGACTTTGGTTATGTAACCCGCCACACGAGGAATGATGGGATTCATGTTCTTTTCAATCTGCGCATCGTCGGTGCCTTCGTGAGCGAGCGAGTGCACGTATTTGTAGATTCCGTAGGTTCCGCCAGCGAGAATCAATACGGCGAAAATCAAGAGGAACTTTTTGTTGGTTTTTTTCTTTTCCATGGTAAAATCAGTGTTGAGAGAAATTGAAAGATTGCAGGAGTTGCCCCGCGGCATTGAGCAATTCGTAATATTTGAGCGCCACGTTCGCTTTGGCATTGGCCTGGTTGACCTGCGCGCCGAGTTGGTCTACGTCGGCTTCGAGCAAATCGTTGGTATCGACCAGGCCGTTGTCGTATTTGTCCTTTACAATGCGGTAGTTTTCGCTCGCCTGTTCTACCGATTCGTTGTAAACTTTGTCTTGTTTGACCGATAGGTTGTATTCTTCCTGCGCCTTGACTATTTCTGTTTTGATGCGGTTAGAAAGGAGAGCAGCCTGTGTCTGGGCTTCGAGTGCTTTGCTTTTGGCGGCTTTGACCTCGTCTGCGTTCTTGAAGATCGAGCTCAGGTTGTACGAAAGTCCAACACCTACGTTCATGGCGTTTTTCACGGTAATGACATTGTTGAGGTCGAGCGCAATATAACCACCGCTCAGGCCAAGAGATGGATAATAACCGGCTTTGGCTACCTTAATGTTGGCCTCGGCCGCTTGTCCCATTAAATGAACAGCCTCAAGATCCTTACGGCTTTGCAAGGCTTCGGATTCGTTTTTCACGACATTCTTGAACAAGTTGGCGTCGATGTTGGCCGGGCTTACTTCGATTAGGGTTTCGGCAGGCAATTTCAGTAAGGCAATTAACTTGTAGTTTATGATGCGTATATCTTTCTCGGCATCGTCTAATGACAGTTGTATTTTAGAAACCTGCAGTTGCGATTTGAGCAAATCGTTGCGCGCAATCAAACCGTTTTTTTCGAGGGCCGTAAAGTCGGTGACGCGCTGCTGGCTGCGTTTGAGGCTTTCGCGGAACAGTTCTACTGATTTTTGCGTTTTGTACAATTGGGCGTAGTATTCAATTACCTGTAAGGCAGTTTCTTCTTTGGTGTACGCGGCGCTTGCCGATTCGGCCTGGTATAATTTTTCGGAAGCCCTAATGCTGTTCTTGAGTTTGAAGCCCGAGAAAAGAGGTAGGCTCAGATTGGCCTGACCGAGCATTAATTGGTCTACTTTGGCCGATTCTTTTTTGGCATTGGTCGTGGTGGTATTTTCACTGGAAGCATTCAACACGCTGCCTTGCTTGATGTCGGCGTTGGTGAGCCGCATGTATTGCCCTGAAATCTTAAGATCGGGATAGCGATTGTTTTTGACGCTTTGCAGTTCGTATTTTTTGGTGGTCTTTTTGGCATTGGCTAGGCCAACTTCATCGCTTTTCTCGAGCGCCATGGCAACGGCGTCGTGCAATGAGATCGAGGTTTTTTGTTGGGCTTCAACCTGCTGGAGCCCGAGACAAAAAATAGACACCAGCAAAAGAAATTTATTGTTCATAAGTAAGTAAGGCTTTGATGGTTTGCTGCAGGTGTTTGGTGAGGTCGTTTTTGATGTAGTGGTCAAATTTGGCATCGGTGTCCAGGTTTAGGATTTCTTCGTACAGCGGACGGTTCATCTGGAATTGAAAGAATGCTCCTAAAACCGTAGGCATTATCAAAGGAACCTGAATGTTTTTAGAGAACACCCCTTTTTCCTGGCCTTGCGCAATGATTTTAGAAAGCAGTTCGAGGTTGGTACGCTTGACTTGGGTAAAGGACTTGAAGTCGATGTTACGCTTTTTAGAAGACAATTCAAAATGCAGGATCTGGTAAATGCATTTGTTTTTGTTGACCTTGGCAATGTAAAGTGCAATGAGCTTGTCTATTTTTTCTAGTGGTTCTATGGCTTCTTTGACCAAGTTATCGAGCTGCATTTTCATGTCGGCGGTACGGAAGAAAATCAGTGCTTCGAGCATTTTTTCTTTCGAACCGAAATAGTACGAAACCATGGCAATGTTGATTTGGGCTTCTTTTGAGATGTCTCTGATGGAAGTTCCGTCAAATCCTTTTTCGGCAAACAGCCGCTCGGCCACTTGCAAAATCTGGATTTGTTTGTCATTGAATTCTGTCATGTGGATTTTGATTTTGAAATCGCAGACAAAATTAAACGTTTGTTTTATTTAAACGTTTGTTTAGTTTTGGTTTAACGTTTTTTTAACGGCTTATCGTTTAAAGCTTACGGGCTACAAGCTACAGGCTACAAGGTACAAGCTATAAGCTTTAGGCGGTGAGCCAGTTTTTGAGGATTTGCTTTCCATAAGGCGTCAAGATGCTTTCGGGATGGAATTGCATGCTGCGCACATCAAGGGTTCTGTGGCGCAACGACATGATTTGCCCATCGTCATCGATTGAGGTAACTTCTAGTGAATCGGGTAGGGAATTGGGGTCAACGGCCCACGAATGGTAACGACCCACCTCAAACGGCGATTCGATTTCGTGAAACAGGAATTCGTCATTCACGACCGTTTGGGCTTGTGTAGATATGCCGTGATAGACTTTGTCCAGGTTTACGATGGCACCGCCAAAGACTTCGGCGATGGCCTGTTGGCCCAAACAAATACCCAGGATGCTTTTGGTTTTGGCGTAGGTGCGGATGACGTCTTTGAGCAATCCGGCTTCGTCGGGGATTCCCGGACCCGGTGAGAGCAGGATTTTGTTGAACGGTGCAATCTCGTTGAGGTCGAATTCGTCGTTTCGGTAAACGGTGACTTCGGCGCGTAGATCTTCCAGGTAGTGCACAAGGTTGTAGGTGAAGGAATCGTAGTTGTCGATGACCAGGACTTTAGGCTGTTGGTTGCTCATCATTCGTTGTTCAACATTTGTTGTTCATCATTCGTTGTTCAACATTCGTTGTTCAACATTTATTTTGCTGCGCTCCATAAAATCGGTTGCGCCTCGGGTCAATATTTATTTTTTTACGAAGTTAATCTTTTTTGAAGATTGAACAAAGAACCACGAATGTTGAATTTTGTAGGATGCCGCGAGAAGGATGGCAGCGGCTATCCTTTTGTTTTTTTCTTTAGAAAACAAAAGATAGTAGCGGACAGCCTGACCCGCAGGGCTCGCCAAAAAGTAATCTAAAATTTAAAATTTACCATTTAAAATTAATAGTAAAGCGTGACTTTCAAATCAAATTCATCATAAATGGTACGGTCGCCGAGGTCGTCAAAGAAGCTGCCAGAGCCATATTGGATACCATATTTGGTACGGTCTACGGTGAATTCGGTCGTAGCGGTTTTGCCTTTGAACGACAAATCGAACTTAACCGGGTTGGTTTTGCCCTTGATGGTAAGGTCGGCGGTAATGGTGTACAGGTTTTGCTTTTTGAGTGCGATGGTTTTGAAGGTGAGTGTGGCGGTCTTGAACTCATCGGTGTTGAAGAAATCGGGGGATTTGAGGTGGCCTTCGAGCTTGGCTTTGTCTTTACCGGTGTTATCGGTGTTGGAGAGTGTGGTCATGTTGGCAGTGAATGTGCCGCCGGTAAGTTTCTTTTTGGTAAACGTGAGCGAGCCGTCCTTGAAGTTGATCGTGCCGCTGTGTTCGCCGGTGACCTTTTTGCCGGTCCAGGAAATCAGGCTTTTTTTGGTATCGATCTTTTTAATTTGTGCCGAGAGCGTACCGATGCAAAGGAGCAGTAGCGGTACAAGGAGGATTTTTTTCATGGGTTGCGATTTAAAGAATGTGTTTTTAACTGTTTTTCAGGCTCTTAAAGTTACTAAATAAAACCAACCTATGGTGGATTCGGGCTTTTTTTTTAAAAGCAAAACCCCGACAATTGCTTGCCGGGGTTTGCCTTTCATAGCAATTTAACCCATAGATTAGAACTGCAAAGTTGCGGTAATGTCGAAGTTGTCGTTGATGGCTTTGTCGCCAAGGTTGTCAAAGAAGCTTCCTGATCCGTATTTGATGTCGAATTTGGTACGGTCGATGCTTACTTTAGCAGTAGCGGTGTTTCCTTTTACCGTTACATCGAAAGTTACCGGATTGGTGGTTTCCTTGATAGTCAAATCGGCCGTTACGGTGTAAGTGCCATTGCCTTTGTCGGCGATTTTTTTGAAGACCAATTTAGAAGTTGGGAACTTTTCTGTCCCAAAGAAATCAGGTGATTTCAAGTGGCCTTCTAATTTTTCCTTGCCTTCGCCTGCTTTAAGGTCGGTTACGGTGATCGATGCCATGTCTACGGTGAAGGTTCCGCCGGTTAATTTTTTCCCGCTGAAAACCAGTGCACCTTCTTTGAGGCTTACATTTCCTGAATGTTGTCCGGTTACTTTTTTACCTACCCATTCTAATTTGCTTTTGGCAACGTCTACTTTTTTTGTTTGCGCCGATACGGCTGCGGTTGAAAAAGCTACCAATAAGGCGATTGCGATTGTTTTTAAATTTTTCATTGTTGAAATTGAATTTGGTTACTACTGATTATTAAGGATTAAATGATACTTACTTCGTTCTGAATTTCTCGAGCAATTCATTGAGTTGCACCAGTTCTTGCGGGATGAGGTTGGCCGCGAATTTTTCTTCGTGTTCGATGACTTTGGGATCGAGTGCCGTAAGGACGTCGAGTCCTTTTTGGGTAATGTGTACTTCGATTTTTCGGCGGTTCTCCGGGCAAACCTCGCGGGTCACAAAATCTTTGAGCAATAATTTGTCTACCAAGCGCGTAGTATTGCTGGTTTTCGCCAGCATGCGTTCCTGAATTACAAACATATTGGCTGGCTGGCCTTTCTGTCCTCTTAGGATGCGCAGTACATTGTATTGCTCGCTAGACACATCATACGGTTTTAAAATTTCGCTAAAACTGTCGTTGATTACGTTCTGGGTGTAAATGATATTGAGGACGGCTTTTTTGGCCTCGCTCATCTTTACATTCGATTTGATGATCTCTTCGATTTTCATATCTCCAAGTGTAAAAATTGTAGGTACAAATGTACAATGTTTTTTTATTTGTATATACAAGTGTTTATTAAATTTTTGTTAAACTACCCGCAACGGTTTTAAGATTGTTTAATTTTAGTGGGGCTTAAAATAAACGATATGGTAAGAGTGATTGTGTGGCTTTTTTCGCTTTCGGTAGCTGTTTCGGCTAACGCGCAGCAACCCTTAAAAGTCTACGTAAAGAACGGCGTAACGGTTAAATCTTATGATTTTAACGAATTAGCACCCTTACTCAACAAACAGAATGATACCACTTATGTCGTTAATTTTTGGGCCACCTGGTGCAAGCCCTGTATTGAAGAGTTGCCTAATTTTGAAAAGCTACACGCGAATTTTAAAAACCAGAAAGTAAAAGTGCTATTGGTTAGCCTCGATTTGCCCAGACAAGTAGAAAGTAATTTGATTCCTTACATTAAAAAAAAGCATTTGCAATCCACGGTGGTACATCTTAAAGACCCTGATATGAACAGCTGGATCAATAAAGTAGATCCACAGTGGTCGGGTGCGATTCCGGCGACAATCATCTATAAGGGAGACAAAAGGAAATTCTACGAGCAAAGCTTTACCTATGAACAACTCCAATCCGAATTAGAAAAAATCAAAAATTAACCATTAACTATACTACTATGAAAAGATTTAAAATGATTGCCGTTGCACTTTTGGTTGTTACCCTAAGTGCATTTACGCTAAAACCAGCACCTACAGGTTATAAAGTGGGTGATGTTGCCACCGATTTCAGCCTCAA
>JAKQJQ010000267.1 GCA_029561105.1 Bacteroidota bacterium
TGGCCCAGCGCGGGCTCACCACCAAGGTGAGCAAAACCATCAATGCAGGGACGGCCATCACCAAGGTGGTCACGAACAATTTCGTGGGGCTGTCTAAAAGATTGTCGCCGCTTATAAGACCGGCTACTTTGTTGGGTACATACAGCTCAAAATAGTCACCATAGAGGTAACAAAACATGATGGCCGTCCAGAAGGCCGATAGCACGATCCTGATATTGACCTTGTATTCTTCTAAGGGTTGTTTGTCTTTGCGCATAAGTTTTAGTTTTGCAAGGAAGACCCCAAATACCGCTTTTTGTTACACGCGGATACCAAACGGCCGCTTTTTCAACCAAACGGGGCCACATTGACGGCGGTGAATTTCCAATCGGTGACATAACCAATCAAGAGCAGCATGAGCAGGAAAATCTCGAGCAGGATGAGCACAAAAAATAGCACGGTTCTCCAGCCGACTTCCCATCTCGAGTAATCGTCCTTGAACGCATTGACATACGCAAAACCAATGTAGCCCACGATTGCCGCGGTCACCACCATGCTCAATACCATATTGCTCATCTGCACCAGCAGGTTCACGAAAAACAGCAGGTGCCCCATGATGGAGACCAGCAAAATCCCCAACAGGATCATCCCTGCCAGGATGGCGTGTTCACTCAGGTTAAGTTTCTTGCGCCTAAATAAAATGAAACTGTTCAAGGCCGCAAACGGTACAAACAGCAAAAGGATAATCTTGCTTTTCTGTGAAAAAATGGCGTCGAGTTTTTGGGTGGCGGTATTGAGGTGCTCGCGCAGCTGGACTTCTTGTGGGTTGGGGTCTACCAACCAATCATAGCCATGGCGCACAAACAACTGGAGCCCGATGGTAAGCAACACCAAATAAAACACATTGTAATACGGTTTGCGCTTGCCCGAAATATAATCGAGGGCTGCCTGCCCCGGGCGCACCAAAGCCTGCCTGGCCGTAAACAAGATGCCGCGCTCTAAATGCAGCGTACCGTGCAGGACATCATGGAAAATGAAATGCTTAAACGAAATGCGGTGCGTATCGGCTTTTTGCCCACAGCCCGCGCAAAAGGCATCGGTGAGGGGTTTTTGGCAGTTGAGGCAGTGGGTCATTTGGTTGTAATGGTAGTTTGTTGTGTGAAGGTAGGGTTTTTGGGAAATTTGCAAGGGTGGTGCCGATACGGAGCCGTCATTATTTATCTGTCCCTTTACCTTAATAGGCAACGTTGTCATGCTGACGTAAGGAAGCATCTCATTCACATTTGACGGCAATGTTGGGTACTTTTTAAGGAAAGGCAACAAAAAGGCTGTTGTAAATTAGACATTCAGCTGAGGGATGCGAATTCATGTGGGAATCGCAGGTCTAAATTTATGCACGCCACTCGCTGTATTGTCCTTCTGCTTGCTCCATAATCTCTTGGAGGATTGCATTCAATTCCTCAAAACTCACTTTACCGCGTAGTTCTTTTTTGACTGCTAACCTTATCGCGGCTCTAGCGTCTTCTTTCTTCATCCAATCAATCTGCAGACTGCTTTTCACTGCTTTAACTACACCATGCACAATGTCTTGGATTGGACCGCTTTCCTTGATTATGTCTTTTTTGGACGCGAGAATGTCATAAAACGCCAACTCCTCATCGGTAAGTCCGAGTTCTTTGGTTCTATGGTCTTCGTCCTGCAATTGCTTGGCGCGTTCAATCAATTCGGCAATCGTGGTGTAAGAATCAATCGCGTTTTTGTGGTAGTTTTCGAGAACCTTTTCTAACTCTTCTTTGAGCGACGTGTATTTTTTGATGTTTTTATGCAAACGCAATTTCAGTTCATCCATCAATATGGCTTTCATTAAGGCAATTTTGATGTCGATGCTGTCTTTTGCCTGTTTGGCTCCCAACAGGAATTCCTCATTGAGGATTGAAATATCGGCGCGTTCCAAACCGGCCATAGCAAACACATCTACAATATCATCTGATTCAATACTGCGACTAATCAATTCTTTGATTTGATCTTTCGCTCCCTTGCCGTTGCCCTTGATTGACTTGGCGTTACGGATGGCTTTAGACAGGTGTTGGATAAATATAACATCGACGGCATGCTCTTGTATTTCTGACTGCGATTTTACAATAGACAACAAGCCCGTTAATTTCTTTTCCTCAAGCATAAAGGTATCCGAAGGTTCATCAAACTTAATAATACCATTCAGCGCCTTTCTCACCAACAGTACCTTGTCGCCCTCGCGCAATCCTTTCCAGTTGCTGTAATCGATATCCTCTGGCAACAACGATTTGCAAACTTCGACCTGATTGAAGAACATATTCAAGGCCTGCTCCATATCAATGGTTGGCTCCCCTTTTCCGCCGCCGCCTGTATATTTTGAAGTGGCCGACTTCAACTGGTCGCCAATCCCAATGTAATCTACGATAACGCCCGACGGTTTGTCTTTAAAAACGCGGTTGGTTCTGGTGATGGCCTGCATCAGGTTGTGCCCTTTCATAATCTTGTCGATGTACATGGTGTGAACACAAGGCGCGTCGAAACCAGTGAGCCACATGTCGCGGACAATCACAATTTTCAACGGGTCTTCGGGCTTCTTGAATCTTTTTTTGATGGCTTCGGTAGCCTCTTGTGTGCGGATGTGTGGGTTCCATGCCACCGGATCGGTGCTGATATTCCCCGTCATGACCACGGCAATCTCCGGACAACCGTCTATCGCCTTAAGCGCATCGTACATTTTCACGCTGTTGCGTCGGCTCATACATACAATCATTGCTTTTCCTGGCAAAGTGGCCGTGCGGTTGTTGTAATGATTAATAATGTCGGCAGCAATTTTGTCTACCCTTTCTTTAGAACCAGCGGCGTCTTCTACCGCCGCCCATTTCATATTGCTGCTGTCTTCTTGTTCCCATAGGATTGAATCGGCATCGTTATCTATATTTTCATTGCCTAAGTGCAATTTGGCCAAACGCGGTTCGTAATAAATAGGAACGGTTGCCTTATCATCGACGGCTTGTTTGATATCGTACACGTGGATGGTTTCTCCAAAAACTTCCTGAGTATCGGCATCTTTGCTATCTACTGGTGTTCCTGTAAAACCAATGAACGAGGCGTTCGGCAATGCTTTGCGCAGGTTCGATGCAAACCCATCGAGCAAGCCATATTGGGTTCGGTGTGCTTCGTCGGCCATGACTATAATGTTGTCTCTTTCGGACAGTATCGGGTGTTCTGTTTCTCCCAGCTTCTGGTCATTGCCGGTTTTTAAACGAAACTTTTCAATCGTGGTAAAAATGACGCCGCCGCTGCCGGTAGACAGCAACCGCCTTAACTCGTCGGTAGATTCGGCACGTTGTACGTCGCCTACGAGGTCTTTGGCCAGGACGAAGTTTTCATACAATTGGAAATCGAGGTCACTACGGTCTACCTGTACCACAATCGTTGGGTTTTTCAAATCGGGGTGCGCGCGCAAAATCCCGGCATAAATGGCCATCGAAATGCTTTTGCCGCTGCCCTGCGTATGCCAGATGACGCCGATGCGTCCGTCACCAATAGGTTTTATGGCCCGTGTGGTGGCCTGAACGGCGAAGTTAATCCCGAAGTACTGGTGGTACTTGGCACCTTTTTTTATGAGCGTGCCGTTGTGGTCTTCAAAGAAAACGAAGCTCTTGATGTATTGCAGCAAACGTTCCTTTGGAAACAGGCCCATAATCATGGTGTGCATCTGGAAATCGTCGTCTACAATGGTAACGCCGTTGATGGTTTTCCAGGCAGCATACCACTCAGTGGTACTATTGAACATGCCATGCTGCGCTTCGTTCCCATCGCTTACTATTGTGAGTGCGTTGTACTCGAACAACTGGGGAATGTCTTTTACATAATGCTGTATTTGGTTGAACGCCTCGGCAATCGTCGTGTTTTCGTTGAACCAGTTTTTGAGTTCAAAAACCACGAGCGGAATCCCGTTGATATAAATAATAATATCGGGACGGCGTTTGTTTTTACCAATCACGCTAAACTGGCTGACGCACCAAAAGGTGTTGTGCCGCGCGTCTTGAAAATCGATCGGGTATATGTGTACAGCTTTCTCGTTGCCATCGGCATCAAGGTATTCGTAATCTAATCCCTTGGTGAGTTTGAGATGAAACGCGCGGTTGCGGTAATCGAGGTCGGCACCTGCATTGTTGGCAAAATCGGCTACGGCCAAGTGCTGGATGTCCTGTGGCACTTCGGGGTACCGCTTTTGGATGAAGGACAACAGTTCGCCACGCAGCAAAACCTCCTGGCTGTTTTGCGGCAAATCAGGGCCTTTGATGTGGAGGTATCCCAAATCAGTGAGCCAGTCTATGGTGGCTTGTTCTATTACCGCTTCTGTGGTCATGCTTTACCAGTTATAGGTTATTGCGTTTTTACTTCTTTCCCTCATAGTGCTTTGTCATTCCGACGCAGGAGGAATCCCATTATGATTCTCAAAACGACTATTCAAAAATTCAAAATTATCATTAAACGACCGAATCAGCGCCAGTTTCTTATCCCTTCGCCAACCTTTAATTTCCTTTTCTCTCGCAATAGCCTGCGCGACCCAAGTGAATTTTTCATAGTAAACCAAAAATTCAACATTGTATTTGGCAGCAAATGTCTTTACGCCGTTTTTAATATTCTCCTGATGTTGCGCCAATCGCAACGGTAAATTATTGGTCATTCCAACATAATAGGTTGACCGGTATTTATTGGTAATGATATAAACATAGTAGGTATGGTACCCTTCATTATATTCAATCATTGTGTTATTCATAATCGACTTTTATCTTGTCATTACTTCACTTGTTCGGGTTTTTTTGGCATTCCCGATTCTTTTGTCATTGCTATTGCGTTTGTCATTGCTATTGCGTTTGTCATTCCGACGCAGGAGGAATCACATGATGGGATTCCTCCTGCGTCGGAATGACAATTACTCCCTAAATTCCTTAAGGCGTATTTCGCCGGAGATGAGTTTGGGTAGCAGGGTGTTTCGGAGTTGGGTTAGGGTTTGGTTTTCGTTCTGATTATTTTTTATTTCTTGAAAAAGACTAAATATTTTTATTCGATAGTCTTCCAATACATCATGTTTTGGAACAATAATTTTCATTGCCTTTATTGTTTGGCTATTTACTGCAGTTGCAATAGAAGAGGTGCTCCCTAAAGTATTGTAATCAAATAATTTTAAATAAGAATACAGAAATTCAACAGGAATAATTTCATCTTTTCTGTTTAGATGTGCAATGGCCTCATTAGATATCATTCTTTCAGTTGAAATTGCGACTCTTCCAACCGTTAGTTTAAAACTTAAAATAACAGTATTTGGTTGAATTATCGGCACATTGAATTTTTTGACAGCTTCCTCAGAAAGACATTCACTCGTAGCAGAAATATAAATTCCTGAGTTTCCTATATCTTTTATAGAAATCCATTTTACACCTTCAGAGAAAGAAAACCATTTAGGTTCTTTCCTGGGAGGCGTTCTTCCAATTGTAATATTACAAATATCTTTTAATTTCTTCACCTCCCA
>JAKQJQ010000405.1 GCA_029561105.1 Bacteroidota bacterium
TTGCACGAAACCAATTCTGAGCTCGAGAACATCAACTGGATCAGTACGCATGATCTGCAGGAGCCGTTGCGCAAAATTCAGCTTATTTCGTCGCGCATACTCGATCGTGATGAAGTGTCTGAAGGCGTTTCGGAATCAATCAAGCGCATGAACCACTCGGCCAACCGGATGCAGACGCTGCTCATTGACATCCTCAAATACACGCGCATCAAGCACAACGATGCGTCTTTTGAGACGGTTGAAATATTACCGATACTGGAAAGTGCCATTGCCGACCTCGCCGAAATGATCCACGAAAAACAAGCCGTGATTACAATGGGTGCGATGCCGGTAATTAAAGGCGTGCCGTTTTTACTCAAGCAATTGTTTTCTAATATCGTCCTGAATTCGCTCAAATATGTGGCCGACGGAACGGTATCACAAATCAGGATAGAAGCGTCGCAAATATCGGTCAATGCCGACTTTATGGGCGAACCCGAAAAACGTTACCACACCATTTCTTTTATTGACAACGGTATTGGTTTTGAGCAGAAATTTGTGGATTCGATCTTCAATATTTTCTCGCGGCTACATTCGCAGTCTGAGTACCAAGGCTCTGGAATCGGGCTGGCGCTTTGCAAGAAAATCATGCAGGCACACCAAGGTTTTATCGTGGCGAAATCGCAACTGGGACAAGGTGCTACGTTTACTTTGTACTTCCCTGAAGTAGTGCTTTAACGGTAAGAAAATTCAACTTCTCGATTTAAATAATCCGCTAAATTTTAGCAGTTTACCGATTTTTCGTGTTAGTTGCGGAAAATTTTAGGAGGTATAGATTGATTTGGGTTAATATTGGCAAATATTCCCGTAGTTAACGAAATGATAACATTGACTTAACCGCGAATTGGAAAGATAACCCCAACAATCTATGCCAAAGACTGACCAACAATTAAAGAGCAACGACTGTGGTGTAAGCGCCATCAAGACTGTTTTCAACATTTTTGAAAAGAATATCTCGCGCAAATACATCGAGGAGCGTATTCCGCTGGATCAAAAGGGTTCACGCGTGTCTGACTTAAAAGACTTTTTTGACGAAAACGGATTTCGGGCCGAGTTTAAACTCCTCGACGCCAACTACATCGAAGGCAATGAAGCCGCGATTGAAACCCTTTTCCCTTTCATTTTACAGGTAAAACACAAAAGCAGCCACCGTTACGTGGTGGTAAGCGAAATGAAAGGCAAGAAGTTTAGGGTTTTTGACCCCGCAAAAGGCAGCCAATATTTCCTCACTTTGCAGGAAATCAAAAACCGATCGATGCACAACAAGCACGATTGGGACCTGGTAGAAACCGAGGACAAAATCCTGGCGGTTTGCTCGGATGACCTTAAAGAATACAACATCAATTTCTCGGAAGCCCTGATAGACAACGGCCACGCTACGTTGTTCAACAAACTCACTTATTTCAAATACCTCAAGGAGAGTTTTGGGTTCAAGGACGCCGAAGCTGAGAAAAATTTCCTATTCGATTTATTAAAGAACCAGGAAATATCGGCGGTTCCCAGCAATTTCAAGACGCTCGAACTAGAAAAAGGAAAAATTCGCAACAACTCGCCGCTTGTACTCACTGTGCAGCCCGCTTTTGAAAACGAAGCGCCCGTTACTTATCCGTCAGAACACAAACGAAGCCTCTATTGGCAACTGTTCAAGCAATTGGGCGAGTACAAAAAACTCTGGTACATATACATTTTTGCGGCTTTGTTTTCGGCTACGACCGCGCAGATTGCCGTTTTCACCAACCAGATTTTGATTGATAACGTTCTGCCCACCTACAACATCAACACTTTGGTTTTGTTTGCCATTGGTCTGGGCGTTTATAAGATTTTCGATTTGTTCACGACGCTGTATAAAAACTTCGTGAGCATGCATTTGGGCAACGCGCTCGACCGGTATTTCTTGTTTTCGTTTGACCAGAAAATCAACAATTCTTCGCTGGCTTATATCCACTCGTATAAAAAAGGCGATTTGATGGAACGCGTGAGCGATTCTATGAAACTCAAGACGTTCTTCATGAAATTCTTCACCGGGATTCTGGTAGACATCAGCGTATCGGTTTACTCGTTGTGCATCTTATTCTTTATTGACAAGATGCTCACGCTAATCGTGGCCGCGGTTATGGTTTCCTTTGTGTTCTGGTTTAAGTTCATCACGCCTTACCTCAAGCAGAATGAGCGCTTGCGTTACATCCGCAAGGCCGATTTCATCTCCAAGATGATGGAAAAAGTAGAAGGCATCCAGGTTATTAAAAGTTTCAAGATCGAACGGTTCCACTCCAATAAAATCTATTCGAGCATCAATGAATACCTCAGGATACAACTTAGGAACGGTTACGTAGATTTGATCAACAAATTTGTCGTGGCCATGATTATCATCTTCTCTTCGCTTTTGATTGTGGTGTTCTTGACCAAATCGGCGATAGAGACACAGATCATCACTTTGGGTCAGATTGTAACCTTCATTGCCTTGTCTTCTAAGATTTTCTCCTCACTCAAAGGCATCCTCGACGACAACATGACTTTACAGGAAAACGAGGTGATTTTGCGCAGGTACCTCGATTTTGATGAAGAAGGCAACACATCTTCTAGCAAAGGCATCAGGGATTTTGAGATTGAGAAGATAGAATTCCAGGGCATCCATTACGGCTATCTGCCGCATGAAATGATCCTCAAGGACATCAACCTCAAAATCAAGAAGGGCGAAAAAATCAAGATCGAGGGGCAAAACGGTTCGGGGAAATCTACTTTCAGTAAGATCCTGACCACGCTGTACCATCCGCAATCGGGATCGATCCTCATCAACAACCGCGACAAGAAATTCTA
>JAKQJQ010000018.1 GCA_029561105.1 Bacteroidota bacterium
CCTCGATTCGTTGCTGATTAAACCCTCGCTGCTCAATAAGGATGATAAGGAAGTCCTGGGCCAATATTACCGCCTGCGCGAAGTACTCCAGAAATACCGTGATATTGAGAAGAAAGGAGGTTGGAAAACCATAGCCATCGATTCGAAAACGAAATTCAAACCCGGCGATTCCTCAACCACCATTGCGCAAATCAGGGAAAGGCTTGCCATCACGGGAGATATCGCAAGCAACTCTAAAAGCGCGGTATATGACGATGCGCTTGCCCAGGCCATCCTCAAATACCAAGCGCGAACGAACGCAAAACCAGACAAAACCATCACCAAAAAACTCGTCGATGAGCTCAACATTCCAGTCGCCGACCGAATCAAGACCATCATGGTCAATATGGAACGCTGCCGCTGGACATCCAACGGGATTTCAAAACTCAAGGAATTCGTGGTGATCAACATCCCGGCGTATCGCATGAGCTATTACCGCGAAGGCCAGGAGCCGTTCATCTCTGACGTGGTAGTAGGAAAGGAAGTGCACAAGACCGTCGTGTTTAGCGGCATGATGAAATACATCGTCTTTAGCCCGTATTGGAACGTGCCCAAAAGCATCGTCAAGAAAGAAATAGAACCAGGCTTGGCCAAGAACAGCAACTATCTCGAAGATCACGATATGGAGCGCAACGGCAACCAGATCCGCCAGAAACCCGGACCCAAAAACTCGCTGGGCCTCGTGAAATTCCTGTTCCCGAATTCAAACAACATTTACCTGCACGACTCGCCCGCCAAGGCGCTGTTCAATGAAGAAAGCCGCGCGTTCAGCCACGGTTGCATCCGCGTGGCCAAAGCCAGGGAACTCGCTTACACCATTTTAAAAGACGACAAGGCGTGGCCAAAGGCTAAAATAGATGCCGCCATGAGCGCCGGTACAGAAAAATGGGTAACGCTTAAAACCAAAATCCCCGTGTTTATAGGGTATTTTACAGCTTGGGTAGATAGCGACGGCACGGTGCATTTTTACGATGACATCTACAAACGTGACGACCGTTTGGCGCAGATGATTTATGAGAAGTAAGTTGGTGTTGCTCTAAAAAAAAGCCGTATCCAGACGATACGGCTTTTTTTCTTTCTGTAGATTAAAGGCTAGGCCACACCTACAAAATAAGGCCGGGAATTGTGTTGTTTCACGCTCCTCTTTCTTTCCAGACGCAGGCAGGAAATGAGTTTGATGAAATAATAGCGTTCAAGCGGATTGATGGTAAGACAAACCCCACCCTCCGTAGTCACGATGTGCAGGTCGTAAACATTGCTGGGAGCCGAAAGCAAATGCCCTACAAGCTGGTGCCAATAGTTAGAATTTTTACGGATGAACATTTTCTGGATGTCGGCCACGCCGAAGCGGAGCGTTTTTTTGTGGCAATGCACCGTAAGGGTATCATTTGCCAAAGTGAAATAAGGGTTTTCTGGTAATGCGGTTAGCGAGGACATAAACAGTTAGTATTAGTTTATGCAAATGACGGTGGAATTGGGGTGTTGGGTGTTTTGGAATTTTGGGGAAATGTTGTAAGATAAGGGGGAGTTGCACTTAGGGTTGTTGAGATACGTTGTCATGCTGACGCAGGAAGCATCGCATAATCAACAGGGATCTTTTCTTTTTCCTTGATGAAAAAGAAACAAAAAATCAAGCCCTGAAAATGCAAAGCTTAAAAACTAACTCAAAAAGCGGGCGCTCTCTGAGCCGTTCGCCTTGCAGGCTCAACTTTCAACGTTCGCGCTGCCGCTTTTTTTCGTTGTTTTTTACGCTTTGCATTTAAGGGCGAGGACGTCGCTGTAGGAGGGTTTTGGGTTTGCGGTTATTGAAACACTTTCTAGAATCAGCTGATATTTCAAAGATTGTCATCCATGTTCCAAGAATCCGCACGATCGAAAAGCAGATAGTAGATACGAAAAGACAGGACGGTTATCTTAACGCCCCCATTCCAGCAACCATGATCGTGCAAAAAAGTTGAAAATAATAATTAGATACGTTACTTTGTAATTCATTTACTTACTATATTTGTAACCAATGTTTAATGTTGTACAACTTGGTTATGAAAGATTATTACACGCTAGCTGAAGCTGCCGACCTGCTTGGGAAAAGCAAAAAGACTTTACGCATATGGGATAACGAAGGAAAGCTATCTGCTGTTCGCGAGCCCATGAGCAACTACAGGGTGTACAGGAAAGAACAACTATTGCCATTTTTAGAGTTCATGAACGGCGATATTGCTGAGGACGTTTCAAACCGTACGGTTCCCGAAAACGAATATTCGGTGTTAGAGTTGTTTGCGGGTGCCGGAGGATTGGCGATTGGGCTCGAGCAGGCGGGAATGAAATGTGTCGCTTTAAACGAAATAGACAAGTGGGCTTGCGAGACCTTACGTAAAAATCGCCCACATTGGAATGTCTACGAAGGCGACATCAAGGATTTTAGTTTTGAAAAATATAAAGGCAAGGTAGATGTAGTTACAGGGGGATTCCCTTGCCAGTCCTTTAGCTATGCAGGTAAAAGGCTGGGCTTTGAGGATGCGCGCGGGACGCTTTTTTATGAATTTGCAAGGGTAGTAAATGAAGTCCGTCCGGCAGTCTGTATCGGTGAAAATGTCCGCGGCTTACTCAACCATGACGGCGGTAAGACCTTACAAGGCATGCTTTCCATCTTGGACGAAATCGGCTATACCGTGATGCCGGTTCAGGTACTTAAGGCAATAAATTACAATGTACCACAAAAACGCGAGAGGTTAATTTTGGTTGGTGTAAGGAAGGATATAGCATTAAGCTTCGAGTATCCTAAGCCGTACAAAAGAGTTTATAACCTTTCGGATGCCCTGAAAAAAGGGAAGCTATATAGCACAAACGTTCCGAAATCTGAAGGGGCAAAGTACCCCAAAGCTAAAAAAGAGGTTCTTGACCTCGTGCCGCCAAAGGGCTACTGGAGGGATTTGCCGGTTGAAATTCAGAAGGAATTTATGGGGGCAAGTTTCTACTTGGGCGGCGGTAAGACCGGGATGGCAAGGAGGATAGGTTGGGATGAACCTTCTCTAACATTGACTTGCAGCCCCGCACAGAAGCAAACCGAAAGGTGTCATCCAGACGAGACAAGGCCATTTACAGTAAGAGAGTACGCACGCATACAGACGTTTCCCGATGAATGGCAATTTTCGGGTTCCGTGTCGCACCAGTATAAGCAGATTGGGAACGCGGTTCCAGTTAATTTGGGGAAGGAATTAGGATATGCGATTGTAAGTTTCCTTAACAGCTGTTACAATTTATCGAAACCCAAATAGTATTTGTAGTTGTCATATGAAATTTCGTCTAAGATAGTCCTGTTAGATTTCATTATTCCTGCCTTTATCTCTGCCAAGGCAGAATGTTCAATGGTGTCCTTCCCACTTTCAATAGTGGCAAGAAAATCATCAATGGCGATAGGTAGTGCCCTGTATAACCCAAAAAACGCATCATCTTGTCCTGTTAACAAGGCGTAAAATCGGTCACCTGAAATTTTAAATACCCTGCTGTGGCTATACTCTTTCCCATTTATTATTCCTGCCCACGGTGTATCAAAGCTTTTAGTAGCCAACATTTGTACCCAATAGCATTTTGATTTTTTATAGTGATCCGCGTAATATGCTAGCTTTTGGAAAAGGCTTTCCGCAGAACTGCTATTCATTGTATTATGCTTGTTCTTTATGTCGGCAAAAAGGGTATCATCGTCAGCCTTAATGTCAAATCCGCTTAGATTGCCTTTTTCAAATCCTTTTATCCCACCTAGTATTTCCTCATGGAAAGTCCCAATAAAATTATTTATTGACTTATCGATTTGCCTTAAGATTTCCGCTCCAACGAGGCTTTCCTGGTCTATGTCATTAAATTTTGAATCAAAGGTAAGCTTGATAGTATCTACCTTATTGTCATAAAACTTTTCCTTTTTTACACTGTTTTTGGCTCGCTGGTAGGAGTTATGGAGATTCCCAATACAATTCAGGAAATGTTCGTCAGAAATAAAGTCTACATACTTGTTTTTCATCGCAGTAATTTTGGCTAATGTATAAATAAATTTTAAACATAGCCATTAGGCTTCAAAACAAGTGTAAAGGGTAGAAACGTCTCTATTGTCGGCAAGACAAAAAGCGTATGAAAAACGGTACACCATCCCATGCCAAAGCCTATCTATTGTGGCAGATTTCCCAAAAATTAAACCTCCGCCTCCCTCTCCCCAAAAAAATTCACCCAAAAGAAACCCTCAGGATCCAAATCCAGTTCCATAAGCGTGGCCTTGAGCAGTGCTTGCTTGTCAGACACGTCGTCGGGGTTGTGGAGGTTTAAAAATTCGATGAAGTGGGCCAGGTTGTCAAACCTAAAACTCAGTTTGGTGTTGAGCGAGTAGGGCGTGAGGTTATAGTCCAGCTTTTGGCCGCGTGAGGCGATTTTGTCGGTGAGTTCGGGGAATCCTTCCAGGATCAGGGCGTCGGTGATGGTTTTGAAATGCTCGTTCATGGGTTGGCGGTTTTAGGTGGTGCCTTATGGCGTGTTTGCTGCAATTTACAAAGAACGATTTGTGTTTAAAGTGCTAAGGATTATACAATTCGGCGATTTTTTGGGCGTCATGACAATTGTCATGTTTTAGGTGCAGCAGGGCTATTAATTTTACCTCGTAATTTTAAAACGATGGGTATGAGCACTTACGAAAAATTTTACGGACAATTCGAACACGGCTTTTTTGCCGGAAGTACATTAGGTGTTTTGGTGCAGAGTTGTATCGGGGGCATTGCCGCCATGGCAGTCCTTGAAAACGGCGCAAGACCATTGCAGATGCTGCAATTGTTTCTCGTCGTAGCACTGAGTGTGTCTTATAATGGTTCGATTTTGAGCCAGCAGAAACCAAAGGTGGTTTTCAATCTGCTGCTCTGGAGCATCGGGATCAATCTGCTGGTTGCGGTTATCAATTTTGCAGGCTAAAGTTCCCGATGCTTTGTAAACAAAAACCCGCTTGGTTAGGCGGGTTTTTTATTGGCCTTATGTTAAAGGTAGGTTGGGGAGTCAAATTTTAGTAGTTGTTCAACGGTTGTTCCAAAAAGGCTTTGGTAACTTTATAGATACCGGTAAAATTTGCGGTAAACAGGCGTTTCTATGCCAGACCGCCGTACCGTGAGCAAAAAAAATAGCCATGAAATACAAAACAATCTTCCATGTAGACGACGACGAGGATGACTGTCAGATGGTTTCGGACATTATTGCTACCATTCCCGATTGTGCAAGCTATTTCAAATCGCACAACCCAACAGAAGCACTCCAGATTTTGGACAAGAAAGAAGTGACACCCGACGTCATCCTGCTCGACTATTACATTACCACCATGAACGCGCCCGAATTCGTAGCGCAACTCAAAAGCGCCGAACACCTCTCGGATATCCCAATCATCATCCTATCTACCAACGATGTCGATGTTATGATACAGCAGGTAAGTACACTAGGTGTTGAACATTTTCTAAAAAAGCCATCAGATTACAACGAGCTGTCAGCATTGATAAAGACGCATTTGTAACCCAAATAACATAGATTCAATCATTTAACATTGTTTAACGTTTTCTTAAAATGTTTAAACAATAAAATGTTTTGTTTAACTTCGTTTCAAATTAATTAAACAAAACAATCTTAATTAAACAAAATCAATGTTATGAAAACACAAATGTACTTTAAGGCTTTATTGTTTCTATTCCTGACCATCTCTGTCGCTTCGTGCGGAGATGACGACGATCCGATCATTCCGGTTGCCGGAAATTCTATCACCGACATCGCTTCGCGCAACAGCGATTTCACCATCTTGGTTAGCGCACTGAGTCGCGCAGGATTGGCCGCTACCCTCGACGGGCAAGGGCCATACACTGTTTTTGCCCCAACCAACGCCGCATTCTCGGCATTCCTCGAAGACAACGGTTATACTAACGTAAACCAGGTTCCAGTAGATGCTCTTAAAGAAATATTGTTGAACCACGTGGTGTCTGGCGCCGTGACTTCTTCGCAATTGTCTACCGGTTATGTAAAGACATTGGCCAAAGGCAGCGCATCGGCTACCAACACTTTGAGTATGTTTGTCAACACGGCTTCGGGTGTGGTGCTCAACGGAGGTGTAGATAATGGCGGTGCAACGGTAACTACTGCTGATCTATTGGCAGACAACGGCGTAATCCACGTAGTAAATGGCGTTATCGGTTTGCCAACCGTAGTGAATCACGCTTTGGCCAACCCAGATTTTTCAATCCTCGTGCAAGCACTTACAAGAAATGATCAGCCAGACTTTGTAGGCATCTTATCGGGTACGGCCAGTTCTCCGTTTACGGTTTTCGCTCCAAAAAACAGTGCGTTTGTCAACTTGCTCACAGAGCTTGGTTTGTCTAGCCTTGCCGATGTGCCGCAAGCCACACTCGAATCTACCTTAAAATACCACGTAGTGGCGGGCGCCAACGTTTTGGCAGCCAGCCTCACCAACAACCAGTCGGTAACCACTTTTGAAGGCGACAGTTTTACCATCGGCCTCACAGGCGGCGCTAAAATTACCGATTACAACGGCCGCGTTTCTAATATCGTAGCCACCGATGTACAGGCGTCTAACGGCGTAGTACACGTCCTGGATAAAGTTTTGTTGCCCAATTTATAATTATTTGGTTTAGTAGGCAGAAAGGGGCGTCATTGTGATTCCCCTTTCTTTTTTTAATTGAAAACTTTCTGATGGAAACAAATACTTATCTGATTGCCGGTGCCAGCAGCGGGATCGGGTTACAGCTTGCCAAACAGCTCATTGCCCACGGGAATCGCGTCATCGGTATGAGCCGTACACCTGGCGAACTAGAATCGCACGCTCATTACCGTTTCGTTGCGCACGATTTCTCGACCAACGCAGCCTTGCCCGAGATCACAGAGCCACTTGCCGGCCTCGTGTATTGCCCAGGCAGCATCAACCTTAAAGGTTTGCAGCAAATCCGTGAAACAGACATCACCCGTGATCTGCAGCTTAATGTTGTCGCGTCGTTTTTGTTCGTCCAGCAATACAGTAGCAACCTCAAAGAAGCTGTAAACCCGTCGGTCGTATTGTTTAGCTCGGTGGCCGCTACGATTGGTTTGCCTTACCATGTGGTCGTGTCGGTCTCGAAAGCCGCGGTCGAAGGCATGACGCGTGCCTTGGCAGCCGAACTCGCTCCACGGGTCCGTGTGAATTGTATCGCGCCTTCGCTTACCGATACGCCTCTGGCTGCGCAATTGCTTAACTCAGACGCCAAACGCACGGCTAATTCAGACCGGCATCCGCTCAAGAAAATCGGTACTGTAACAGATATCGCCAATACCGCACTTTTCCTGCTGCGCGACGCCCATTGGATGACCGGACAGGTTTTGGGCATCAACGGCGGACTCGGCACCATACAAAAGTAAAATGAAGATCCTACTCACAGGAGCCAACGGCTACATCGGCCAACGACTTTTGCCCGCTTTGCTCGAGCAAGGGCACCAGGTGGTGTGCTGTGTGCGCGATGTGAATAGAATCGACGTGCGCAAATACCAATCGGCTGGCGTGAGCGTGATCGAGACCGATTTGCTCAAGATAGAATCGCTCGCCAAAATTCCCAACGACATCGACGCGGCCTATTACCTCGTACATTCTATGGGGACCAACGGTGCTTTTGATGCGCTAGAGCAACAGGCAGCGAAAAACTTTAGCGAACGCATAGACCGCACCTCGGCCAGGCAATTGATTTATCTCAGCGGCATTGTCAATGATGCCGATTTGTCTAAACATTTGGCATCACGCAAGAATGTTGAGGACATCCTCGCCGCAGGAAGCGTGCCCACTACGGTACTTCGGGCGGGGATCATCGTTGGTTCGGGCAGCGCCTCGTTCGAGATTATCCGTGACCTCGCCGAAAAATTGCCCGTGATGGTGGCGCCCAAATGGTTGCACACGCGTTGCCAGCCGGTGGCCATCCGCAATGTGATCCAGTTCTTGTCGGGCGTGCTGTTCCGCGAGGATTGTTACGACCAACATTTCGATATTTACGGTCCAGACACCTTGACCTATAAACAAATGTTATTGCAGTTTGCCCAAGTGCGTGGCTTGAAACGCTGGATTCTTACCATGCCTGTGATGACGCCCAAACTCTCGTCGTATTGGTTGTATTTTGTGACCTCGACCTCGTATCCGCTCGCCAAAAACCTTGTAGAAAGCATGAAGGTGGATGTGGTGGCCGAGCCCAATGACCTACCCGAAAAACTGAACATCAGGCTCATCAGTTACAAGGAAGCCATACGAATCGCATTCGATAAAATAGAGCAGAATCTCGTGCTGTCTAGTTGGAAGGACGCCCTAGGCATGCCGATTTTCGACCGAGCGTTCTCAGAGTACATCCAGGTGCCCGAGTTTGGAACCTTCACCGATAAGAAATCCATCGAGACCCAGGATCCGCAACGCGCACTCGACCGTATTTTTGCCATCGGTGGTGAATCGGGTTGGTATTACGGGGATTGGCTTTGGGAATTCCGCGGGTTTATCGACAAGCTTTTCGGCGGCGTGGGTTTGCAGCGCGGACGCAAGAACAAATCAGAGATTGCCGTGGGTGAATCGCTCGACTTTTGGCGCGTGATCTATGCAAGCCGCGAGGAAAATCGGCTTTTATTGTATGCCGAGATGAAGTTGCCCGGCGAGGCCTGGCTCGAATTCAGGATGGATGGCAATACCATTCACCAGACCGCGACTTTCCGCCCGTTGGGTTTGCCGGGTCGCCTGTATTGGTATGTGGTGCTGCCGTTCCATTTTTTTATTTTCAACGGCATGATCAAGAAAATAGCGAACTGATGCCTTTTACTTTTTATAAGGCCTAAGCGAGCGCAGTGCCGCCTTAATAAACGGGACTTTTGGACAAGCGAGTAAAATGGGAAGTTCCTGCCAAAAATGGGTTTGCTGTTGCAAGAACCGCAAGACGTTCGCCGGATTGGCTTTGGTGAAGAGTTGCGTAAAGAGTTGTTGTCCGCTGGCGTTGTCACGATACAACACTTCAATGAGCAGGCGGTCGTACCAGAGGAATCGGTTGGTTTTGAAAAACCGCGTGAAATCGGAGTTTTGGTTCTTGATGTCGTTGGCCAGTTTTGCAGCGAGTGGTAGGGCATTTAAAAACGTGTAGCCGGTTGCAGGTTTGGTCCAGCCACCGGCGGTACCGATGTGGAGGATGTTTTTGGTGTTGGCTTTCCAGAACGGATAAACGGTCATGGGAATTACGCCGCTCTCAGTTTTTTCAATCGTGTATTCGGTGATGTTTTTACTCGAAAGATAGTCTCGAATTCCTTGTTCATATTGGTTTTTGTCGATGAGGCTGGGCGAGAACAGCGTGTATTCGAACAGCGCTTGTGTCTGCGAAAACGGGAGCACATACATGAATCGCGTGGCATGCCGCTGCGGTACGGTAAAATCCATGAGCACCATTTCATCTTGGGCGAAAGAAAGTTGTGGAGATTGGATCACCCAACCCTCGAAATGTTGTAGCAATACCGGCGTGTCGCCAAAGTCAAGGGTGGTTTTTGGAATGCTGTTGAAAAGTTTTTTGGATTGGTATCGATTGCGATTGGTGGTGAGGCTTATGTGGTTTCCATCATCCGAGAAATCGACTACGTTTTCAAAAGTGATTGAAATGTTGTCGTGCTTGCGGATTTTCTCAACCAGGTAATTTCGCAATGCAACAGACGAAATGCTTTTGTAAATGAGTTCAGATCGCAGGCACTCGGTTTGTTGGTGGGGCGATACAAACCAGCCTTTTTTCCAGGAAGCCAAAAGCAGCACGTCGTACAAGCCTTTACCTCGTTCCCAATAACTCCAGGTTTTTTCTTCGGGTGGCTCTGGGCTATCGATAATCAGGATTTGTTTGCCTTCGAGGCAGCCGATCTCGAGCATGGCATCGAGCGACAAATAGGCGGCGAGCCCAAATCCGCTAAAGATATAATCGTAAACCGGTTGATCCATTGCACAAAAATAGCAAGACGCATTGTAATATTTATTATGTTTGTTTAAAATTATCTCGAAAACGATGAACAGCGGTATACTATCCAGTTTTAGCATCAAGGATCTCGAAAACCTTTCGGGCATCAAATCCCACACGATACGCATGTGGGAAAAGCGTTATGCGGTACTCAGCCCGATGCGCACCGAGTCTAACATCCGTTATTATGATTCGGCCAACCTGCAGAAACTGCTCAACATTACACTCTTGCACCAACATGGTTATAAGATTTCGCAGATCAGCAAGATGAGCGAGGAAAAACTCGGTTTGTTGCTGCGGCAGATCATATCCGAGAAAAGTGTCAAACACCACGCGGTGAACGGCTTCAAGATGGCCATGATGAATTTTGACCAGACGCTTTTCATCAATACTTACAACGCCTTGCTTACAGAAAAGTCATTTAGCGAAGTGTTTCATCAGGTATTCATTCCGCTCATGGTCGAGATCGGGATGCTGTGGCAAACCGATACGATTACGCCGGCGCACGAGCATTTCATCAGTTACCTGATCCGACAAAAAATCCTCACGAGTATAGAAAAGGTACAGGTGCTCGGGCACAAGCGCGAGGACAAGGTGTTCGTGTTGTTCCTTCCTTACAATGAGTTGCATGACATTGGCTTGATGTACCTGCATTATGAGATTATGCTCAATGGCTATAAGAGTATTTACCTCGGCGAAAGCGTACCCATGCAAAGTCTGCGCGACGTCAAGCAACTTTTCAGCAACATCGTTTACGTGAGTTATTTTACGGTAGAGCCCAAGGTGGAGAACCTGAGTGATTTTATGGAGCAGTTTAACCAGGAAGTGATGGGAGCCGACTCAGCATTCTGGGTGCTCGGAAAAATGGCTTCTTCTATAAAGAGCTTGCCCAATCCGCGCATGCGCACTTTTGGAACGATAGCCGAACTGGTCAACGAATTATAAAATTTCTTTAAAACGATTTTTTTGTTTAACTTTTTGTTACATTTGTTAAACAAATGAAAAAAGAAATTTACATCATCGGTTCTGGATTTTCGTCACTTTCGGCGGCTTGTTATCTGGCAAAAGACGGATATGCCGTTACCGTCCTTGAGAAAAATGCAACCTTGGGTGGTCGCGCCCGGCAACTCAGCAAAGACGGATTTACTTTTGACATGGGACCAACCTGGTATTGGATGCCGGATGTTTTTGACCGGTTCTTTGCTGATTTTAATAAAAAGACTTCCGATTATTACGAGCTGGAAAAACTCTCGCCTGCATACCACGTGTACTTTGGTAAAAACGACGTGGTGTCGGTGGCAGACAACCTGCCCGAAATCAGACGCACCTTTGAATCTATAGAACCAGGAAGCGGCCAACAGCTCGACCGGTTTATGGCTACGGCCAAAAACAATTACGATATTGCCATTGGCGATATGGTCTACAAGCCGGGAGAATCTTTTTTTGAATTGGTGTCTGTGAAAACAGCCATACGGTTGAAACGGTTCCTGACTTCGATTCGTGGCGACATCCGCAGGAAATTCAACAATCGCAAACTCATACAATTGCTAGAGTTCCCGGTCTTGTTCCTTGGCGCAAAACCGTCCAACACGCCGTCATTTTATAGTTTCATGAACCACGCCGATTTTGGCCTGGGCACCTGGTATCCGCAAAAAGGCATGTACACTGTCGTTGAAGCCATTGAAAAACTCGCGCTCGAACTTGGGGTGGTCTTTGAAACCAACGCCGCCGTAAACCAGATATGCTGCGAGAACGGTAAAGTAAGCGGGCTGCTCGTTAACGGGCAATTTCGCGAGGCCACGTTGGTACTCAGCGGAGCCGATTACCACCACACCGAACAGCTTCTTGAAAGAAAGTTCCGCGCTTACTCCGATAGTTATTGGAAAAGCCGTGTCTTTGCGCCATCTTCGCTATTGTTTTACCTCGGTTTCGATAAAAAAATAGCCAACGTAGCGCACCACACCTTATTTTTTGATGCCGACTTTGAGCAACACGCCAAAGACATTTATGATCTTCCCAAATGGCCCGAATCGCCGCTGTTTTACGCCAGTTTCCCCTCCCAAACCGACGAAAGCTGTGCGCCACAAGGTCATGAGGCGGCCATCTTGCTCATTCCTTTGGCTCCGGGCTTGAAAGACACGCAGTTTTTACGCGATCGGTATTTTGAGAAAATCATGCACCGACTTGAGGAAGTCACCCAACAATCGCTGCGCAACAACCTTGTTTTTAAGGAGAGTTTCTGTGTCAATGATTTCACCAACGATTACAACTCGTATAAGGGCAACGCTTATGGCATGGCTAATACCTTATTGCAAACCGCGTTTTTACGGCCCAAATTACGAAGCCGGAAAGTACGCAATCTCTATTTTACAGGCCAACTTACCGTTCCGGGACCGGGCGTTCCGCCGGCATTGATTTCTGGAAAACTCTCGGCCGCACTCATCCGTAAATATTCAAGCACATGAAAGCTTATTTTGACCAGATCTCGTTTTTGACCAGCAAACAGGTCACCCGCAAGTACAGCACTTCGTTTGCTTCGGCGGTGAAATTGCTCGCGCCGTCCATCCGCCAGGACATCTACAACATCTATGGTTTTGTGCGGCTCGCCGATGAAATCGTAGACAGTTTCCATGATTATGACAAGAAAGATTTGTTCTATCGTTTTTGGGAAGACCTAAAGCACACACTCAATAACGGCATCAGCACCAATCCCATATTGAACGCTTTCCAGATTACGGTAAAGAAATACGACATCCCGCAAGAATTCATCACCTCTTTTATGCAAAGTATGGAGGCCGACTTGAGCAAAGGCGACTACCAATCGGTAGACGAATACCGACAATACATATACGGTTCGGCCGATGTTGTGGGGCTTATGTGCCTCAGGGTTTTTGTGGGTGGCGATGCCGACCGTTTTGAAATACTCAAACATTCGGCAATGCGACTGGGCTCGGCATTTCAGAAGGTGAATTTTTTGCGCGACCTCAAGATGGATTACGAGCAGCTCAACCGCAGTTATTTTCCCAATACCGACTTGGCCAAACTCGATGAATATTCCAAGCAAGACATCATCAACGAAATTGAAGCCGACCTGCGCGAAGGGTTTTTGGGTATATTGCAATTGCCTATGGAAGCCAAACTCGGCGTGTACATCGCTTATGTTTACTATCGAAAGCTGTTGTATAAACTCAAGAAGACGCCATCAAAAGACATTCTCAACACACGCGTTCGGGTTCCCAATTACCAGAAACTGGGATTGTTCGCCAAATGTTACGTCGATTACAAACTCAACCTGATTTAAAATGGCACTCTGGATACAAATTGCAATAGGTATTGTCACTTTTCTGGCCATGGAATCGGTCGCCTGGCTCAGCCACAAATACATCATGCACGGATTTTTATGGTCGTGGCACAAAGACCACCACAAAAAAGACCACGATTCATGGTTTGA
>JAKQJQ010000028.1 GCA_029561105.1 Bacteroidota bacterium
CCGTTTTTGTCGGGCATGTATAAGGCGCACGAAGGAATTTCCAAAAAATTCCGCGGTTGCAATGTGTCGTTCTGGCGCGAAGATTTTATCGCCATCAACGGTTATAATGAGGACTACGAAGGTTGGGGAAGGGAGGATTCGGATTTGGTCATCCGAATGGGAAATAAGGGCGTCAAGGCCAAGCGGCTTCGCTACGCCGGAATCGTTTACCACCTGCACCACAAAATCAACTCAAAGCACAATGTGGAACTCAATGACCGCATGCAGCAGGAGACCATCGATAAAAAAATCGTGCGTATCGAAAACGGCGTGAGCCAATATTTAAAATAAAACACAGATTTCACGAATTTCACAGATTTTTTAAATAGTTTCATATCTGTGGAATCCGTAAAATCTGTGTTGGTCTTTAAAAAATACCTACTTTTGCCCTAGAAATCGTCTTTGATGCAACTACACGTACATCCCAAATTCCAAAACCAAGAATCAGATCTTTCCTATTGGATCAATAATTTTGATACGAGCGGTATCCTTTTTGGCGATGGCAAACGCAATAAAATAAAGCTCTTTGAACTCGACGGGAAAACCATCAACATCAAGTCGTTCAAGGTTCCCAACCTGATCAATAAGGTCGCGTATAAATTCTTTAGGAAATCCAAGGCTAGGCGTTCTTATGAGTTTGCCAATACGCTTATCGAATACGGGATTGGGACGCCACAGCCTATTGCTTTTGCCGAGCGTTTCACCTTACTCGGACTCGAAAAAAGCTACTATATCAGCGAACATTTGCAAACCGAACTGACTTTTCGCGAACTTGTAGAAGTGCCCGATTGGCCCGACCATGATAACATCCTGCGCCAGTTTGTGCAGTTTTGTTTTCGTCTGCACGAGAAAGGTGTGGAATTCCTCGACCATTCGCCCGGAAATACATTGATTAAAAAAGTAGCCGAAGGGCAATACGAATTTTTCCTTGTGGATTTGAACCGTATGAATTTCCATAACGCCATGACTTTTGAAATGCGCATGAAAAACCTGTCGCGCCTCACGCCCAAAAAGGACATGGTGGCCGTGATGAGCAATGAATACGCGAAATGGTACAAGGTCAAACCCGAAGCCGAAATTTTTGAACGGATGTGGGCCGAAACACACGAATTCCAAGTTAAATTCCACAACAAGATCAAATACAAAAAACTGCTGAAGTTCTGGAAGTAGTTACTTTTGGGCAGTCATTTTCCTAAGTTCACGATAACGCACCGCGACGCTATATGCATTGAGGTAGCAAATAATCCATCCTTTTCTACCGTCGAGAAAACCGCGCCTCACCAGAAACGTATAGAGAAACTTGTACGCGGGATGCAAATAAACATTTAATAAATTCGGGCGAACACCTTTAAGGAAAGCTTCCCTGGCCTTGAATTTCCCGTAGCTCTCCATTTTTCTCTTGTAGCTTTCAAAATCGGTATAGGAATAATGGATCAATTTGTTTTTGAGCTTGCCGATTTCGCCATCAACAGTAAGCTTCTCATGTACGAGCCTTTCGGTGGTGTAATGCGCCTTGTCTTTTTTGAACAGACGGAAAATCTTATCGGTTTGCCAGCCGCTGTAATGCAATTCCTTGTCCTGGAACATGAATTTGCGATAAAACAGATAAGCGTCCTTGGCATCGGGTTGCTGGATGGTATCGATGACCTCGTCCTTGAGCGCGGGCGTAAGCCGCTCGTCGGCATCGAGAAACAGTATCCACTGGTTTTTCGCTGCGCCGATGGCAAAATTGCGTTGGTCGGTATAATTGATAAAAGCGTGTTCAATCAGTTGCGCTTTCCCTGAAGCCTTTACCAGTTGCGGTGTTTGGTCGGTACTAAAAGAATCCACGACAATAATCTCATCGGCAAAATCAAGATCATCGATGACCTCGGCAATGTGGTTTTCCTCGTTGTAGGTGATAATGAGCACGCTTAGTGGCAGTTTTATCGGGACAACTTTAAGGTCGACTTCGTTTGCGCTTGAGCCGAGGTTGATGTTGAGAAAATCGGCGAGTTGCGCACTGAACAAATCGGGTGTGAAATCCTGGTACAACTCGGGCGTGAGTTGTTTGAGTTGCTTTTCTGTATAACCATCGAGCAAATCGGGCCTGAATTCCCTAAGGTGAACCGAACGGTGGTGGATTCCATCTTCAAACGTCGCCCAAATCTTTTGCTCTATCCAGGGCGAGAAAATGATAAACGAAGCTTTCCCGAGCGCTTTGGCCATGTTGATCGCGCCGCCGTCGTTGCCTACGATCATGTCGCAGTTGTTCATGATCGCGATAAACGAGCGCAAATCGTCACCCAATAATTCAAAGTAAATTTTTTGTTTGGTGTTTTCGTTGCAGGCGTCGTATACTTCTTTCGCGTCATCGATTTGCTTGGGGAAATAATTGAAGAGGATATTCACGTCGTGGCTGTCAGCGATCTGATTCACGATTTTTGCCATGAATTCAAGCGGGTAGGTCTTGCGTTTTTCACTACCTATTAAGCTGATCATTACCGTTTTCCTGTCCTTGCGTACACCGTGCTGTGCAAAAAGTGCCAATGCCTGTTGGTTTTCGGCTTGGGTTACAAAAAGTTTGGGCAACGGATCGATTTTGATATCGAGATTCAACGGTGTAAGTAACGACAACCGGCGTTCAATGGCCAATCCCATATTGGTTTTTGGGAAGGTCGCGAAAGGGACATTGTCGGTATACAGAAAGCCACGTCCGGTTTTTTTGTACGAAATACGACGCGTGGCACCACTAAGCAATACCACGACCCAACTTTCGAGTTTGGAGTAAGCGTCAATGAGCAGGTCGTATTTTTCCCTGCGGATTTTGAGCGCGAGTTTTAGAAATTCTCGGTTACTGTTGCGGTGCTTGTCGGTAAAAAGAATCAGGTTGCTAATAGCTGTATTGCCTTCGAGCACCGGGGTAGTAGACGCATAAACCAGATAATCGATTTGTGCATCCGGGTAAGCCTTACGCAGGTTGTTGCAAATGATACTGCTAACCAGTACATCGCCAATCATCTTCTGCTGGATTACCAATATCTTCATGCGCTTTGGGTCGCGGAATTAAAGTTTATACCGCAACATTGTATTCCCTCAAGGCATCGTTGAGCGAAGTTTTCAAATCGGTTGAGGGTTTGCGTTTGCCGATGATCAGCGCACAAGGCACTTGGTATTCGCCGGCGGGAAACTGCTTGGTGTAACTGCCGGGAATCACGACCGAGCGCGCCGGTACGGTTCCTTTGATCTCTATCGGCGTATCTCCGGTCACGTCAATGATTTTGGTCGATGCGGTGAGGCAGACATTGGCACCGAGTACAGCCTCGGTTTCCACGCGCACACCTTCTACCACGATGCAACGCGAACCGATGAACGCGCCGTCTTCAATGATTACCGGTGCCGCCTGTAAAGGTTCGAGCACACCACCAATCCCCACACCGCCACTCAAATGTACGTTCTTGCCGATTTGCGCGCAGCTGCCCACAGTGGCCCAGGTATCCACCATAGTACCTTCGTCTACATAAGCGCCGATGTTGACATAACTGGGCATCAAAATCACGTTTTTTGAAATGTATGCGCCATGTCTGGCAACCGCATGCGGAACCACACGGATGCCTTTTTCGGCGTAACCTTTCTTAAGCGGAATTTTGTCGTGGTATTCAAAAATACCCACTTCAAAGGTTTCCATTTTTTGGATAGGGAAGTACAGGACGACTGCTTTTTTTACCCATTCATTGACTTGCCAGCCATCGGCTAACGGTTGGGCGACACGTAAAGTTCCGGCATCTATTAGGTTAATGACTTCGCGGATCGCGGTGGTTGTTTTCTCTTCCTGCAGCAAGGCGCGGTTGTCCCAGGCTTGCTCAATAATGGAGCGCAGTTCATTCATGGTATACAGATTTATATCGCCTCTTGGCCTTGTGGCTTCGGGTGAGCAAATATAAACGCAATTTTTGGAAAATGAAACCCAGTACCTCAGCATTCCCCGAATTTCTTCGGCTGGAAGTCATGTTTAATAAAGTACTGGAAAGAAAACGGGATTTAATCGGTGTCTGCCAGGGTTTGCAGTGCCTGAACCTGCAATGGGTCAAAATTAATCTGATACCGTTTGGATTTGCTGTAAACAAACATCTTACTGTCGTCGATAAGCATGACCGTCACCGGGTTTTTCTTTTCGTCATTGCAAAGATAAATGGCGCCGTTGTCGGGCAGATCGGTTTTAGACAGAACGGTGAGGTGGTATTCGCGGTCAATCATCAAGTCAATCTGTTCTTCAGAGAAGCAGGCTTTTTGAATGCCAACATTTTCGGCTTTTCCCCATTGCTGGACTTCATTTCGCGATTGGAACTGGCGGTAGGTGTAAACCCTGTCCTGGGCCGAAAGGCTTCCAGAAAATACCACGAGTAGCAGTGGCAGGATTTTTTTGAGGATCATTAGTGTCAATTTGGTTACTGCGAAGAACGCAATTATTTCGGATAAATTGCAACCGAATGTAAGAAAATTAGAATTTAATAGCGAAATTTGTGTAGTTCGTCGATAAAATCTTACAGATGAAAGACTGTTTTTAAAGTCTTTGGCAATGGAATATTCTGAATTTCGCCGGTGCTATTTCGCGCAGGAAAAGTTAAAACAGTATCTTTACCAAAACCTTCAATATGTCAAGAATACTCGCCATCGATTACGGACAGAAGCGCACAGGGCTTGCCGTTACAGATGAATTGCAAATCATCGCGTCTGGACTTACCACCATTGCGTCGGATACCATTTTTACTTTTCTAAAGGACTATTTTACCAAAGAAAAAGTGGTCAAGGTACTTATTGGCGAACCCAAGCAAATGAACGGCGAACCCTCTCAAAGTGCCGCGATGATTGCAGCTTTTGTTGTAAGATTCAAACAAACTTTCCCTGAGATGGCCATTATTCGAGTCGATGAACGCTTTACTTCAAAAATGGCGTTCCAATCCATGATAGACAGCGGACTGAAGAAAAAACAACGGCAGGATAAGGCCTTGATTGACGAGATTTCGGCCACCATTATGCTCCAGGATTACCTCACCCGCAAAATGATCTAAGAGTTATTGTACGCCTGCGCAGTCTTGATGATACTTTGCGACAGGTTGGTGAGCCAGATCAGCTGTTCTATGATCAGTTGTGATTCTTGCATCTTGAGCTGGAATTCTACATCATCGGGATGACTTTCCTTGAGTTCGCGCGTGCGGATGTTCTTGAGTTGCGTAAATCGGATGTCAAGGTCTTCGTCGACTTGATTTGCCGCTATGCTTTTTTCGGTAACGATCGCAATGGCGGTATCCAGGTTGCGAATCACCGCCGAGACCACGACATGAAAGGCTTCGGAGGCTTTGGTGGTTTGGTGCGTTTGTATATATGTGCCGAGCGATGCTGTGGAAGACAACAGGCTGTGGTTGAGTTCAACGAGTTTGTACACGAGTTTGACCTGTCGCTGTTTGGATTTGGGTTCCTGTAACATGCGCTGAAATGAGGTCATGAGGTTTCCAATCTCGATAAACGCCTGTTTTCGGGCCAGTTTATAAGCTGTCGTGGGTTCGCCTTTCTTAACGTAATACACAGAAATTTCCTGGAGATAAGCCCGATTGGCCTGGACAGATTTTTCGAGGAATTGGCGGATGTTCATGAATTCCCACGAAGGCCACAAAAAGTAATTGGCCACAAATGCCAAAGCAGCGCCCACGCCGGTGTCGAGAATCCTGAACTGGATGACGTCCTGAACATTGGGTGTCAGGATTCCGTAAAGGAAAACCACATACATCGTCACGAAAGTTGCGCCGATCTTATAGTTGATTTGGGTAAAAGCAAAACCGAGTATCATCGACACAATCACAAAGACGCTTACCACTACCGGATTGTTCACCAGCGATATGACGCCAAAAGCAATCAAGCCACCCGCGATAGTACCGATGATTCGTTCGTAGGAACGCTGTTTGGTCAATCCGTAACCAGGTCGCATGATGACGATGATGGTGAGTAAAATCCAATAGACATTTTCAAAAGGCAGGATTTTTCCCAGAATGAATCCCACCATCAATGTCACGGTGAGCCGCAAAGAATGCCTGAAAATTGTCGAACGAAAGCTCAGGTTCTCTACAAGCGTAGCCACAGGATAATATTGCGGCGTCAGGAACTTGTCGAGGTCTTTTTCGCGGCCTTTCAAGTCAAGCGGATGCACCGCGAGGGTAAACGCTTTTTCAACCACACGGATTTTCTCGACTTGCTTTTCGGCGTAATGCCGCATATTGGTGAGCATCATGACGCCTTCGTGTGCGGCATCACCGTATTTTTCCCGGTAGATTACAATTACGGATTCGAGCTTTTCTAAATCGTCGAACAAGGCATTATCGGCCACATATTGTTCATGGCTTTCAAGCGATTTCGACAGGCGCTTGAGTGTCGCAGCGAGGTTGTAGGCCAGATTTTGATAGGTTTCAAGTACCTCGGGATCTTCCTCAAATTGCTCTTGAAGTTTGGCATGGTTGAACGAGGTGGACAAGGCCAGTTCGAGGATTTCTATGAGCAGTACAAAAACAATCAACATTTTTCGGTTCTGGTTGGAGCTGCCTGAACTCGAGTGGTTTCGAAAAATAATCTCGCGCAGGTTTTCGTGGATGACATTGAGTTCTACCTGTAGCGCAAGTTGTTTTTCGATGATTTTTTCGCGGTTGGCGCCAACATTCCACAAATCACCACGTAGTTTGAGGTATTTTGCGGTAAGCCGAATACAGTCGGCTATCTGCAACTCGATGTAACGGTGCGGTTGCAGGTAATGGAAAGTAAGGGAAACCAGCAAATAGAACAAACCGCCGGTGAGCATCAAAGCAGCATGTTGCAGCATGGCCCAGCCGGTATCCAGATGCGCAAAAGCAAGTGAAACCGACAGCAGTGCCGAGAACGAAACCATAGTAGCGCGCTGCCCGTAGACAGCAATAATCGAAAGAAAAAACAGCAGTAGTGCCAAAAAGGGATAGAGGATAAATGGGAAGGGCGCAAAAAGATTGACCAGTAGGTTGGATCCGGCAACCATGAGCGCGGCCACCAGTACGCCATTGATTTTGTGTTTGAGTGTGCTTGGAATGTCGGCGGGATAGGTTAGAAATGCCCCGAGCGCAATAGCAAATCCCATTTCAAAATGATCCCAATAAGCACCCAACAATGCAGGAATAACTGCGGCTACGGTAACCTTAAGCGCATTGTTGAAGTTGTTGCCCGCAGCAAATTTTGTAACGTGGTGGATCATTGCGAAGTGTTGTGCGCAAAGGTACGCAATGCAAACTTTTATCGCCTGGCTTGGCGCTGATTTGTGATTAATTTATAAAAAATTGCTAATTCTTACGCGGGCTTAAACCAATCTGCATTTTTTCACTATTTTTGCCAACCTTTGCTACCCATTTGGTAGCCAACGGAATCTAAAAAAAGACAGATGATTTTACCGATTATTGGATACGGCGACCCTGTTTTGAGGAAAGTCTGCGAGCCTATTTCTGCAGACTATCCGCATCTTAAACAGATCATTGCAGACATGTACGAGACCATGTACAATGCTTATGGCGTAGGTTTGGCCGCACCACAAGTGGGCTTGGGTATTCGACTTTTTGTAATTGATACGGCGCCTTTTGGCCAGGACGAAGATTTATCCGACGAAGAGCAAGCCTTGCTAAAAAATTTCAAGCGCACTTTTATCAATGCCAATATGGTCAAGGAAGAAGGCGAGGAGTGGGGATTCAATGAAGGTTGCCTGAGTATTCCAGAAGTCCGCGAAGATGTGTATCGCAACGAAACCATCACCATTACATACCAGGACGAAGATTTCAATACCAAAACCGAAGTGTTTGACGGGCTTATCGCGCGCGTAATCCAACACGAATACGATCATACCGAGGGCATCTTATTTACCGACAAGATTTCTTCGCTCAAAAAACAGCTCATCAAAAAGAAACTGCAGAATATCATGGAAGGCAAAGCACGTCCCGATTACAAGATGAAATTCGTGACCAAGAAAGGAAGATAGTTAGAGAAATAACCGTTGCGCTGCAGGAAAAAAGACCACTTCGCGACAAGAAAAATTAAAAAAACAGAAATAAGATTGAAACATGAATTTAGAAAAAGTATTAGCCATTTCAGGACAACCAGGATTGTATGCATTGAAATTGCAAACCAGAACCGGATTTGTAGCCGAGTCGTTAATTGACGGGAAAAAAATCACGGTTGGTTTAAGAAGCAACGTGAGTTTGTTGTCTGAGATATCAATATACACGCACAGTTCTGAGAAGCCACTTGCCGAAGTCATGCGTGCCATCGCCGAGAAGGAAAACAACGGCCCGGCGATTTCGCACAAGGAAGACACGGCCAAGCTGATTGCTTATTTTGCAGAAGTATTGCCCGATTACGATGAAGACCGAGTGTATGCGTCGGATATCAAAAAAGTATTGAATTGGTACAATATGCTTCAGGCAAAAGGTTTGGTTTCTAAGGAAGCTCCCGAAGCAAAAAAAGCGGCCGATAAAGAATCCGAAGTTGCCGACACGCCGGCCAAAACTGCAAAAACTGCAGACGATGCGCCAAAGGCAGCCGCCAAAAAAGCAGCACCGAAAGCCAAAAAAGACAAGGAATAGTTCCTGTACCCATAGTATTTTAAATCCTGTCCTGCTCATTGAGGGACAGGATTTCTTATTTTTATTAAAAAATTAACCGATGAATTCAAGACCACGCCAACTGGAAGCCTTTGACCGCTTGCTCAACATCATGGACGATTTGCGCGATAAGTGCCCTTGGGACAAAAAGCAAACCCTAGAATCCCTTCGGCACCTAACCATTGAGGAAACCTACGAACTAGGTGAAGCGATACTCGACAACAACCTTGAAGAAATCAAGAAAGAACTCGGCGATTTGTTGTTGCACATCGTTTTTTACGCCAAAATTGGCAGCGAGTCGGGTGCTTTTGATATGGCGGATGTTTGCAATGGGATTTGTGAGAAACTGATCCACCGTCATCCGCACATCTACGGCGATGTGGAAGTCAAGGATGAGGAAGAGGTCAAGCAAAATTGGGAGAAGCTCAAACTCAAGGAAGGTAAGCAATCGGTGCTCGAAGGTGTTCCCAAAAGCCTGCCGGCGCTCGTTAAAGCCAGCCGTATTCAGGACAAGGTAAAAGGCGTAGGCTTTGACTGGGAAGAACCACACCAGGTTTGGGACAAGGTGCAGGAAGAACTACAGGAGCTGCACGAGGAAGTACAATCAGGGAATCCCGAAAAGATCGAAGGTGAGTTTGGTGACGTTTTGTTCTCTATGATCAATTACGCGCGTTTTCTCAATGTAAATCCCGAGGACGCGTTAGAACGCACCAACAAAAAATTTATCAAACGATTCCAGTATCTTGAGAGCAGAGCCTGTGCGCTAGGCAAAACCTTGTCGGATATGACTTTGGCAGAGATGGACGTTTTTTGGAATGAGGCGAAGAATTTGTAATTGATAATTTGGAAAATAAATCAAATAAAAAATCCCGTATCATTTCTGGTACGGGATTTTTGTTTGGTCTGGTTTTTTAATTTATTCGGCTTTGATACTTCTGAGCTGTTTGAGTTTGGCTTTTAAAGTAACGAGTTCTTCTTTATGTTTTTCGATGTTTTTACGCACTTCGGTGACAATCGAGTTTTCTTTCTTGGCATTTTTGGTGTTGGTAAAGAACTGGATGTTGTTTTCTAACTGGAAAATTTCGTTCTGTACTTCATCGATCTTGCGCATCAGGAAGATTTTTTCGTTGTCGAGTTTGCGCGTGTCGTTATTCTCCGACAGGCTATTGACGCGGTTAGAGAATCGCACCATATCCGACTCTTTCTTGCTCAGGCTCAGTTTCTCGAACAAAGCATCAAGGATCTTATTGAATTTTCCTTCGATGTGTCTTTTTGGGAAGGGCACTTTTCCAAAGCCTTTCCAGTTTTCGATATGCTGTTTGATGGCATCCAGATCGGTACGGTGGTCGCCCGTCATTTCAAACGCCCGCAACGTATCAAGGTACGATTTCTTGCTCTCAAAAGCCTTGGTTTCTTCTGGGTTTTCTTCTACTTTTTGCTCTTTTAGTTTTTCGAAGTAGGAATTACAAGCGCCGCGGAATTCTGCCCAAAGCTTGTCGGAGTATTTCCTCGGCACATGACCGATGGTTTTCCATTCTTCCTGGATTTTCTTCATGACTGGCGTAGTGGCCGAAAAATCGGTGCTTTCCTGTAATTCTTTGGCTTTGGCTACCAACGCCTGCTTCTTGCTCAGGTTGTCGTTTTGGTCTTTCTTGATTTCTTTGTAAAACGAATTTTTGAGTACGTTGAAACTGCGCACGGCATTTTTAAAGCTCGTCCAGGTTTCTTCGTTGAGTTCGGCTGGCACTTTTCCGGCCGAGAAAAACTCGTTCCTCGCGGCTTCGACCTTTTCTACCTGCGCGGTCCAGGCGGCATGCGAGTTGACTTTCTCCTGTGCAAGTGCTTCAATACGAGCGACAATTTCCTTTTTGCGTTCTAGATTTTCGAGTTCGGTACCGCGCAATTTCTCAAACAGCAATTCGCGTTTGTCGTGCATCTGTTTGGTAAGTTCACTAAAACGGTTCCAGATGTCTTCGCGGTGCTCGCGCGAAACCGGCCCGATTTCTTCCTTCCAAAGTCGGTGCAGGTCTTGCAATTCACGGAAGGCTTTGCTGATGTCGGCTTCGATGACCAATTCTTCGACACGTGAGATGATGCGCTGCTTTTGCTCAAGATTGTGCTTGAAATCAATGTCGCGTGCTTCACGGTCGAGGTGTAGGTAATCGTAAAAATTCTCCACATGGAAATGGTAGTTGTTCCAGACGTGGTTGTATTTGTCTTTTGGGATTGGACCCGCGTTTTTCCAACGTTCGCGCAAATCGTTGAAATGTTTGAGCGTATCCTTGATGTTTTCCTGTGGATTGATCAGGTTCTTAAGTTCTTCGACAATTGCCAAACGGTTCTCCAGATTGGTCTTCAGATTGGTCTGAAGGCTCTTGAAGTGGATATTTTTCTTGTCACGGTATTGCGAATACAGTTGGTCGAATTTGGTTTTGAGTGGAAAATGATAATGGAAATCCTCTGTAGTGTCAGGGTTTTCGGCATGAAACTCATCCTTTTTCTCCTCGATGAAATGGTGGTATTTGGCCAGGAACGCTTTCTTGATTTCTTCTACATGGTCTTTGACCGCCATGACTTTCTCGGTATCTACTATTTTCTCCAACGCCATGACGAGTTCATCCATCGCAAGCGCCTCATAATTTTGCATCGGGATTTCCTCGCGTAGGGTTTCGTCTTCGCTTTCTTCGGCATTGGCATGGGCAATGGCAGTTACAGCATCGTCATCGACTTCTGGAGCTGTTGCTTCCATGCTAGTTGCCGTTGGTTCGGACGATTCGATATCGCTTGTCTCTTCTGCGTGTTGGATTGTCGGTTCTTCCTGGGCGATCGCGGCAGTCATGGCTTCTTCGGCAGGCGTGGATTGGTCTGCAGCTATTGATTCTGCTACCATAGCATCGGCATTGTGCGAATCGGCCTCGGGAGAACAATCTTCGGTTGCTGGTTTTGCCGCCTTTGGTTTTTTCTCCGACGCTGCTCTGGGAGCTACAATTGATTCATCGGATGCAGTTTCAACTGCGGTCATGGCTTCTTCACCGGCTTCAGAGACGTTTTCAGACGCTTCGGATTCGGCGATTATTGCATCGGCATGGATTTCCTGGGCTTCTTCTGCCGTTGGGGTTGTCACTTCGGACGTTTGCTGGTTAGCATCCGTCAAAACAGTATCAGACTCATTTGCTGTGATTTGGGTCTCCGAATTTTGACTTTCAAGGTTTCCATCTGCATCGTGCAGGCTATCATTCTTTTCTTCTGACATTTGTAAAATGTGTAAGGTTCCTAAATTTTTCGAGCGCGAAAGATAATAAAGGCATATAAGAATTCAAAGCGATTACAGTTTTTATCATACTTTTTGCTTTTTTGAGTTTGATTTAGAAGTACCTCACTACTTTTTCCGAACGCCTAAAAGTGCTTACAAGTTATTTTCTCTGGCTGATTCACGGGAATACAAATGACAGTTTTTCCTTCAATTTAAATTTGTACAGCATGATGCTGATTGCTATCTTCGTATGGCTAACTTAAAATTCTATAATGAAAAAGTACTGGTTATTGATATTGGTTTTTATTTCAACCCTAACGGTGCCTATGATGGGTCAGCAGAAGCCGATTTTAGAAATGAGAAAGGAAAAATTGGTTTCACGGGCCCAACGCAATACCGAACGACTAAACTTAACACCAGAGCAAAAGCCATCGTTCGACGCAATCCTGAACAAGTATGCCAAAATGAAGCGTGAGATCAACAAAAGTGAGCTCCCGTTGAAAAAGAAACAAGATTCGGTTGACAGGCTCTCTGAACCCAAAGATGCAGAAGTTAGGAAATTGCTAAGTGCAGAGCAATTCATAATTTACAAAGAAATTGTCGACGAAAGGAAACAGAAATTAGAAAATGCCAGAAAACGGCAATTGAAAACTCCGATAACTCAATAATTTATTTGTTCCAAATTTCCCAGGCTTTCTCGGCTTGGAAAATCAACATATCCTTACCGTTTTTGACGGTGGCACCGTTTTCCTTTGCTTTTTTAAGGAATAGTGTGAGTTCGGGATTGTAAATAAGGTCAAAGGCAATGTGCTTCTCTGTAAAGAATTGATAAGGAATCGGAGGGAAGCCATCTACATTCGGGCTGGTTCCCAGTGGCGTGCAATTGATCACAATCTGGTAGTTGTCGAACGTTGTAGCATTCAAATGTTCGTAAGCCACTGTATTGACCGAAGGCGCTCTCGAAACAAAAGCATACAAAATCCCCATTCGCTGCAAGGCAAACGCAACGGCTTTTGACGCGCCGCCAGTTCCTAAAATCAGTGCTTTTTTATGGTGGGGTTGCAATAGGGGTTGCAACGATTGCTCGAATCCGTAATAGTCAGAATTGTACCCTTTCAACTTACCCTTTTTTGTAAACCGAATCACGTTTACCGCTCCGATTTGCGTCGCTTTGCGCGACAATACATCTAAAAATGGGATAATCTGCTCTTTGTAAGGAATAGTGACATTGAGCCCCGCCAAATCAGGGTTTTCCTTGAGCAGCGCAGGAAAGAGCGCTATTTCTGATAAGTCGAAATTTTCATACGAGCAGTCTAACGCACGGTCTTTGACGAACCGCTCGGTAAAATACGCTGCAGAAAATGAATGGCCGATGTTTTTACCAACCAACCCGAAACGCCGGCGTGACATTATTTGTCAAGGTGCTTGTTTACCGCATTCTGTACGAGTTTCTTGGCCCAAACGGTAGGAAACAATAACTCTAAAATGGTACGATTTTTAAAATTCAACCGCAATCCATTGCTCAGGTGAAACTTTCCCTTGTCAGTTTCATGCAGCATAAGGTACAATCCGGCCAAACGATATTCGATTTCGTATTCTTCAGGGAAATACTCGGATGCTTGCAGCAACGCGTGCACGGCACTCTCAAATTCTCCTAAAAATTGAAGGATATCTACCCAAAACAACCAGGTATCCAGCATGTAATCGCCATATTCAACGGCTTTTCTGTAACCAAACTCGGCCTCTTCAAAGAAGTTCATTTCTTTGTTGATGGTTGCGTAACGCTTCCAGTAGAATCGGTTTTCATTGTCGATACTTAAAGCCTTATTTACATAAAACAAAGCTTTCTGGAAGTTTTTCTGGCGCACGTAAAAATCTGTGATGGCAATCCAGCCCTTATCGAGCAAAGGGTCTTCGTGTACGGTCTTGTTGAAAAACTTAAGTGCCAAAGCTTTGTTACCCAGTTTTTCATGACACTTACCAATACGCAACAATGCATAAGAAGTGGGATCGTCGAGTTCAATGGTCCGGTTGTAGCTTTCAATTGCCTCCTCATATCTTTTTAGACGCTCGAGCGCTTTGGCCTTTTCCATAAAAGCGCCAAGAAATTCATCGTCGATGTAGGTGGCATATTCAAAAGCGCGCAAGGCTTCTTCGTATTTGTTAAGTCCGTAGTTGAGGCGGCCAATCTGATGCCAGGCGATCTCACTGTACGGATTCTTGTCAATGTACTGGGTCAAGTACGCGATTGCTTCTTCATTCTGGTCAAGGAATTCAAAGCAGTATACCACGTTGTACAACGCGGCCTGGTCTTCAAAGTCTTCCTCAAGGCATTTGATGAAGTTCTCTTTGGCCAGTTCAAGGTTGTCCATAAACAAATACTCCATGCCAATTAAGTTATACACATCGGCATAATCGTCTGTGTACTTCAAGGCGGTTTCAAGTAATTCAACCGCTTTTTCGTGGTTGTCGCGTTTAGAATAGATGTTGGCTTTCTGGATGTAAATTTCTTCGTTGTGGGGTTCGATGGCAAACAGTTCATTGAGGAGTTTCTCTGCCAAATCCAGTTTGTCATCATAGACCAGCATTTCTACCTGCACCAGTTTGAGGCCAGTGGATTTGGGATGCTGTTCGAGTGCTAATTTTAAGGCTTTCTTTGCTAACGACGCTTTACCCATGTCGAGGTAATGAAGAATAATCTCTTCGAATTCCTCAGAGTCAAAAAACAGTATCTTGTTGGTTTTCAACATCGATTCGAATTTCGACAAGGATAAATTATAGTCTTCTTCTTCTTCGCTGAGATGCATAGTATTTTCTTTAAAATTATCCTATCTAAAAGTAGGTAACGTCTTATTTAGTGCTGGAAAAGTTTGTAATTGTTGTGAACAAAGTAATTAACAAACCCGCTCCTTAAATCGGACTACGGCCCGACATCTGTAATAAAGGTCGAATTTTAATTTTATTGTTTAAGGCTAAAAGATTGCAAACTGGCAATCAGTTTCTTGGGTTAATTTTCTGTAAGCACTTCTTCCATCGCTTCGAGGATGATGGCGCAGCCTTCCCTGATCTCATTTTCAGAAACCGTAAGCGGCGGTGTGATTCTAATCGCGCAACTTTCAAATAGCAGCCAGAATAGAATCAACCCTTTTTCCTGGCATTTCAGAATTACCTTATTCGTGATTTCGGGATGCCGCGTCATGGCTGCCAGCATCAATCCTTTTCCGCGAATTTCGGTTATCAAAGGATGTACCAAAAGTGACCGAAACAGTTTTTCCTTTGTCAATGTTTCTGTAATAAGGTTTGTTTCAGTTATTTCTTTCAAAGTGGCCAAACTTGCTGCCGCAATGACAGGGTGACCGCCAAAAGTGGTGATATGACCCAGCTTTGGGTTGTCGCTGAGTAAATCCATATGCGCTTCAGATGCGACAAATGCGCCAACCGGCATTCCGCCGCCCATTCCTTTGCCCAATATAATTACGTCGGGAACGCAGTTATAATTCTCAAAGCCGAACAGTTTTCCGGTGCGCCCAAAACCCGGTTGGATTTCGTCGATGATCATCAGCGCACCCACTTCATCGCAACGTTTTCGCACCTTAGCAAGGAAATCATTCTCAGGTTGTATGAATCCGGCGCCGCCCTGAATGCTCTCCAGGATGATTCCGGCGGTTTTGGTCGTGATTTTTTCCAAATCCGCTTCGTTGTTGAACGTGATAAAATCGACATCTTCAATAAGCGGCCCAAACGGTTTCTTGCGTTCCTCAAATCCCATTACGCTCATCGAGCCCATCGTATTGCCGTGGTAGGCGTTGTAGCATGAAATGAGTTGTGTTCTGCCAGTCACGCGGCGCGCCAATTTTAGAGCGCCTTCGGTCGCTTCGGTTCCCGAATTCACCAAATATGTTTTTTTAAGAGGTTCTGGCAACAATGACGCAAGCAGTTTGCAGAATTCAACCGCAGGACTTTGCGAATATTCGCCATACACCATCACATGCGAATATTTATCAAGCTGTTCCTTGATCGCATCATTCACGCGTGGGTGTTGATGACCCAGCGTACAAGCCGAGACGCCAGCGACAAAATCAAGATATTGCTTACCGTTTGTGTCGTAAATGTACGAGCCAATCGCGTGCGAAACCTCCATCCCAAGTGGATAGGGTGATGTTTGGGCTTGGTATTTTAAGAAATCTGGGTTCAATGTTGAGTGTTTGAATTGTGACCCGAGGCGCAGCCGAATTGTATGGAGCGCAGCGGAATAAATGGTGTGGGCGTTCCCCTGCGGGTCGGGCTTTCCGCGGTGCGCGGCACCTTGCTGCAATCCCTAACGCGGCCTGGTGTAGCTAGGGAGTTTGCTTCTCCGTTGTTTGCTTTGGTTTAGGTTGCGGGTTGTTTTTGTCGTAATCCTTCGTTTCCTTGCGAACCTTCATCGGCGTATTCTCTTTGGCCATTTCGGCTTGGCTCGCCTTGATGATTTTTTCATTTTCTTCGTTCTCTTCTGGTGGGAAAATGTCATCCTTGGTCTTGATGCGTTCCTCTCCGCGCCAGACAAAACCGCGTAGTTTCCGGGCGTTTTCAGGCAAGTCTTTTTCTGGGTAGATGTCGCCGTCCACGTTTGTAAAGAACGTCATGGTGTCTATCGTATTGCCGTCGAGCGTGAGATTAATCTTGCTGCTCACATTTTTGTTGATGCCTATGAGTTCGTGGTCGTCGTTACGCATATAATACACGACTTCGGTGTTTTTGATGATGTCGGCCTCGTATAGTTTGTTGTCGCGGAATTTCCCATACAAATTCAAGCCTTTCACCTGATTATAGCCAGTGCCAAGCGTATCTTTTGACACCAGAAACGCATTGTTGAGTACCTTGAGCGAATCGAGTTTTTCTGTTTCTTTGTTGCCCACCAAATGCATGATGTCGCCGGTCATCTGGTTTTCAAAATTCCACAGTATCGGTCTACCGATGAGTTTGGTCAGGTTGGTTTTCTGGCTCGAATGGATCGAATCGCATTTGCCGCTCATGTCCGATTTGTAAAATCGGGCATTCTTAAATGCACGGATGATGCGGTTTTCGGGCTTTCCGGTAATCATCAAGATTTTTCCGTGAATGTAAACCGAGTCCTTTTCCATCAGATTGATTGCCACGGCGCGTTTGGTCACGAACATCGAATCCTTTTGTTTGAATACTTCGGCATAATGGCCCTTGACGATGCCTTTGTTAATGGTATCGGTAATCTTCACATTGTTGGTCGCCGACGCAAACTCGATCTTGCGGTCGTAGTACAGACTGTCGCCTTCAATCAATCGGTCTTTGTATTTGATGTAAGACTTCCTGAGGAAATGCCCCACGTTTTTCTTACTGTCGTAAAACCCTTTTTCGGTGTAAATGAAATTCTGCTCGCTGGTAATGGTCGATGGTCCAAAGAGGTAAGAATGTCCCGAATTATTGTAGTAATCGAGGTGGTTCGATTTGAGTACGTATTTGGGATTGGTAACCGTTACCGCCGTCAAAAACTGGAACTTTTTTTCATTGGCATAATACCGTCCGGATTTGCTCTTAAGTACATTGTCCTTGTTGGTAATCGTCCCGTAAGTATTGTAGTAGGCTTGTTGGATGTTGCGGTCAAAGTTGAGCGTGTCGGTCACCAGATTCATATCGGGCGAGCGCAAAGTAACGTTCCCAGTGGCATAAGCCTGTTTTACATTGCCATTGTATTCGGCGTATTTACTGTTCATGAACAAGGTATCGCCCTGAACCATACGAACATCGCCAAACGCCTTGATATAATTTTCCTTCTGGAAATAATACGCCTTGTTGCAAAACATTTTTACTCCATCATGATTGATGCGCACGTTTCCGGTGAGCAAAAAAGCATCGGGAATTTCGGTCTGGTTCACATCGGCAAAATCAGAGTATTCGATTATGATTTTCTTAGGAGCCTGCGCCCAAACGCTAGGAATTCCCAATAAAAGCAACGCAATCAAGAGGATAAAATGAATTTTATTCAATGGTTCAAATTTTTGCCAAATTTATGAAACTTCCCGCAAGCAAAGCGGGAATTAAGAATTATTTATTAGTAGCTAGGAAGTGGATTTCAAATTTTTATATTTGTAGGCTTCACCCTCAAAATGACCCGATGAAAAAAATCGTTTTAGCCGCTTGCCTGCTTTTGGCGGTATCGGCAAATGCCCAAAATAGAAACCGCAAAACCATGGACAAAAAGCAACCCGTCACCACGCAAAAAACGGTAGTCTACCAAGTTTTTACCCGATTGTTCGGAAACCAGAACACCACGAATAAACCTTGGGGAACCATCGAAGAAAATGGAGTTGGGAAGTTCAACGACTTTACCGACAAAGCGTTGTCCGAAATCAAGGACCTCGGTGTCACGCACATCTGGTACACTGGTGTTCCGCACCACGCGCTGGTTCGCGATTATACCAAATACGGCATTTCTAACGATGATCCAGAAGTCGTGAAAGGCCGCGCGGGTTCGCCTTATGCGGTCAAGGATTATTACAATGTGAACCCTGATTTGGCTGTTGATCCGGCCAAACGGCTCGAGGAGTTCGAAGCCTTAGTCGCACGTTCGCACAAAGCCGGTTTAAAGGTTTTGATTGACATCGTCCCAAACCACATCGCGCGCAAATACGAAGGCAAATCCAATCCAAACGGCGTGCGGGATTTTGGTGCCGACGACAATAAAAACGTAGAATATGCAAGGGACAACAACTTTTATTACATACCCGGACAGCCTTTCCAGGTGCCTACTTCGGATACTTACCAGCCGTTAAATGGCGAGAAAAATCCAATGATTGATGGTCAATTTGACGAAAACCCAGCCAAATGGACCGGCAACGGATCGCGTCTGGCCAAACCGGATATCAATGATTGGTATGAAACCGTCAAAATCAACTACGGCATCAAGCCCGACGGCAGCAAGGATTTTCCTGAATTGCCCGCAGGCTTTGACCATAAAGATTACAAGGAGCATTATGCGTTCTGGAAAGACAAGGACGTACCGAGTTCCTGGAAAAAATTCCGTGACATCGCCTTGTACTGGACCGCGAAAGGCATCGACGGTTTCCGTTATGACATGGCCGAAATGGTGCCGTATGAGTTTTGGAGTTACATGAATTCGTCGATCAAGATGAAAAATCCCGATGCTTTTTTGCTCGCCGAAGTTTACAATCCACAAGAATACCGCAATTACATCCACCTCGGGAAGATGGATTACCTCTACGACAAGGTAGAATTGTATGACAAGCTCAAGGCTATCGTTCAGGGAAAAAGTAACGCCGACGGTATTGCCGACATTCAAGCCGGGTTGCACGACATTGAAAAGCATATGTTGCATTTCCTAGACAATCACGACGAGCAGCGTTTGGCCAGCCCTGAGTTTGCCGGTAGCGGTTCAAATGGACGTTCCCTGATGGTATTGTCGGCTACAATCAGCACCTCGCCTGTCATGATTTATTTCGGGCAAGAAAACGGTGAACCGGGTAGTGAAGATGCCGGGTTTGGGAAGCGATCGCGCACGTCGATATTTGATTACATTGGCGTCCCTACGCACCAGCGCTGGATGAACAACGGGAAGTTTGACGGAGCGCAATCCTACACCCAAGAGAAAGAGCTCCGCGAGTTTTACAAACGTCTGCTGAATTTTGCCGCCAACAGCCCTGCGATTATGGGCGAATATCAGGAATTACAACAAGTCAACCGCCACGGCACACCCAACTACGGTGAAGCAGTATATTCCTATGCCCGTTGGAGTAGTAAGGAAAGACTGTTGGTTTCGTGTAATTTATCGGCCCAAGAAACCGCCTCGTTCGAGTTAAAAATCCCATCCGAATTGTTAAAAAAGTGGCGTATCGGCGACGGACAATACGACGTAACCGAACAGCTATACGGCCGGGCGAAATCAAAATTGGTGGTTAAGGACGGCGAGGGCAAGATTTGGGTCGAGCTGCATCCGTCCGAATCGGTCATCTACAAATTATAACGTTTTAAAAAGGCCGTTGAATAACACGATGCGCCAGCCATCTGGGTCTTCGTAGGTAAAACTCTTGTCCGCCCAGTAAGGATTTTCGGGAGCCACCGGCTGATATCCGGAAACCTGCAACCTTTGGTTGGCGGCCAAATATGAGGTGTCGTCCTCAAAATAAAATACCAGCAAATTCTCGCGCGTAGGTTTGGGTAAGTCGCTTTGCTTGGCGTGCTGCGTAAACTCCAGATGATATTTTTCATTTGGTATGCCAACCATCAACCCATCATAGCCATCGTGCCCTTCAAAATGCCCGATGAGAGGAAATCCTAATACCTCACAGTAAAAGGTTTTTATTTTGTGGAGTTGTGACGTGGGCCGAGCGATCCGAAATTGTACCGCGTTTGTGAATGGGTTTGCAGATTGTGCCATGATAGAAACGTATTGAAAGGTCAATAAAATTACTAGATAAAAAGATGTGGTCTTCATTTAAATTATTTTTCTGATTAAATAACTTTTTCTGAGGACAAAGCTAATTAGCAGCGCGCCAGAAAATCCTAAGAACGTCACGAGGAGCCACTTCGCCAAAGCCGGAACGGCAACGGGAAGCAACAAGTACTGAAAGGCCAGTACGCAAAACAAATGAAATAAGTAAATTCGGTAGTTGTTTTCGGATAACAGTTGGACCACATTGACAAAACACACGGGGATTTTCTGCGCCATGGCTGGAATCACAGGCCTCTTTTTTTTCTGATTCGGCTAAACGTTTCTCGCGTCAAACCCAACATCGACGCAATATAATGCAATGGTACATGGTTAAAGAGCGTTTTATTCGATTCAAAATACAGGTCTAACCGTTGTTCTGCAGTTAGCGAAAGATGGTTGTTGACACGGTTTTCCAAATGTGCAAAACAACCCACAATAAAAAGTTTCTCCAAAGTCGTCCAATTTTCGATTTTGTCTCCAAGGGCGTCGTAGGCCGATTTAGATAAAACCATGACTTCGACATCTGTTAAAGCTTGAATATTCCAGCGTGCGGGCTCATTGAATACCAGTCCTGCCAAATCGGTAGCGAAGTAGACGCTCCTTTGCTCGGGATGTCCCCAAAATAGGTCACAATTGCATGTTCAAGTGTCGTGTACATGATCGTAAATTTAGCCGAAATTTGACTAAGGCCGAATTTTTCTGAGCGTTACTTTTAGCGATACAAACCCGATCATACCGGCAATGAGCGAGGCAACGAGAATGGCCATTTTCGAATCGTCGATGATGTGGATGTCATCGTAGGCCAATAGCGTAATGAAGATAGACATCGTAAAGCCAATGCCACCAAGGAATCCAGTGGCAAAAATGTGTTTCCACTTGACGGCTTGCGGCAATTTGCATATCCCTGCCTTTGAAGACAAATACGAAAACAGCCAGATTCCCACAGGTTTGCCCACAACCAAGCCGAGGATAATCCCTGCACTTGAGACGTGCAAAAGGTTTTGCTGCCAGCCGCTTTCTACCGGAATGCAAGTGTTTGCCAATGCGAACAACGGCAAGATTATAAATGCTACGGGTTGGTGCAGGAAATGTTGCAGCAAATGCGAGGTCGATTTTTCGCCTCCATCACCAAACGGGATTGCGAAGGCCAATAAAACGCCGGCAATCGTGGCGTGTACACCCGAATGTAGCATAAAATACCACATCGCCACGCCGCCGATCATATACGGAAAGAGGTTACGAACCTTGAAATACTTGCCCATAACAAACAAAACAACCCAAATTCCCAGAGCAATGCCAAGATTGAGCAGCGATAAATTATCGGTGTAAAAGATGGCGATGACCAAGATGGCTCCCAAGTCGTCGATGACGGCCAATGCAGTCAGGAAAACTTTTAGCGACGCCGGCACGCGTTTGCCCAAGAGAGACAAAATCCCGACGGCGAACGCGATGTCTGTAGCCATTGGTATGCCTGCGCCTGCTTGTGTTGGCGTGCCAAAGTTAAATAAAAGGAATATTCCAGCAGGGATCAACATGCCTCCGAGCGCCCCAAAAATCGGTAGTGACGCAGTTTTAAGGTCAGACAATTCACCAATGAATATCTCGCGTTCCAACTCTAACCCAATCAGCAAAAAGAAAATTGCCATCAGTCCGTCGTTGATCCATTCGGCCAACGTGTGGCTGCCCAACTCCTGATTCCAAAAATTCACAAAATGTTCGCCACCGGTAATGTTAGAAAAATACAACGAGAAAGCGGTGGCGAGCAACAAAACGATACCACCCGACTTTTCGCTCTCAAAAAAGGCATTGAATAATTTTGTGGCTTTCATGTGGTGCAAGGGTTTAGATGTCGTTGGCTACTTGACAATCGTTTGTTTGCGGTCTGGCCCCACCGATATAATCTTAATCGGGACTTCGACTTCTTTTTCAATGAATTCGATATACGATTTCAATTCGGTTGGCAATTCGTCGTAGGTAGACATTCCAGTCAAATCGGCTTGCCAGCCCTTGAATTCCTTATAAACCGGTGTAACGTTTTCGGGTTCGATGTTGTAAGGTAAGTGGTCAATTTGGGCGCCTTGGTAATTGTAAGCGGTACAAACTTTTAAGGTTTCAAAACCGCTGAGTACATCGCCTTTCATCATCATCAGTTGCGTCACGCCATTGATGCGGACTGCATATTTCAAGGCCACCAAATCGAGCCAGCCGCAACGTCTTTTGCGTCCGGTGACCGAGCCGAATTCATTCCCGATTTTGGCCATGGTTTCTCCGGCTTCGCCAAAGTCCTCGGTAGGGAATGGGCCGCTGCCCACGCGCGTGGTGTAAGCTTTAAAGATTCCGTAGACTTCCTTGATTTTATTGGGAGCGATCCCGAGTCCTGTACAAGCACCGGCGGCAGTAGTATTGGATGAAGTGACAAACGGATACGTCCCAAAATCCACATCGAGCAAAGAACCCTGCGCACCTTCGCACAAGATAGATTTCCCGGCTTGCTGCGCTTGGTGTAAATATTCCTCGCTGTCGATGAAAGTGAGCTTTTTGAGGTCTTCGATCGCGTCAAAGAACTCCTTTTCAAGTTCTGCTAAATTGTATTGGATGGCCACGTCATAGAACGCAATCATCGCTTCGTGCTTGTCGGCGAGTTGTCTGTAACGTTCCTTGAAATCAGCGAGTTCAATGTCGCCTACGCGGATGCCGTTGCGCCCGGTTTTGTCCATATACGTCGGGCCGATGCCTTTAAGCGTAGAACCGATTTTGGCTTTGCCTTTGGCGGTTTCGGATGCTGCATCGAGCAAACGATGTGTAGGCAGGATCAAATGTGCCTTGCGCGAAATGATCAATTTGTCTTTGAGATTGAGGTTGAATTTGGCAAGCCCATCGACTTCACTTTTAAAAACCACGGGATCAATCACGACGCCGTTGCCGATGATGTTAATGGAATTCGTGTGGAAAATCCCCGACGGAATGGTACGCAACACGTGTTTGATGCCGTCGAACTCTAAAGTGTGTCCGGCGTTTGGGCCGCCCTGGAAACGCGCGATGATGTCATAGTTCGAGGTAAGCACGTCGACGATTTTTCCTTTGCCTTCGTCGCCCCATTGTAATCCTAGTAGTAAGTCTGCCATTAGTAGTGGTGTTGTTGTTGTGTGTTTATGTAGTTCGTAATTCAAAGTTTGTTATTCAACATTCGACATTTTTTTTTGAACGTTGAACCGAAGATCAACCAACAACGAATATTGAAGTTTGCCGCAGTGTACGCGTTAGGGATTGAACAATTGATTGAGCTCTTTTGCGAAGCATGAGCAAAAAGCGAGTGTGAAAGCCCGGGCCGCAGGCAACGCCCAGCTAATTATCAATTGTCAATTATCCATTGTCAATTGCTTTGCGCTTGTTGCCGTAGAGGTACAACGAATGGTTGTGGATCTCAATATCAAAAATCTCCTCAATGGTTTTTTTAATCGATTGGATGCGCGGGTCACAAAACTCAATCACCTCGCCCGAGTCGGTCATGATGATGTGGTCGTGATTCTTGTCAAAATACGATTTCTCGTAATGCGCCTGGTTTTGCCCAAACTGGTGTTTGCGGACCAGTGCGCAATCAAGCAACAATTCAATGGTATTGTACAAGGTGGCGCGGCTCACGCGATAGTTCTTGTTTTTCATTTTGAGGTAGAGATGCTCAATGTCAAAATGGTCCTCGCTATCGTAAATTTCCTGAAGGATGGCGTAGCGTTCGGGCGTTTTCCGGTGGCCTTTGTTCTCCAAATACATCGTAAAAACGTTCTTTACGATCTCTTGGTTTTTACTGTTATCGGTGGAAATGAGTGTCATGCGGCAAAGGTAAGTCTTTTAGTCGAAAGTCAAAAGTCAAAAGTCAAAAGTTGAAAGTGCCGCAAAGTTTTAGACGAATAATTCACAGCAGATTTGTAAATTGAAGTTGGGCGTTGCGCTGGCTGGAGTTTTTGGAGTTGCTTGGAGTTTGTTAAAGCCATCGCCGGGCTTTCCGCTATATCTTTTGCTCATGCTTCACAAAAGGATGCCGCTTTAATCCCTAACGCAAACGCGGTTCCTTTCGGTGTCAATTACCAACTTCAGCTTCCATTTTCTCAAGCGTTTTCGCCATCCGCTCAATCTTTTCCTCTTCGGTCTTGGCCGAGAAGATCCAATCGGTGATTTCCTTCTTTTTCTTGTCGGGATAACTTTCAAAATGCTTGAGCAGCTTGGGTTCGTCTTGCAGGCAAAGCAAAAAATCCTCGGGAATGATGCTTTGCGGCTCGTCGAGATACAGGGTGATTTTCACGGTGTCGCCCGCTTCTTTGTTGATCGCCTTTCGGATTTGGGTCTTCACGGCGAGGAATGTCCCTTTTTTCATCGCCCAAATATTGAAATCCTTAAGCTCATAGGTGTCGATGAAGCCGCGTACGCGTACCGTCGTGCTGCCTTTTTTTCTGGGCAAATGCGGCATGGCCGGCATCGTGACAAAAGTCCAGCCGCCTTTGGTGTCGGGCTTTTGCAGCAGGCAATGGTCATCAAAGAAAGGTTGTTCCATTTGTCATTGTTGTAATTAACTGAAAGGCGTCAGGGAAACCGTTCCGAATTTCCAATCCGATACGAATCCAAAAATAAGGAGGAATAAAAGGTAAAGCTCGGCGCAAATCAGCCCAAAAAACAGTACGAGCCGCCAAGCCATTCCCCAGACAGCATAGTCGCTGCCAAACGCATTGATGTAGCCGTGACACACATAAACCAAAAGAATCAACGTAACCACCATGCTGGCAATGGTACCGTTGAGATTCAAAAAGTTGTTTATAGGGAAATAAAGGTTACTCAGTGTAGCAATCAACAATAGCCCAAGAAGAATCATGCCTGCAAGGATAGCATGTTCACTCAGGTTGAGTTTCCTGCGACCAAATAGCATAAAGCTGTTGAGTGCTGCAAACGGAACAAATAGCAGTAAAATGAGCTTGCTTTTCTGGGAGATGATTTCGTCAATTTTGCGGCTGGCTTCATTGGGATAGATTTTTTCGGGCTCCAGTTGTGCGGTATCCGTAAAAAAAAGGTCGCCGATGTGCCGCGTGAACAGCATCAAACCAATCGTGAGCAAAATCAGGTAAAACACATTGTAATACCGAATCCTTTTTCCTGAAATGTAATCCAGTGCGGCTTGCCCCGGCCTAAACAAAGACTCCTTGGCCGTGAACAAAATGCCCTTGTCTAAATGAAACGTGCCGTGCAACAAATCGTGAAGGATGAAATGCTTGAACGAAATGCGGTGCGTGTCGGCTTTTTGTCCGCAACCCGAGCAAAATCGGTCAACGAGTTCTTTGTTGCAATTCAGGCAGGTATTGGCAGACATTCGGCTTAGGTTTTATTGACTCGTGTTACTTTCTCGATGCCGTCTATTTTCTTGATGTTATCGATCAGTTTCTTAAGGATGATGTTATTCTGTACGATCACCGTCACCTGGCCGTTGAAAATCCCCGCCTCGCCACTGAGCGAGATGCTCTGGATGTTCACGTGCATATTGTTCGAGATGACTTTGGTGAGTTCATTGGTCAATCCCATGCTGTCCATGCCGGTGATGTGCAGGATCGCCTTGAATTCCTGTTGCGAGGAGTCGATCCAACGCGCCATGATGATGCGGTAGGCGTAGTTGGATTGTAAGGAGATGGCATTCGGGCAATCTTTCTTGTGTACTTTAATCCCTTCGTTGATGGTTACAAAACCAAACACTTCGTCGCCGGGAATGGGGTTGCAGCAGGTAGAGAGTTTGTAATCGAGTTTGTCCTGGTCTACCCCAAAAACGAGCATGTCATAATTGTTAGAAATGACCTGTTTGTGGATGTCTTCGTCGGCCGTCTGCGCTTTTCGCGTAATCTTGCTCTTAAAGAAATTCATGAGCGTATTGCTCTTCTGTGCCGCGTAATCCTTGAGTTGCTGGTTTTCTATGGTTCCGATACCCACGCGGTAAAACAAGTCCAGGCTGGTCTTGAGCCTAAAGAAATTCACGAGCTCGTTGATGACCTGCTCGTTGATGGTAATCTTAAGGTGCTTGAGTTTTCGGGTAAGCAATTCCTTGCCTTCCTCGGCAATCTTCTTGGTATTTTCGTTGAGGACGTTCCTGATTTTGTTCTTGGCACGCGAAGTGGTCACAAAGTCAAGCCAGTTTGCCGTGGGTTTTTGGTTGGGCGAGGTGATGATTTCAATCTGGTCGCCGCTTTTGAGCTCGGTGTTGAGCGGGACGAGTTTGCCGTTGACCCTGGTTCCGCGTGTCTTGATCCCAATTTCGGAGTGGATCGAGAACGCAAAATCGAGCGAAGTCGCGCCCTTGGGCAACGATTTGATTTCGCCTTTGGGCGTAAACACGAAGATTTCCTTGGCGTAGAGGTTCATCTTGAAATCCTCTACAAAATCTACGGCGTTGGTTTCTGAGTTTTCGAGTGCTTCCTTGAGCAGGTTGAGCCAGACATCCAATCCGCTTTCCTCGGTGGCGCCTTGCTTGTATTTGTAGTGTGCCGCGTAGCCTTTCTCGGCAATTTCATCCATACGTTCGCTGCGCACCTGGATCTCTACCCAGCGCCCTTTTGGTCCCATCACCGTGATGTGCAGAGCCTCGTAACCCGTTGACTTGGGCGACGAAATCCAGTCGCGCAGACGGCTTGGGCTTGGGCGGTAATGGTCTGTGACGATAGAATAGATTTTCCAGGCGATGAATTTCTCGTCATGCGGATTGGATTTGTACACAATACGCAACGCAAATTTGTCGTACACCTCGTCAAAGCTCACATTCTGCGCTTTCATCTTGCGGCGTATAGAATAGATCGATTTGGGTCTACCCTTAATGGCGTAATCCACGCCTTCCTCGTCGAGCGATTTTTGCAATACATCAGAAATATCCTTGATGTAGGCGTCCTGTTCTTCCTTGGTTTCCTTGATTTTGCTCACGATGTCGTTATACACAGCGGGCTCGGTATATTTCAAACCCAAATCCTCGAGCTGGCTCTTGATGTTGTACAAACCCAAACGGTGGGCGAGTGGCGCGTAAATGTAAAGGGTTTCGGACGCAATCTTAACCTGTTTGTGTTCGGGCATCGATTCCATGGTCTGCATATTGTGCAAACGGTCGGCGAGTTTGATGAGGATTACACGCACGTCATCGTTCAGAGTAAGCAGCATCTTGCGGAAATTCTCGGCCTGCATAGACACGTTCAAATCCTTCTGGACTTGGGAAATTTTAGTCAATCCTTCTACGAGCTGCGCCACTTTGGGGTTGAACATCCGTTCAATGTCGGCTACGGTGATTTCGGTATCTTCTACTACGTCGTGCATGAGCGCTGCCGCAATTCCGGTCGCGCCGAGTCCAATCTCCGAAGCCACGATCTTGGCCACGGCAATCGGATGAAAAATATAAGCCTCTCCCGATTTACGGCGCTGGTCCTGGTGGGCATCCACAGCCACGTCAAACGCCTTGCGGATGAGTTTCTTGTCATCGGGCGACAGCGTTTGGTAACTGATGCGCAAGAGTTCCTTATATTCCTTGGCAATCGCTTTGTTTTCCTTTTCTATATCAATTTCAACCATGGTGGTAGTTCAATTTTGGCTTTGCCTAAAAGTAAAGATAAGATTTGAAATGTGCAAGGTTTTTTGGGCGTTGCCTTTCACACCGGCCTACGCGCCTGCTGGCTCCTCACTAAAACAGTCCACTGGACTGTTTCTTTACGTTCGGCCCTGGCCCGCGCTATCCGCTCTATCTTTGGTTTCTCAAAGAAAGAAACCAAAGGATGCCGCTGCTATCGCTAACGCGCTAACCGGATATTTAGTGATGATTGACGAACCTGCCATTAATTATAGGATTTAAGAGCATGATTGGCAAAATGATATTCAAAAAGAGCAGTAGTAATCCCAGCAATGCGTCGGTCATATTGGCTAGCGGCGGTGCTATGCCACGACCTGACCAAGGACGAAAATGCCTTTTCCTTATTTTTACGGAGAAAAAATCGAATACTCTTATGAGAAAAATCAATATCAGCGGAAAAAGGAAACTACCGCTTTGCACAGAATAATTTGTCAATAACCCGAATGCCGCCCAACCCAAGCAAATTGTAAAGTTCAATAATAACCGATTGCTCTCAAAGAAATTGTTGTAATCATAATTGAACCACAGCACATAAAATATGTAGCCCATAGATATTAAAAATTCAAAGAATTGTAAATTCGTCATTTGATCTTTAATTCGGCATCGGCTTCACCAAAGTAAAATCCAAATCCTGAAAGTCATAGCTAAAGTCTGTCAGTGGTGAAATCGGATCCATTTTAAGGTTGGTGTGGTCTTCAGAAAATTTCAGGAACGCATCGGCAAGGAAACTGCGGTTGTTCCATTTCACGGCAAAAGTGTTGTCTTTGTAGAAAAAAACTTCGCCGACCAATTGTGGCGAACGCCTCGATTCAAAATACAATTTCCCTTTCTTTTCGGTAAGGACAATCTCGCCAAACCAATTGTCTTTGTAGGTTCCGTCGTATTTTTTTGGGTCGGTTTTGATTTTGTCTTTTTGGTTTTTGGCTACGGTTTGCCATACTTCTTCAGAAATCTTATCGGCATTATCTTCTTTCTCCTTGCGCTGGCTACTGTATTTCACGACATAATCTTCCGATTGTATGCCCAGATAACTGTCCTTGATTGTATTGGTAATCGCATGGAATGCCGCGCCCGATTGCTGGTTGGTAAGCACGATAATTCCCAAATTCAACTCGGGCAGTAAAGTGACCTGCGTCACGATCCCGTCGAGACCACCGGTGTGCCCAACCTGCAAAGTACCTTTCACATCGGTGAGTTGCCAGCCCAGCCCATAGTTTTTAAAATGCGAATTGTAGGGTGGATTCGGCGGACAATCCTCGATGGTTTGCGGTGTCCACATTTGTTTGTGTTGCTGTTCGCTGAACAGTGATTTCTCTTTTTTCGCGCCGTATTTTCCTTGCTGTAATTGCAGGATGGCCCATTTGCTCAAATCGCTCACACTAGAATAAATCCCGGCAGCGGGATCAAAAGTCGTGCTCTTGTAACGCACAATCGCCTTGAGCTTACCATCGGTGGGGACATGCGGTGTGATTACATTTGTCGTGTCTTTCAATCGGGTAAAACTCGCCGCCGAATGGCTCATTTCAAGCGGCTTGAGTATGCGTTCGTCAATGAATTCCTGCCAGGTTTTCCCGCTGGCGCGATGCAGTACTTCGCCGGCCACAATGTACAGCAGGTTGTCGTAGTCGTATTTGGTGCGGAATGCCGAAACCGGTTTGAGGTATTGCAAATTGTGTATGATGTCGGCTGTCGTGAAATTGTTCCCATCGGGCCAAATCATCAAATCACCTGCGCCAAGGCCAAGCCCGCTGCGGTGCGTGAGCAAATCCCGAATCGTGAATTCGTTGGTCACGTAATCGTTGTACATCTTGAATTCGGGGATGTATTTCCTGACTGGATCGTCCCACTTGATTTTGCCTTCATCGACGAGTATCGCCAATGCCGCTGTGGTAAAGGCTTTGCTGTTGGAGGCAATCCCAAATAAAGTATTTTCATCGACTTTTTGGTTGGTCACAATCGACCGCACACCGTACCCTTTTGCATGTACGACTTTCCCGTCCTTGACCACGGCAACGGCGATGCCCGGTACCTCAAACGTTTTGAGCGCACGCGCTACGACTTCGTCAATCTTTTCGACGCTGAGTTGCGCAAAGGCGTTGCCGTAACAAATCGCCACCAAAACCACTAAACACTTTTTCATACTTTAAAAAATATCATTTAAAATCACGCTGTCTTTTGGCCTCGAAGATCAAAATGGCAGCGGCAACAGAAACGTTCATCGAGTCAATTTCACCTTGCATCGGGATAATGATGTTGTGGGTAGCGGCGTCGCGCCACGCATCAGTAAGTCCGGTAGCTTCGGTACCAACGACCAGGGCAGTAGGATTCGTATAGTTTTGGGTATGATAAGGGGTCGAATTTTGTAAGGTGGCGCAATAGAAATTGATTTTCTTTTGCTGTAAGAATCTTATGATTTCCTCTGTACTTCCCGTGGCTATCTGGTTGGTGAACAAACCACCCACGCTCGAGCGTACGATATTGGGGTTGTACAAGTCGCTTTTGGGGTTGGCGATGATAACGGCGTCAAGGTTTGCCGCATCGGCAGTACGCAAAAGTGCCCCAATGTTTCCCGGCTTTTCGGGCGCTTCGGCAACCAGGATTAACGGGTTTTGAGACAATTGTAAATCCTGTAGTCTTAGCGGCTTTGTTTTCGCAACGGCTAGTATGCCTTCGGTGGTGTCGCGGTAAGCGAGTTTTTGGTAGACCTCTTTGGTGATCTCAATGAGCTGGATTCGTGGCGAAAGCGCAGCAAGCTCGGCCTCACTAACCAATTCGGGTAAAAATAGGATGCTTTCTATTTCATAGTTTCCTTTGATGGCGAGTTCAATCTCGCGCTTGCCTTCAATTAGGAAAGTCCCGGCCTGTTTGCGCGCCTTTGCTTTTTCCTGCAACTGCACCAAAGATTTGATAAACGGATTCTGTACGGATGAAATTTGTTTCAACGAAAAAAAGCTAGGTTCTAAAGCGCTAAGGTACTGCCTTTTTTAGAAAAAAAAACTACAAAATGCCGCGCGCCTTGATTTCCAGGTATTTGTTGATGCTGTCCAGCGTGAGATTTTCTGGCTGGGTAAGTACCGAGTAAATCCCGTATTTTTTAAGTTCGCTAACAATGAGGCGCTTTTCGAACGCAAATTTCTCGGCGATGACCTTGTCGTACACGTCCTGAATGGTCTCTGTTTTTTTCTGTATGAGTGCGTCGAGCTCGGTATTATTAAAGAAAACCACCACCAATAAGTGGCTTTTGGCGATGCCTTTGAGGTAAGGCAACTGCCGGTGCAGGCCGTCGAGCGTCTCAAAATTGGTGTACAGTACAATGAGGCTGCGTTGGTTCACGTTCTTTCTGATATCGGCATACAAACGGCTAAAATCACTCTCAAAAAAGTCGGTTTTGATGTTGTACAACGTCTCTAGGATTTTCTGCATCTGTGACGAGCGTTTCTCGGCAACGACTCGGTTCTCAACCTTTTTAGAGAACGCAAACATACCCGCCTTATCTTGTTTTTTGAGGATCACGTTCGATAAAACCAACGTCGTATTGATCGCATAATCCAACAAACTCAAGCCATTGAACGGCATTTTCATCACGCGCCCTTTGTCTATCACCATATATACCGATTGCGATTTCTCGTCCTGGAATTGGTTGACCATGAGCGCGTTTTTCTTGGCCGTGGCGTTCCAGTTGAGCGTGCGCAAATCGTCACCTTGCACGTATTCCTTGATCTGTTCAAACTCCATCGTGTGCCCAATGCGTCTGATTTTCTTGATGCCGTACTGAAACAGGTTGTTCGAGAAGGCTATCAAATCATATTTGCGCAACTGGATGTACGACGGATAGGTGGGTACCATTTGCCGGTTGTCGAATTGAAACCGCCTCGAAACCAATCGCAAAGGCGACGAGACATACACATTGAGGTTGCCAAATTCGTAAGCGCCGCGCGCGGTGGGTCGCAGTTCATATTGAACGCTGTCTTGCGATGAAGCCTTGATTTTCCTTACAATCTTAAAATCCCTAACCTGAAACTGAAACGGAATCTCATCAATGACCGTCACTAAAACAGGGAAGGTGTAATAGTTTTTAAGCTGCACCAGAATAGGGTTTTGATCACCGTTCGATAGCTTTTCTGGCGTGTGCCGCGACGCCGAAATCCCGTTGTGGGCGAGAAACAAAATCAGCAGGTCGAGCGCAAACAAAGTCAGCAGCATATAAACCAAATACCAAACCGCGTTGTAAAGCACCGGAAACAAAAACGCACAAGCAAACAACCCGATGATGCCGAGCAGCACGTAGAAAAATAAGTTGTTGATATAAAGTTGCCTGATGAATTTCAAGGTTGTCGTTTTGGTTTTGGGTGGCAGCTTACAGCCTAAAGCCTAAAGCTTATAGCCTAGACCCAAAAAATTATCGTGGGATTTCTACCATTTCAAGGATTTGACGAATAATCTCGCTGCTGCTGATGCCTTCCATTTCACGTTCGGGTGCCACGATCACGCGGTGTTGTAAAACCGGGATTGCTGCTTCCTTGATGTCTTCTGGCGTCACAAAATCACGTCCGTGGAGCGCTGCAAAACCTTTGGCGGCGTTCAATATCGCAATCGAGGCGCGCGGTGACGCACCCAAATACAAAAAGCCATTTTCACGCGTATTGACGACGATTTTCGCGATGTATTCCACAAGTTGCGGTTCGATGACGACCTGCTTGACCAGCGACTGGTATTTACGGATTTCGCTCGAAGATAAAACCGATTGGATGTTTTCAAGTTTGCCGTGATCCTGCAACGAATGTTCGCGCTGGATAATGGTGATTTCCTCAGCAAGTTTCGGGAAATCGATGGATATCTTAAACAAAAAACGGTCGAGTTGTGCTTCGGGCAAACGATAGGTTCCTTCCTGCTCAATCGGATTTTGCGTAGCGATGACCAAAAACGGCGTATCCATAATGTAGGCCGAACCATCAATCGTGATTTGTCGTTCTTCCATGACTTCAAACAGTGCGGCTTGCGTTTTGGCGGGTGCGCGGTTGATTTCGTCAATCAGGATCAGGTTGGAGAAAATCGGGCCTTTGCGAAACTCAAACTCCGATTTCTTGAGGTCAAAGACAGACGTTCCCAAAATGTCCGACGGCATCAAATCTGGCGTGAATTGTATCCTGCTAAAACCAATATCTAGCGTGCGTGCGAGCAGTTTGGCGGTGATGGTTTTGGCTACGCCTGGAACACCTTCTAGCAATACGTGGCCGTTGGCCAGAATCGCCACGAGCATTTGGTCTACCATCTTGTGCTGGCCTACAATTACCGTTTCTATCTGCTGGCGGATGTCGTTGATGTGCGCGAGCAATGGCGCAAGGTCTATGCGCGATTCAAAATTGACGTTGTCGTTTGATGCCGGTTCGTTTTGGATGTTTGGTATATTTTCGGGTTGTTGGTTCTCTTCCATATTTTAGTTCTTAAATTTTACTTTATGGTTTTGGCTGTAAGCTTGCAAGCTACAATATTTTTTCAATCGCGTTGTTAATCTGTATCAGGTCTTCGGCGACGCTGTTATGTGGGCTGCGACGGTGCGTATTGATCAGGAAAACCGCCTGTTTGATGTCGTGCAATTCCTTTCCCGACTTGAGGTGCAGTTTCTTCACGAATTCATCGTCGAGCTTTGTGGTATCAATCAAATATTCATTGCGGATTTTCTCGAGGAAATAAATGATCTTTTTATTGATGATGTTGTCGTGGTCGCCTTCCTGAAAATAAAGATTCCCAATCGATTTGGTAAAATCTATCGTAGTATTGCCCAGTGGCGAGATGATAGGAACCACCCGCTGCTTGCGTTTGGCATTGAATAAAATAAACACCAGCATACCCAGCAAAAATAAATACCAGGCCCATTTGAGCGCGGGTTGGCTGGTAATGTAACGCAAGGGTGAATCTGAAATGACCTCGCCGTCCTGCTGTTTCCTGAACCAAAAAACATTGCCTTGCGGCACATAAGACAGTACCTTTTCGGCGTATTGGTAATGATCTTTCTTGAGCAGGTGAAAGTTGGTAAAGGCCGTGGGCTGCGTATGCAAAAAGACCTCGCCGTTTTTGTACCGTACCTTGATGAAATTCACGCGAGTGCTGTCGCCACTCTGATAGCCAAGGACGCTCGTGTTGGTCGAATCGATTTTCGCGAAATAGTTGTTGCCCACGCCCTCAAGGATATTGTACTTATTGCTGCCGAGCTTGGGATTCGCCACCCAATTGAAAATGCTGTCCGAATATTTGAAGTCGGCGTCCATTTCCACGTGCAAAGAATCGAGCAGTTCATCGGGCAGCACACGTGCACTTAGGAAAGCCGAGTTGCCGTGACTCACGAAATAGCAAATTTCCTTGACCGATTCGCTGTCGAGGTTGGAATACTGGTTGATATTGAAGATACAACCTTTCACCTTGTAGTCATTGACAAGTGAGTCGTAATCGTACAACGACTCCAGGTATTCATACGGCGTGACGTTGTGCCGGGTTAGCTTACGTCCTTTTAGCAATTGGTCTATCTCATGGTCAAAAACGTAGAGCCCAAACGGAATCTTGTCGGTAACCGAGTACGTAGGCGTCCAGTTTATGGGCTTGGGCTGGGTACTGTCATAAGCAATCGTACCGATTAAAATCAGCAGCAGCAAGCCCACATATATTTTCACCTGCCTATTCATGTCCTACTGATTGGATTGCGGCTTCAAAAGCAGCGCGTGTTTTATCATAAGTGGTGTCATCGAGCTCGAATTCGCCGTACCAAACGTAGTCATACAAATATGAAACGTAAGCAAAACGGTCTTTGGCCGCCGCAGTTTTGATTTCGCGATAATAATCCGAGTTGGTCTTTTCAATGTCCCATTCAATCAACTGCCGGTCGGTCATCTTTTGGAGCAGCCACAAATAATAATAGCGGATCACAAGCCTTTTGTCGCCCGATTGCTGCGCGTTTGCGATGAGCTTCTTAAAATCCTGTAAGTGTAGGTTGTTTTCTATATCGTCGTAGCGGATGATCTTCGCGTCTGAACTCTTTCCAAAAATCCAACGGCCTTCCTTGTTGAGCAGTGCCTTGGCAATCAGGTAAATCACCAAGACGACAATGAGTACGGCGATGCTTTTGAGTACGATCTCTACGGCATGCATCGAATCGGTATCGTTGGTGAAATTGAAGAAGTTCCTGAAAATATCGGCGAGCCATTCCTTGAATCGGTCCCAGGCGTTTTTCTCGGGCGCTTTGAATTCATAGATGAATTCGGCGTCACGGTATTTTTGTTTGAAGTCCTTAGGGAAGGTGTTTAAGGTGATTTGCGAGGAATCGACAGCGGGAATGGGTAAAGCTCCGGCATCGACCGTGATTGGGTTGTCCTGCGCACTCGCGTTCAGAGACCATAGACAGACCAATAAAAACAGCCATTTACCCACGAGCTGCCTGTGTTTTTTGATGTACCACAAATGGATAAATCAGATAGTAATAGGTTATGGCGAACAAAGTTCCTAAAATAATCAGGCTACTCAGCCAATTTTCCATGTCTATAGAATAGCGCGTGATGAAACCTTCAAGGAAACCCGCCGAAATCGTAAACGGGAACGTGCTCAGGAAAATCTTAAGCCCGTGCTTAAACCCAATCTTGAACGAATTCATGCGCGAATACGTCTTTGGAAATAGAATAGAGGCACCCAGTATAAAACCTGCAGTGGCTTCGATTACAATCGCGAAGATTTCCATCGCACCGTGGATCCAGATGCCGCGCACGCTTTCCCAAAACACGCCCTGCTGGTAAAAGAAATACTGAAAGGCGCCCAGCATGAGTGAATTCTGTAAAAAGATATAGAAAGTACCCACACCACCCAGGATACCGTACATGAAACATTTGGTGCCCACGTATAAATTGTTGAGCGTGATACCTATGAAACTGCCCCAATTACTGCCCGATTTGTAGACCGCCACAGGGTTACCTTCCTTAATGTTTTCTAGTGTCATGTTGACATAGCCGTCGCCGAGGATCAACCGTACAAAATCGGCATCGTATCGCGCCGAAACCACGCCCATAGCCACGGTGGCAAAAAACAATGCAAAAGCGTATACGAGGTAGCGTTTGTATTGGTAAAGAAGCAACGGGACTTCGGTCTCGAAAAAGTATCTCAAGCGGTTGCGCTCGGTGCGTTTGGTCTTATAGATTTTCTGGAACACCTGAGAGGCCAGGTAATTCAGGTAAATGACCGTCTTACTTTTGGGGTAATAAGTTTGTGCGTAAGACAGGTCGTTGACCAAATGGATGTAGAGGCTCGCCATTTCATCAGGATTTTTTTTAGATTTACCAAAAATGGCCAACTCAAATTCGAGCCATTTTGCTTTATTTTGTTTTATGAAGGCGACTTCTCTCATTGAGGCTAAAATATAAAATATGTCAGAACTTACGATCAATACCACCCAAAATGTCAACATAAATTTTACGGCCGCAACGGTAGGCGACCGCATACTCGCGTGCCTGATTGACCTGGCCATAAAAACGGCCTACTATATCGTGATTTACGGCGTGTTCTTCTACTGGCTGGGTATGGACCAGATTTTGGGACGTATGGACGATTGGTCGCGTATCGCGGTGGTGCTTATTTTCTTCCTCCCGGTGATGCTGTACTCCATCACGCTCGAGAGTTTGTTCGAGGGGCAGAGTTTCGGTAAGAAACTGCTGCGCATCAAAGTGGTCAAGATCGATGGGTATCAGGCCAGTTTTGGTGATTATCTGATCCGTTGGTTTTTCAGGATTATCGATATCTCGATGCTCAATGGCATGGTCGCGCTGATTGCCATCATCTCGAGCAAAAAAAGCCAACGTTTAGGCGATATGACGGCTGGAACTGCGGTGATTACGTTGCGCAACAAGGTGACCATCAACAGTACGATACTTGAAGATATCGGGCAGGAATATGTGCCGGTGTATCCGCTGGTGATCAAATTGTCTGACAATGACATGCGGATTATTAAAGACACTTTTCAATTCGCGCGTGCCAAAAATGATTTAGAAACCATGGAGAAACTCAGGCTGAAGATTGAAGCCGTGACGGGAATCAAAAAGCAGTTGTCGGGTACCAACGCCGACTTTATCAATACCATCCTTAAAGACTACAATTACTACACGCAAAACATGTAATCAGCTGCGGGTCAGGTACACAAAGCCCGTTAGTGGTTGGGGATAGTCGGGATCGTTGAGTTCGAGGGTATAGAAGTAAGTCCCGTCGGGCACGTGAGCGTGACTAATTCTGGTGCCGTGGTTTACCTCGCCGTCCCAATCCGCCGAATGGTTGTCGCCAGTCCAGACCTTAAAACCCCAACGGTTGTAAATCGACAGCCTGAAATGGGTAAACACATCGCGCAAGCCTTCAATGAAAAAGGTATTGTTGTAAGCATCGCCATTGGCCGACACAAAATTGTAGACGATTGGCGGGCATTTCCTGGTACGCAATTCAAACGACGTGACGTCGTAGCAACTGCCGTTGTCAACCTTTACAAAAATAACCATCGGCGTGTTTGGCGCGTTGTAATTTTGGATGTCGGTGATGACATTCTGGTTGGCTTGCAAATCCGCGATCGAAGCGTAAAAGGAAACCAAACGCGGCGGACTCGCCTGCAACAGGTTCTCATAAGCAGAGAAATTGAACAGCCCTTTTCCGAGACCTTTGTTGCAACTCCATAAAGGCGGCAAGGCTGGCAATGGTGCTGCGCTGCCAAGCGATACATTGATGCGGGTGTTGTTGTTGGCTTCGTTGCTTTCAATGACCACGCCGTGCGAGTTGCCGTCGTCGTCTACTACAAAAACCAACTCGAAACTATCGGGAAAGTCGTCGGGAACCGCAATGGATACAGTGCCTGATTCGCTGCCGTTGATGGCAATAGGAGCGAGGGTTTGGGTTTGCGCGAGTAAAATTCCGTTAGCGTAGATGGCAATCGGGACACCGGCCTGCAGCACATTGGAGGCATTCACGTTGTACACAGAATAATCTGCGTTGACTATCTGCGAATTGCAAGGCACACGTATCTGATCTATGGCGATGGTGGCGTCGGGTAGTTGGCTGTTGAGTTTGGTCACGATGCAATTGATCATCACAAAATCCTGCCCCGAAGTCAATTGTATGTTGGCCGAAGTATCCCCGATATGGATATTGTTCTGGATGTCGTACACGTCAAGATCCATATTGTATAAGGTGTCCGAACCCGTAAAACTATTGGTTCCATTGAACGCGTTGTTGGACGGATTGAGCGTATTCTGCAAGACGTTGCCATTGATAGAAAGCGTTTCGTTGACCGAGATATTTTTGTCGCCCTCCCAAGCCACAAATCCAATCTTGGCGCCTACATTGTCAATCACATTGAGGTTGCCCAAGGTGATGTTGATGGTATTGGGGACACCTTCGAGCCCGTCGTAAATATTGATTTGGTTGAGTGGCAGGTTTGGATTCTCGTAAACGATGACAATGGCCCAACCTCCAAAGTTACCGCCCGATGGGCAATAAGGGTCGATGATTGCCGTGAGGTCGAGCTCTGAAAGCGTGTATGTGCCATCGCCGGTTGCCATTACCTGAGTGGTAACGTCTGTGAATGCAGCAAAACACGGCAAGCCCCGCGGATTGACAATGTTAAAAATGCGTTGGGCAGCAATGTCCTGCCCGTTGAGTTTGACATTGAAATCGCCACTGCCAGAACCGGCCCAATACAAATATGCATTTTGGATGCTGTTGCCCGAACCCAGATTGAGTGTGGCCGATGAACTGTTGAGGATGGTGCAAGGTGGGCTTGGTTGCCCGACAATACTGTTGTTCTCTATCGAATTGAGTGTATTGCCAATGAAAACGAAATCGTAACGCCCACTGAATTGTGTGTAAAGCGAGACCTCTTGTGCAAAAGCCGCACTTGAAACCCATACAGCCACAATAAACAAGAAGAGATGTAGTTTTGTTTTCACGGCACTTTTTTAGGAGCTTAAAAATACGTATTTTTTATAAGGATTTTAAAAATTAGCCGGTTAAAAACAAACGCGTAGAAATATTTGAGTAAATTTCGACGCCTAATACTACTCGATTGAAACATATCAAAACCATCGCCCGGACTCCGCTTTTTAAAGTCACTTCGTTAAATGGCGCGAGTGTTTTGCTCAGGATTGGGAGCGGGTTGATCACTTCTAAATTACTCGCCATATTTATAGGCCCGTCGGGAATGGCGCTTGTGGGTAACCTGCGTAATTTTCTTACCGCCACAGAGACAGTGGGTACTTTGGGTTTCCAGAATGGCGTGGTGAAATACGTGGTGGCACTCAAAGACGACGCCGAAGGTTTGCGTGGGTTCATTGCCACCGTTTTTTTGAGCCTGATTGTGGTGGTTTTGGTACTGGCGCTGTTGTTGTTTTTTTTGGCACAACCTTTCAGTACTGCCATTTTCGGATTGGGGAACGATTATGCCGACATATTCCGAATACTGGCAATCGCGCTGCCTTGGTATGTGGTGAGTGTGATGTTGATTGCGGTTATCAATGGTTTGGGGAAATTCCGCGAGGTAATCCGAATCAATATATGGGGCAACATTATCGGGCTCCTGATGTCGGCTTTGATGATTTGGAAGTGGGGTACTTTTGGTGCCTTGTTATCACTAGTGTTGCCGCCGGCTTTATTGTTTTTTATCAGCTTTTACTACATCAATAAGGAGATTCGATTTGTATCGATATTGTCAATTGCGGCTTTTGATGTGCAGGTGATTAAAAACCTCTCTGCATATTCACTGATGACTTTAGTGGCTGCGTTATGCGGACCGTTGGTTTTACTGGCTATCAGGAACAACGTGATTGTCAATCTGGGCATTGAACAGGCAGGGTATTGGGAAGCGATGAACCGATTGTCTACCTATTACCTGATGTTTATTTCGTCGATATTGAGTGTGTATTTCTTTCCGAAACTCGCTTTCGCCACAAGCGACAAGGCAACCAAAAATGTATTCAGGAGTTATTATACCGGCATATTGCCTTTGTTTGCGCTAGGTTTGGGTGTCCTTTATTTGCTGCGGTCTTTTATTGTGCACATGTTATTTACGCCCGAGTTCTTGCCGGTCACCGCGCTATTTGCATGGCAATTGGTTGGTGATGTGTTCAAGGCGGCTTCGCTCATATTGGGCTATCAGTTTTTTGCCAAGAAGCTCACGGTGGCCTTTATCGTTACGGAGTTGTTATCGTTGTCGCTGTTGTATGTGCTCAGCAGTTTGCTCATCGAATCACACGGGATTGAAGGCGTTGTGATGGCGCATGCTTTTACGTATTTTGTTTATCTGTTGGTGCTGGTTTGGTATTTTAGGAAAAGGCTGTTTTGATGACAGGATATTTTGCGATAGAGCAGGGTGCTTTTTTTGGAAATCGGTTCACAAAAGCCGGTTAACAAAATAGGTAGTTTTTCTAGACTATGGGTTTTGGCGAAAATTGTATTTTACCTTCAGGGAAGGGGCTGATGTATCCCTAAGAAAAAAAAAGAAATCTGAAAAGCAGAAATTCTACCTGCTTTGTTAATAGAAGCGTTTTCTCACGTTAGAAAATTCAGTCCTCTCAGCTTCACTGTCATTTCTCGCAATTCACTAATTTGTCAAAGCAAAAAAAAGGATGCCTTTCGAGCATCCTTTTCAATTGAGGTTCATTCTAATTATAGTGCAGTGATGATAAATTCACTACGTCTGTTTGCTTGGTGCTCTTCTTCTGTACATTGAACGCCGTCGGCACATTTGTTAACCAATCGGGTTTCCCCATAACCTTTTCCGGTCAAACGGTCGGCATTTACGCCGTTGGCTATGAGCCATGCAACGGTAGATTTTGCCCTTCTGTCAGACAATTTCTCGTTGTATTTGTGAGAAGCGCGGCAGTCGGTATGCGAACGTACGTCGATTTTCATGTTTGGATATTGCTTCATCACGTCGAGGATTTTCTCGAGCTCTAAAGCAGCGTCAGGACGGATGTTCCATTTGTCAAGGTCAAAGTAGATGATTTTGATTCCGAATGCCTTGGCCAAATCGTCGCCTACGGTCACCGGTTTTACTTTTTTCTCTAACTGGATCGGAAGATCGGTTTTCCCGGTAGTTTTAGAAATCGTGATTTTTTGCTCTTTGGTCTCGTAAAGCTCTCTTTCGGCTCTCACATAATAAGGTTTTCCACATTCTACAGTCCCCATGTCATAGAAACCTTTGTCATCAGACATCACTTCTTTGAGTTTGTTGAACTTGTCGTCGAACAAAGTCACTTTGGTGTTGGCCAATACTTCACCGGTTTCCAGATCGGTTACGATACCTGAAAGCGTCTGCTCACAAACCAATTTACGGGTCTCGAGGAATTTGTAGATATCGTCATAACCTTGTCCGCCGTCACGGTTCGATGATAAGAAACCTTTACGGGTTTTGGTGTCGATCAGGTAAGCGAAATCATCTTTTGGAGAGTTCGCAGGCTCGCCAACGTTAATCGGCGCTGCAAAAGTACCGTCTTCCTTAAGCTTAGCCATGAAGATGTCGAGACCGCCAAGGCCGGGATGTCCGTCTGTGGCAAAATACAACTCATTTTCATCGGTCATCGTTGGGAACGTTTCTTTTCCTTCTGTATTGATGGTTGGGCCAAGGTTTTCGGGCGTTCCGTATGAATCACCGTTGATGCTCACTTTCCAAAGATCCGATTGCCCGCGTGTACCTTCCATATCAGAAGCGAAATACAAGGTTTTTTCGTCGGCACTCAAAGTAGGGTGTGCTACGCTGTGGTTGTTGCTGTTAAATGGCAATTCTGTAGCGTCAGACCATTTGTTGCCTTCAAGCAAGGTTGCCTTGTAAATCTTGAGCAAGGTAGTACGGCTGGCGTCTTTACCTTTTTTACCATTGTTGAAATTGTTACGTGTAAAGTACATCGTTTTACCATCTTTGGTGAAGATTGGCGTATCCTCGTGGAATCTTGAATTGATGTTCTTTGAGAATTTTACCGGAGCTCCCAATGCGCCTTCGGGGGTGTTTTCTGATGAATAAAGATTAAGGAAATACTGGTTGCTCCATTTGTGTTTCTTTTGGGCAAAGTTTCCTGTATCGCGCGAAGAGGCGAAAACAACCTGGTTTCCGAAGAAAGCGGTACCGTAATCAGAGTACTTGCTGTTGATTCCGGCATCTTCAATCTTATACCGACCAGAATTGGCTTTGATCTCATCCATATAGTCTTGTTTAGACTTGTAGAGTTTTGCGCGTACATCGTCTCCCGATTTTTCGGCAAACTTGGCCATCATTTGGTCGGCTTTGGTATAATTCTTAACCGATTTCAGGGTTTGTGCATAACGGTAGTAGTACTCGGGATCGACGTCTGTGCCCATGGCAAACAATTCGTCGTACCATTTGTTGGCTTTGTCGAGTTCGGCATTGAAATAGTAGGCGTTACCCAATTTCATGAACATCTCGGCCGATTTGTATCCTTTGGCTGCAACGCGCTCGTAGGTTTTGGTCGCGTCGATATAGGCATACTTGTCGTATTGCTTATCGGCTTTTTTACCCCCGGCAGGCTGTTTCTCCTGAGCGAAGCCCACTGTGGCAATCAAACTCAAAAACGTTATAAATAGTATTGCTTTATTTTTCATGATGTTGCAGTTTTAGAAGAATCGAGGGGATATGATTTTGTTATAGTTGTTGAATAGTTCATACCGTAAGAAAAACTCGTGCGAACCTTTGTTGTAGTTTCTCAAATTAGTGGTTTCATGATCATATCCATAACCGATAAATAAACCGTCGGTGATTTGAAATCCTGCCAGTCCACTGACGGCAGCGTCCATACGGTAAGCCGCACCAATCGTGAACTTTTCAAAGAACAACGCGTTGGCAGAAAGGTCTAACTGAAGCGGTGCCCCAGGAACCATTTTGGCCAAAACTGCGGGTTTCAATTTCAAGTTCGCGCCCAATTCAAATACATGTCCTGCGATGAGGTAGTAATTGATCCTGTCAACAAATATAGCTTTTACATTGTCATCGTATTTGTTTTTGGTTTCAATAAAGTTGGGTACCGATACTCCGATGTAGGTTTTATCAGAATGCCAGTAAACACCTGCGCCGATATTCGGAGCGAATTTGGTGAAACCTTGCAACGAGGGATCGGCTGCCACTTCAGGATTCAATTTATTCCTGTCAAGGCTAAAGAAGTTTCCGGTTCCCTTGATACCAAACGACATCCTCCAGTTTTCTGAAGTGGGTACCCAATAAGATACATCAACAGAGATGGCGTTTTCCTGTGTTGGCCCAATGCGGTCGTTGACGAAGGATAGGCCCACTCCTAATTTACTTTCGTTAATAGGCGTGTTCAGCGATACCGCATTAGTGGTAGGCGCGCCGTCCATCTGAACCCACTGCGAACGATGCAATAAGAACAAACTCATAGCTCCTCTCGATCCGGCATAACCGGGATTGACGTTGATCGTGTTGTACATGTACTGCGTGTATTGAGAGTCCTGCTGGGCAAAACCGGATACCGCCGTCAACATCAAAGCGAAAATTAGTATTCTTGTTTTCATTAGTCTTTGTTTTTATCCTGAGGGTTTTTACACCCTCAGGAGTTAGATTTGAGTGGTTTATTATCTGGTTAAATATAGGTATCCTTGTAATTCTGCGTTCACATTTTTACCAGTTCTTGCATCAAAATATTTAATGATGTAGAAATAAGTTCCGGTTGGAAGCTCCTGGCCTGCGCCAATAGTGGCTCTTCCTTCTGATCTTCCGGTGAATACGCGTGTCGCATTGTCATACTGTTGTGTCTCGAATACCAATACACCCCAACGGTTGTAGATTTCTACCGAGTTGGTTGGGTAGCAAATGAATTGGTCAATCTGCTCGATTACAAAGTTCTCGTTGATTCCGTCGTTGTTGGTCGAGATGGCGTTGTGAACCAAAAGGTCAGAACAAACAGGGTCAACTTTACAGTTATCATCTACAACCATGGTTAATTCAAACACCTGGTCGCAACCAGCCGTATCGGCAATAGTGTAGGTGAACAAATGATCTCCAACACTAATGTTAAGCGGTTTGAATATAGAACCGTTCAAGGCATTGTTAGCGATAACTTCTGTATCAACGGTTGACCATGTTCCTCCAACTGTTCCTTGTGGTAGGTAAGCATTAAGATCCCATGTCAAGTCCAGGTCATTGTTACAATCTGCATCGGTGCTGCGCAATGGAGTAGGTCCGCTATTTGGCGTTACGATGGCATTTTGTGGTACCACGATTACGTTTCCGTTTCCGTCATCAAATGTCCAGTTGATTACATAAGTTCCAGGAACGTTATAGAACGTTGGGTCGGTTGTCGTACCTACG